>CAMCFT010000001.1 GCA_945874225.1 Flavobacterium psychrophilum
TTACCATCTTTATCTAGTGAGTAATCAACTTTGCTACGAGAAGTTGTGATAATATGGCATTTTGATTGAATGATGGCGTCGATAAAAGAGTTATGTCTTGGCGTTACTTTTGCCCAGTCTTGAAATCTAGAACCGAGACTCTCGTGAATGTCTAAACAACCTCCTTTGCCTTGCCATTCGTGCGAAATCGAATCAATTATGATGATTTCTATTTCTGATTCCTCGCATACGTTTATGGCTTTAATATAACGTTCAGGCGTAAATGGCTCGTCTAATGACAAGACATTAAACCTTCCTAAATGGGAATACAGACTTGCACTTTTATTCTCAGTATCAATGAGTGCTATTTTGTTCCAATCGTTTGTTATACCATAGGCTAATAGTAATGCGGAATAGGTCTTTCCAAATCCGCTTGGACCTGAAAGTCCAATTCTTAATTTTACTTGATGGCGTTCTGCCTTTTGTAATTTCATAGTGTTTAATATTATAGATTATTAATTAAAAAATTATACTGTATGTGTTTTTTTTAAAACAAAAAAAGGAACCCCATTTCTGAAGCTCCTTTATATCTCTTGACCATTTTTGGATTAGTGAATGACTAATTCAGGCTGTACAAGATTTGTTTCAATAATGTTGTCTTCCTCACTGATATATTCATATCGGTGATTCAGTTCTATGATTTCTCCAGTATCTTTTACTGTGTAATCATAAGGATCTGTTTCCAATTTTTTCACAAGCCCTTCAATTTTAGTTCCAACCAAGCCCTGACAGGTTTGTTCATCAAATGTTGTTGGTACTGTAGCTGTTCTAGCTGTGAAATACGTTTTCCCTGTTTGCTGACTTTTAGCAGCTTCAATTTCTCCTTGAACAATAAGCCCATAGAATTTTTTTCCATCCTCTTTTTCGAATGTTTTGTAACCAATTACACTTACCATAGTTTTTGTGATTTATAAGATTAAACAATTTAGGATTTGCCAATACCTGAATTCCCTGAGATAAGATTCAACTACTCAAGTATTCAGGTACGGGTAACGCCCAAAGCCTTGTTGAAGTCAGGGCTTGAATTGGTCTTTACTAGCGTTCACGTTGAAAAAAGTTGTAAAAAAAATTTTTTAGGAAATTTTTAAAAAGAAAAAAGCAACCGTTACAGTTGCTTTTATGTTGGAGTTTAATCTGTTAAGTATTCTAAATAGAAGTTTAAGCTATAGGTTTTGCATTTGGGACAAAAATTATCCCTCTGGTTTATTATTACCTCAAAACTTCGCCATTGGAAATCTGATTCCAATTCATTTTTTTTAAGTTTTTTGTCATTGTAAAAAAGATAATTTGACTTGGTATTTTTATGATCATAGTAATTCAACTCCACAAATTCCCCAGTTTCTTTATCTATAGCAGGCAACATACAAACTGTTTTGTAATTACTTCTATCACCCCCAAAACTAAATTCCTTTTCAAAGTCACAACTTTTGCATTTTCCTCTGAGTATTTTTCCCATAGTTTTGAAGTTTAAATTATTATTATTGAATACTAAAATTTAGTAGGTTTTTGAAAACACTATCTTGTTTTTGGACTAAATCAATCAAATTTTACCTGAAGATTTCCACTTCTAAATAACTTCATCATAAGCCACCATATAACAAATTCTTCAGTTTCTTTATTTAAAAAGAGAACGTCGCTGTGCTTTCCAGGATTACATATTTTAAAAGCTTCAATATTTGGTTAAAGAAAGAACTTTGCAAGTCTAAAACCATTTTAAATTAAGACTAAAATCCTAATTTAATAAAACGACTGTTAATGCCAGGGTCATCTCTTTCCTATTAGTTTATGGAACCATTTCAGTTTTTGTTGTCTATCAATTTCAATTTGACTTTTTCGATTAATATCTTCTAAAATATTTTGATTTGTTTTAAGTTCTATTATTTCATTTTCAAAGCTGGAAATTTTATGCTCAAGTTTATTGTTTTCTTTATTTAAAAGATTTATTTCTAATATTTTAGATTCTTTTATCTTTTTCAGTTCGTTTTTCTTGTTTTCTAAATGTTGTATTTCTGTTTTAAATATTAAATTTTCAGACGTATATTTTTCGTTTTCAATTTTCAATTGTACAATTTCATCATTAAGATTTTTCGTTTTGTTTAATTCATTTTCAACGATTTTTTCATAACCTTGAATTTTGTCTAACAAAATTTTTAATCCTTTGTTTTGTTCTTCTATTTTGTTTTTAAATTCAATGTTTTCATTTTTATTTATAAATAGGTTTGCTTTAATCTCTTCTTTTTCTGATTTTATTTCTTGATAATCAGTAAATAAAAGTTCTTGCTTTGATTTGTATGAAACAAACTTATTGGCAGTTGTTACAAAATATTTTCTAAATATTTCTGTTTCAATGTCATTTCTGAATTTTAGTGCTTTGATAAAATTGCCATATGCTTCGTTAAAATGTAATGCCTTTATGTCTTCACGAATTCTTCTATAAAAATAATCTGCTTTACCTGAATTTAATTCTTGAACTATTAGAGTACTTGGTGTTTCTGTTGTAGCAAATTCAAGAACTTTATTATTTGTCCTTATTTTATTTCTTGGAATTTGTGATTTCAATACAAGTCCGCTAAACGAAGTGCAACGACTTAAAGCAACATAAACTTGACCATCTTCAAATGCAGAACCTAAATCAGCGTAAACCCGTTCAAATGTTAAACCTTGACTTTTATGTACGGTTATAGCCCAAGCTAATCTTAATGGATATTGTGTAAAAGTTCCAATTGTTGTTTCTTCAATTTTACGCTTTTCTTTATTCCAAATATATTGTATATTATTCCAAGATGTTTTTTCTATTTGAACCTTATTCTCATCCGAAAATTCTACAATTATTTTATTGTCTTCAAGTGATGAAATTTTTCCAATTTTCCCATTAAAATATCTTTTAATTCCGCCTGAATCATTTTTTAAAATCATTACTTGTGCACCGATTTTCAAATGTAAATTCTGTTCAGTTGGCAACACAAAAGTTCCTTTACTGTCTTTTGGAAATATTCCTGTAACTTCTCCTTCAAAAATTTTAGTGTCGCTTTTTAATTCATCTAATTTTGTCGCATTCGTTTGGTTTACTTGAGCGTTTGTTGTTGAAAGAATTATATGATTGTCAATTCCATTAGATGAAAAAGTTGGATTATATTTTTTATTTAAATCGTTAAGTTCTATTTCATTTATTTGATTTACTCTTATTTTGTTTAATAAATCAATAAACTCTTGTTCTTTTTGTCGGTATATTTTTTTAAGTTCAATATAAATTGGTTTATTTTCAGCAACAATCTTTGAGCTAAAAAAGAATGGACTTTCATAATAATTTTTTAGAATTTCCCATTGAGCAAAATCTGCAATAGGAGGAAGCTGAAAAGTATCTCCAATTAAAATAACTTGTACGCCACCAAATGGTAAAAACGGTTTTTTTCTAAAAACTCTTAATATTTTATCAATAACATCAAGTGTATCACATCTTACCATTGAAATTTCATCAATAATTAGAAGTTCGAGTTGCTCGATAATTATCTTCTTATCATCTCTGTATTTAAAAGTGCTATAAATTGTTGTATTGTCTAAATCTCCGAGTTCTTTACCTGTTCTTAATCTTTTGTCATTTACTACAAATGGACCAAATGGTAAATGAAAAAAGGAATGAATTGTTTGTCCACCAGCATTTATAGCAGCAACTCCAGTTGGAGCTAATACTACAGTGTTTTTAGATGTATTATTTTTTAATGACTTTAAAAAAGTTGTTTTTCCAGTTCCTGCTTTTCCAGTTAAATAAACGAGTTTATCAGTATGCTTCACAAATTCAGAAGCATAATTAAATTCTACGTTATTCTCATCTAATTCTATATTGTCGATTGTTGTCATTTTCTTATTTGCAATATTTTTAGATGTTTGCCACTAAATACATACTGTTGTGCATAGTGCTTTCTAGTCAATAATAAATTGTAATTCTGAAATCGAGTGAAAAATTTTTACATTTTGGACAATAATTATTTAAAGTATTTAGCTTCAAATCAAAATTGTCCATAGTGTTATTTCCTTCGTTATCCCCTTTTAATTTTTTATCTGAATAGAATATATATTTAGGATTATTTTCAAATTCAACGTGATTTACATTCTCAAATTCGTTAGTTTCTATATTAATTGCAGGAACATAACAATAAGTTTGATAACTAAATCTATTGCCTCCGTATTTAAAGGTATTTTCAAAATTGCAAACTCTGCATTTTGCAGCTATAATCTCAGCCATTTTTTTAAAGTTTGTTGATTAATTCTTTAACTATTCATATTTGAATTGAGATATTATTGGATATTGTCACGAATTAAGTCCTACAATAAAGAGAGCTATCCAACATATTAATAACAAGTACCCAAGAGGTCCTGCTTTGCCTCCTAATAATTGCAAAGGCCAAAGAGGGCCAGCTATAAAAGAGATAACAACATAAATAATACAAGCTAGTATTAACATAATTCTATTTTTTAAAATTTATTACTCTATTCCGTTTTCAGCATCCTTATTTTAATTTTTGTGAAACAATATCTTATCTGGTTTTTAATAAAAGTATTGATAAGACTCACCAATAGTATTTTTCATTCGTTTTGTCTAGAATTATATAGGCTGTTTTATAGCTTTTTAAAGTATATTAATTCATTACTATTGTATTGATTTACCACGACTAATTCTCCAACAGTTAATGTCACTATTCTTTCAGATCCAGTTAATACTTCTGTTTGTGGATTGTAATATTTAATGTAGTCTCCATCTATTTTATAAATATAATTTTCCTTATATCCATCTTCAGTAATGATACAGGAGTTATTTTGAAACTCGTAATTTAAATTACTAATTGGACTCGATCCAGTGTCTGTGTAGGTTACGTTGTTTTCTACCCTTTTGTAATTGTGCCATTTCCCAATAATTGTAGCTTTTCCACTAATATCTCCTGACTGATCTGAGCTACAACCAGAAACTATGGAAAAAATACATATTAGCAATAATGCTAATGTTTTTTTGAATGTAATTGTTTCTTTCATTTTTATTTTCTTTGTTTCTTACTCGTAAGGCTTTTCAGATTCGCCCCGTTTTTTTGGTTTCTGGACTCCATTTTTTTAATTTCAAATATAAGCAAATATGCCTATGTATTAATTACATTATTCGTCGAATTTTATTTCGTGGATAATCAAGATAAAAAAAGCATTTTAATTAGCTTTGGCGGGAAACTTCGTCAACTTCGCTTAGCAAAAGGGTTCACACAAGAACAATTGGCAAACGAGCTGGGTGTTGAAATTTCTCAGATTAGCAGAATTGAAAGAGGTGTTATAAACACTTCGGTAACAACTTTGTATGCTATTTCCAAAACTTTGAAAATTGATGTCTCTGAATTATTTGCTTTCTGATAAAGGCAGATAATTGTCTTTTCTGCTCAAATTTAGAATCCTATTTTGACATTACTTTACGGTTTTCCGTAAAGGGGTGGTTTATTTTGAAAATAAATATCCTGACCAACTAAAAACATAGTGCTAGTCAGGATTATAAATGTTCATTTTAATTTTTCAGCAAGATTCTTTATTGCGTCACTAACTTTCTTCTGAACAATTTTCCCATAGCTTTCTTGAGTTATTGTCATATTAGAATGACCTAGTAGTTCTGATACAATTTCCATTGGAACATCATTATACAGGAGAACAGTTGAAGCAAATGTCTTTCTTGCAATGTGGTGGGTAAGTTTTTTTTCAATCCCAGTAATGTCAGCAATCTCTTTAAGATACGAATTGAATTTCTGATTACTTATAGGAGGAAATATGCCATTACTTTCCGTTAAATACTTTCCAATGATTTCTTGTGCTTTTGGAAGGATTGGTATTGAGATTAGACGTTGTGTTTTTTCTCGTTTCATTTTAATCCAGTTTACACCATCGAAACCGATTTGGATATGCTGCTTTTCTAGATGAGCCATTTCGTTAAAAGCTAATCCAGTGTAACAACAGAAGATAAAAAGATCTTGAATCATACTTAATCTTTTTTGTTGTAGTACAGATTCTTCAAGGGTCTTGAGTTCTTCTGTAGTAAGGAAAATAACAACTTTACGGACTGTTTTGGACTTATGAAGTATAAATGGGTCTCTGTCCAAATAACCTTCTGAAATAGCCTGTTTTATAGGCGCTCTGAGCCTTTGAATGGTTTTATTAATAGTGATTTGCTCTTGTTTCTTCTCGGTCTTTAAATAGTAGTCAAAATCATCCAAAAACTGTAGGCTTAATTCTTCTAGGAGGTAATCTGCTTTTTTAAACTTCCATTTTATAAATGCTTCTAAATGGTTTCCAACGTAAACGAATTTGTTATAGGTGTTATCTTTGATTTCTAATCCTACAAGTTTTTTAATTTTGAAGAGATACTGCTTGTAATAGGAGAGGATATATTCCTTCTTTTTAATTTCTTTACCAATGTATTTATTATAGATATTATCAAGAGTACAATCTCCGCCTTGAAGTTGGATAACTAATACAATGTTATCTATCTTGGTTTTAATCTGCTTTATTTGGCCATTGATAAATTTATATTCTTGAGTTTTTACTTTTTGAAGTTTGTTATCCCAGAAGATAGGGTTAACAAAAAGCCCAGTAGTGAATTGTTTTCGCTCTTTGTTGAGTGTGATTCTACAATTAAGAGGACATAATCCTTTTTGATTGATTTTGGTCGGACTGATTACAAATAAAATTGTAGTTTTTTCTTGGTGCATTTTCCAATTGTTTTGAGTTAGACAATTGGCATACGAATTCGGATTATTAAAGTGGGAACCTCGAGATTTTAGATGGGAACCTCTATGGGAACCTTTTTTTCATCAAAAAACCTGTCAAAGTTGTCAAACTGTAGAATCCACTTTTTAATAAAACTTTGGAAAGCACTAATTTCATTGACTTATAGCCAAAAAAAAAGACCTTACAAAATGTAAAGTCTTTTAAAAAGCTCCCTCTCTTGGGCTCGAACCAAGGACCCTCTGATTAACAGTCAGATGCTCTAACCAACTGAGCTAAGAAGGAAAGTGTGTTTCACTTTTAAAGCGGTGCAAATATAAGGCTTAATTTTTTTGAAGCAAATAAAATCTATAAAATTTTTAATTTATTTTAATGTCCCACAATTGCCTTGTAAATATCGTTCCCATTAGCAAACAATAACAAAGTTATAAGTAGAAAGAAACCAACCATTTGGGCGTTCTCTAAGAACTTGTCGCTTGGTTTTTTGCCACTAATCATTTCGTATAATAAAAAGATTACGTGACCACCATCAAGTGCCGGAATGGGCAATAAATTCATTACACCGAGCATTATTGACAATAAAGCGGTGATATTCCAGAAGACTTCCCAGCTCCAAGTGCTAGGAAAGATATCAAAAATAGCCTTAAAACCACCCACTCCTTTATAAGCACCTGTGTCTGGATTGAAAATCGCTTTTAGTTGTTTACCGTAACCTACTAATTGGTTTGTACCCTTTTCAATTCCTACAGGGAATGATTCAAAGAAACCGTATTCTTGCGTGCTGAATTTATAAAGCCCTAGTTTTTCAAGACTTTTAATTCCAACCGAAGCTGCATATATTCCTAATTTACCTTCCTTGTCGATATTAATTTTTACAGGGACTTCTTTTTCATTTCTTAAAACAACAGCATCAACAGTCTTATTCTTATTCGTTTTTGCAAATGCAACAACCTGATCAGCATATTTTGTAGGCGTGCCGTTAATTGATTTGATAACATCTTTGGGTTGAAGTGATTTGTTTGTAGATGAATCCGTCAATTTTCCTACCATAAATGGTTCTCTAATTCCAATGAAACGAGTGTTTTTTTCTCCTTTCAATACTTTGTCAATTAAATCCACCGGGAAATTAATGGTTTGTTCTGCTCCATCACGAACAATCAATGCTGATTTTGAAAACAAGAGTTTAAGTGGAATTTCATCAAAATGAGCAATTTTTTCGCCATCAATAGCAATTATTTTATCCCCAGTTTTAAATCCTAATTCTTCACCTACAGGACTAGTAACCGCAATTCCATCTTTTAATTCTGAATTGTTGAGGTACATATCTCCATAAGCATAAGCCATCCCAATGTAAATCACAAAGGCCAGAATGAAGTTTACAATAACACCACCAAGCATAATAATCAATCGTTGCCAAGCTGGTTTTGAACGAAATTCCCAAGGTTGAGGAGGCAAAGCCATTTGTTCCTTGTCCATACTTTCGTCAATCATTCCAGATATTTTTACATAGCCCCCAAGAGGCAACCAGCCAATTCCATACTCGGTTTCGCCAATTTTCTTTTTGAACAAAGAATATTTGACGTCAAAAAACAAATAGAATTTTTCTACTCTTGTTTTAAATATTTTGGAAGGAATAAAATGTCCTAATTCGTGAAGTATAATCAGTAATGATAAGCTCAATAAAAATTGAGAAAGTTTGATAACTATTTCCATTTCTTTGTCATTGCGAGGAACGAAGAAACCCGAGCGCAGCGAACTGAGCGCAAGCTAATCTCATCCTCTTTATTAATTTAATTTGTATAGCGCACAAAAGTAAGGCTTTCTGCTCTAGTTGCAAAGGTTTACTTTTAGGTAAGACGATAAAAATTTGTTAATAATTGCCCCTATTCCTTTTTTCCTTTACCATATGTGCCTTAACTTTACTTTTTGTTACAAAATCTTGTGCGGCATCGTACTATTCTATTCTTAAAAATCAATAATATGTCTTCCAAATTATTTTCGCCCATCCAAATAAAAAGTCTCACATTCAAAAACAGAATTGCCATTTCGCCAATGTGCCAATATTCTGCAGAAGATGGCTTTGCCAACGATTGGCACTTGGTGCATCTTGGCAGTCGAGCCACAGGTGGTGCGGCTTTAATTATTCAGGAAGCAACTGCAGTTACTCCCGAAGGCCGAATTTCTTCCGGTGATTTAGGGCTTTGGAAAGACGAACATATCAAAAAATTGAAATCAATTAATAGGTTCATTGTTTCGCAAAATGCAATTCCTGGTATTCAATTGGCACACGCCGGAAGAAAAGCAAGTGCTGCCATACCTTGGAAAGGAAATGGGAAATTAGATGAAACCAATGGCGGTTGGAATACCGTTGCGCCATCTGCCATTCCTTTTCATTCCAATGAAAAAACACCAATAGCATTAGATAAAACAGGAATTCAAAAAGTAATTTCAGATTTTAAATCAGCAACCAAAAGAGCCTTAAAAGCCGGTTTCGAAGTGGTCGAAATCCACGCAGCACACGGTTATTTGTTGCATGAATTTCTTTCGCCTCTGTCTAATTTCAGAACTGATGAATATGGAGGCAGTTTCGAAAACAGAATTCGTATGCTTCTGGAAGTTCTAGAAGCCGTTCAATCCGAATGGCCTAATAATTTGCCGTTATTTGTCAGAATCTCCGCCACAGATTGGGCGGATGGTGGATGGAATATTGAAGAATCAGTACAACTTTCGAAAATAATGAAAGAAAAAGGGGTTGATTTGATTGACGTTTCTTCTGGTGGATTGGTAACGCATCAGCAAATTCCTTTGGGACCCAATTATCAAGTTCCATTTGCCGAAAGAATCAAAAATGAAACCGGAATTTTGACCGGAGCGGTAGGTTTAATAACCAAAGCAATTCAAGCGGAAGAAATTGTTGCCACGGAACAAGCCGATTTGGTTTTGTTTGCCAGAGAATCTTTAAGAAATCCTAATTTAGCGTTGGATTTTGCTAAAGAACTTGGTGTCGATGTAAAATGGCCGATACAATATGAAAGAGCTAAAATATAATTAAACAAAATTTCAAATTTTCACAAATTAATTAAATACGCACATCTTAAATAATCTTATATACCTTATATGGTTAGACTTTTGAAACATATAAGGCATTTAAGGACATATAAGTTCAATTAATAATCTTTGTTAAAGTTTTGAACTTTGACATAGATGTCAAAATCAAATTCGTGTCATACTTTTAAAAAAATAATATGCAAAAAATAAAAACAGCACTCTTGTCTTACGGAATGTCCGGAAAAGTTTTTCACGCGCCATTTTTGACTATCCATCCGGTTTTTGAACTAATGGGTTCTTGGGAAAGAAGTAAAAAACTGATACAGCAAGATTATCCCGAAGTCATAAGTTATCCAACATTGGAATCTATTTTACAGGACAAATCCATTGATTTGGTCATTGTGAACACTCCCGTTGGAACACATTTTGAGTATGCAAAAAAAGTCTTGCTCGCCGGAAAACACGCCTTGGTTGAAAAAGCTTTCACGACCACCGTTGCCGAAGCTCGGGAATTGGGCAAATTGGCAAAAGAAAAAGGTTTGAAATTGGCCGTTTTCCAAAATAGAAGATGGGACAGCGATTTCAAAACTGTGAAAAAAATCATAGATGATAATTTGTTGGGGGAAATTGTCGAAGCCGAGTTTCATTTTGACCGTTATAATCCAATTTTGAGTCCAAAACAACACAAGGAAACTGCTAATTCAGGCGCTGGAATTCTAAAGGATTTAGGGCCACATTTAATTGACCAAGCTTTGTTTTTATTTGGTTTGCCCAATGCTGTTTTTGCTGATATTCGGATTACTAGAGAAGGTTCGTTGGTGGATGATTATCTTGATATTTTGCTTTATTATTCTGATTTTAGAGTACGGTTAAAAGCCGGATTTTTTGTTCGAGAAGCTATTCCTTCTTATATTGTTCACGGGAAAAAGGGTTCTTTTCTAAAACTGCGCGGTGATGTGCAGGAAGACAATTTAAAACTGGGAATGAAACCAAATTTAACTACTTGGGGAGCTGAATCCGAGGATAACCAAGGACTTTTGCACACAGAAATCAATGGTGAAATCATCAAGGAAAAAGTCTCAACGCTACAAGGTAATTACTATCATTTTTTTGAAGGATTATTTCAATCTATTGCTAATGACAAACCTGAACCTGTAACTGCCGAAGACGGCGTTAACGTGATGCGAATTATTGAAGCGGCTTTTCAGAGTAGTGAGCAAATGAAAGCAATAAATTTATAAACAATAACGATATAATCTTCTGTTGGCAGCATCAAAAGTATAAGTTGAAGATTGATTTTGTATTTTTGACCCTTTTAATTCTAATTACAATTCGTTTGATAGATTTAGATTTTATTGGCAGTTTTAAAGCTAAAGGAAAATACAAGAAAACGTATCAAAATGCCAAAGCTTCGTATTTGACCAGAATTCGTTGGGCAGTTTCGATGTTTTATTTTGGTATGGGTTTGTGTTTTGCCACTTGGGCAAGTAGAATTCCGAGTATTAAAACCGAGTTACACCTGAGCGACGGAGCATTGGGAACAATTCTGTTTGCCTTGCCATTGGGACAGTTGACAATGATGTTTTTTTCGGGGAAGCTGGTAACCCGTTTTGGCAGCCACCGCATTCTTCCTTTTTCTACTTTACTTTATGCTTTTAGTTTGACTAATATAGGATTAGCTCAAAACGCCTGGCAATTGGGACTTGGGTTATATGCTTTTGGGATTTTCGGAAACTTATCAAATATTTCTATAAATACTCAAGGAGTTTATACCGAAGGACTTTACAAAAGAACCATAATGTCTTCTTTTCACGGCGTATGGAGTTTAGCAGGATTTACCGGTGCTTTAGTGGGTCTGGGAATGTTATCGCTGAATCTCGCCACCTATATTCATTTTTTAATCGTTGCAGCTTTCGTACTTTTGCTCGTTGCTTTTAATTTCAAATATTTGATCAAAGCCAAAGAAATTCCCCGATACGAAAAGGAAAAAGGATTCAGAAAACGAGATAAGTCCTTAATTTTGTTAGGTATAATTGGGTTTTGTAGTATGGCCAGCGAAGGAATAATGTTTGATTGGAGCGGTGTTTATTTCAAAGACGTTATCAAAGTTCCTGGTTCTTTGGTTATTTTGGGATATACTTCTTTTATGATTATGATGGCAAGCGGTCGATTTTTTGGTGATGGCTTAATTAATAGATTTGGACGAAAAAAAGTGATGCAAATCAGCGGGATTATGATTTCATCTGGCTTGTTTACCGCAGTAATATTTCCATTCATAATTCCTTCAACTATCGCTTTTATGGTGGTTGGATTGGGCGTTTCTACCATTATA
The DNA here is from genome assembly GCA_945874225.1 of Flavobacterium psychrophilum. Taxonomy (GTDB): domain Bacteria; phylum Bacteroidota; class Bacteroidia; order Flavobacteriales; family Flavobacteriaceae; genus Flavobacterium; species Flavobacterium psychrophilum_M. The sequence continues at coordinate 12,170 of CAMCFT010000001.1, forward strand.
CCAACTCTTTACAGCATTGCGGGAAAACACCCAACAATTCCAACAGGCGAAGCTTTGACAGCAGTTTCCAGCGTGAGTTTCCTGGGATTTTTGCTGGGACCACCAGTCATTGGTCACATTGCCGAACTATTTGGCTTGCGATTTTCATTTGCCTTTATTGGCATTTTTGGATTTATGATAGCGTTGATGGTGTCCAAAATTAAGGCAATCGAATAGGTATTGTTTATAAGGATTGCTCTAAAAAGTTAGCTAATTATTATAAGTCGACAACTCCATAAGTCTCTAGCAAATCACTAAATTTGTGACTTATTTAAAGTTATGTTAGAAAAAGAAACAATAAATTTCGAAAAAACCGCAATTGTTGGTATCGTCACCCAAAATCAAAGCGAAGATAAACTCAAGGAATATCTCGACGAATTGGAGTTTTTGACTTATACCGCAGGTGGTCAAGTTGTGAAACGCTTTTCGCAAAAAATGGAACGCCCCAATCCCAAGACTTTTGTTGGAACCGGAAAAATTGAAGAAATCAATCTTTTTGTAAAAGAAAATGAGATTTCGACCTTGATATTTGACGATGAGTTAACGCCTTCCCAACAAAAAAATATTTCCAAAATCATAGATTGCAAAATTTTGGACAGAACAAATCTTATCTTAGATATTTTTGCCCAAAGAGCCGAAACTTCTTATGCCAGAACGCAAGTAGAATTGGCGCAATGTATCTATTTGTTGCCAAGATTATCTGGTTTATGGACACACCTTGAACGCCAAAAAGGAGGAATCGGGATGCGTGGACCTGGAGAAACAGAGATTGAAACGGACAGACGTATTGTTCGGGATAGAATTGCATTGTTGAAAGAAAAAATAAAAGCCATCGACAAGCAAATGGGAACCCAAAGAGGTAATCGTGGCGCCATGGTTCGTGTGGCTTTAGTAGGTTATACCAATGTGGGAAAATCAACTTTGATGAATGCCATTGGGAAAAGTGATGTTTTTGTCGAGAATAAACTTTTTGCAACCTTGGATACAACAGTTCGAAAAGTGGTGATAAAAAACCTGCCTTTTCTGTTGTCTGACACTGTTGGTTTTATTCGGAAACTACCAACACAACTAGTCGATTCATTCAAAAGCACCCTCGATGAGGTTCGTGAAGCCGACTTGTTATTGCACGTTGTTGATATTTCGCATCCGGAATTCGAAGACCATATTGCATCGGTAAATCAAACATTATTGGACATAAAAGCAAATAATAAACCAGTCATTATGGTTTTTAATAAAATTGATGCTTATAAACATTTGACGATCGATGAAGATGATTTAATGACTGAAAAAACGCCAAGACATTTCACACTCAATGAATGGAAAACCTCTTGGATGCATCGTGTGGGTGAAGAAAATGCCTTGTTTATTTCGGCTACAGAAAAAGAAAATTTCGAGGAATTAAGGGAACGACTTTATGAAGCCGTTCGACAAATTCATATCACCCGTTTTCCGTATAATAAATTTTTGTATCCGGATTATAAGGATGCTGTGGAGAAAGAATAAATAAACAATATCAATTAAAAAAGACCTTTTAGAAATTTCTAAAAGGCCTTTTTGTTTTGAATAGATTCAGTAGAAATTTTATTTTTTCTTAAACAATGGCACTGCCGAACAAGCTTCGCCATACATAATGCTTCGTGCAAAGGGTTGCAGATAGTGTGCCGCCAAAATATAAGCACGCATAGGAACTGGTTTTTTCGAACAGCCTTTTATAATTACAGCCTTGTTTTCGTAAACCGAATAATCCATTTTAGAAAGGAGTTCCTCGTATAATGAGGAGTCCAAATCTTCAATTGTTCCGTTCACGATTTTCCTGGCGAAAGGAGCCAATTGCACAGCAACCAAAATTGAAGCCCAAGCTGGAACAATAGCGTCAGTGCTACAATTTATAGCCACATATTGGTCTTGGTATTGCGACCAATCGTGATTTTTCAGATGCTCTCTAAAGTCTTTTTCTTTCAACAAAAACCCTTCAAGTAGCCAGCCGGAAATATCAATTTGCGCGCGAATTCCCTTTGGATAATAATCTTCCAAATCGAAAACTTCCAAGGCGCTATTGGCCACTTTATTTACAATTTCTTCCATAATTAGGTCTTAAAGTTTAATGTCAAAAGTCATAAAGGCACCACTTTGAGACTTTATGACTTTCAATTTTATGACTAAATTTAAAGCATTCCCAGTTCTAATTTTGCTTCTTCGCTCATTAAATCTTTGCTCCAAGGCGGATCGAATGTGATTTCCACTTCGGCATCTTTTACATTTGCAATTGATTTGACTTTTTCCTCCACTTCTCTTGGCAAACTTTCGGCAACAGGACAGTTAGGCGAAGTAAGTGTCATCAGGATTTTTACTTCATAATCAGTACTTACCATTACATCATAAATCAATCCTAATTCGTAAATATCAACTGGAATTTCGGGATCGTAAATGGTTTTTAGCTTATCAACGATTTGTATTCCTAGCAAATTGGTGTCTATTTTTGTTTCCATAAATTATTATTTATTTGCATCGAAAGCCAATGCGTACATTTTTATATTTTTTATCATCGAGACCAAACCGTTGGCGCGTGTTGGTGACAAATGTTCTTTTAAGCCAATTTTGTCAATAAAATCCATATCTGCATTCAGAATATCCGAAGCTTTTTGGTTCGAGAAAACCCGAATCAATATGGCAATAATTCCTTTGGTCAAAATGGCATCACTATCAGCAGTGAAGATTATTTTATCGTCTTTTTTTTCGCCTTTTAGCCAAACTTTCGACTGACATCCTTTGATGAGGTTGTCATCGGTTTTGAATTCTTCCTTGATTAACGGCAAGTTTTTACCCAAATCAATAATGTACTCATAGCGTTGCATCCAATCGTCAAACATTGAAAACTCATCTACTATTTCTTCTTGTATTTCTTTAATTGTCATTATTCTTTTTTAGCAAATGTATTTATTTTATCAACTAATTTTTTGATTTCTGCTGGCGGATAACCGTGATCGAAAGTAGCCGTTTCATAAGTTTTGTCTTTATAAACAACCTTCATATTCGCAATGGCTGCGCCATCGTAAAACCGTTTTTCCGACGGAGCTTTTAATGTTGCCAAACTATCTAATGTGATTTTTTCAAAATAGCCCACCAATTCCTTCCAATCTTTATCAGAAATTTTTGTAGCAACAGGTTTTTCGTTGCCCCTTCTGTCTTTCGAAACAGAAACCATTTGATCTTGGATTTTTATCTTCTGATAAAAACCTCTGGTGTTAGCAGTATATTCCAAAACGGCTATTTTCAAGTCATTTTGGGTTTGACCTTCACAACTTTTGCTAAGGAAAACGCTCAATAAAATCATTGTAAATAGTTTCATATCGTTTGTGTTTTTAAGATAACATTAGCTGCGCTTTTTTCACAGCTTCTACCATAACGTCAATTTCTTCTTTGGTATTATAAAACGAAAACGAAGCTCGAATTGTTCCTGGAATTTTGAAAAAATCCATAATGGGTTGCGTGCAATGATGTCCTGTTCTTACGGCGATTCCTAGTTTGTCTATTATTGTTCCAATATCATACGGATGAATTTCGCCAACATTAAACGAAATCACCGATGTTTTTTCCTTGGCTGTGCCAAAAATTTTCAAACCTTCAATTTCCAATAATCTTCTCGTCCCGTATTCTACCAATTCTTTTTCCTGTTGCTGAATATTTTCAAAACCAACAGAATTCAAATAATCAACTGCAGTTCCCAAAACAATTCCTCCTGCAATATTTGGTGTTCCGGCTTCAAATTTATGAGGCAAATCAGCATAAGTGGTTTTTTCGAAAGTCACTTCCTTAATCATTTCGCCTCCACCTTGATAAGGCGGTAATTTATTGAGCCAAGCTTCTTTTCCGTATAAAATTCCGGTTCCTGTTGGTCCACACATTTTATGACCAGAAAAAACATAAAAATCACAGTCTAATTCCTGAACATCGGGTTTCAAATGAGGAACTGCCTGTGCTCCGTCAATCAAAATTGCTGCACCAAATTCGTGTGCTTTGTCAATCATATATTTGATGGGATTGATGGTTCCCAAAGCATTCGAAATATGGTTCACCGTCACGATTTTGGTTTTATCCGACAATAATTTATCGAATTCGGAAATAATCAATTCGCCGTTTTCATTCATTGGAATTACTCTCAAAACAGCTCCAGTTTTTTCACACAACATTTGCCAAGGTACGATATTGCTATGATGTTCCATTGCCGAAACCAGAACTTCATCACCGGATTGTAAAAGCGAAGCAAAACCATTGGCAACAGCATTAATTCCGTGCGTTGTTCCAGAAGTAAAAATCACTTCGTGAGCAAATTTTGCATTAATATGATTTTGAATTTTAGAACGCGAAACTTCATAAGCATCGGTGGCCAATTGACTCAAAGTATGCACACCTCGGTGAATGTTGGCGTTGATTTCCTGATAATATTTGGCAATCGCATCAATAACGATTTGTGGCTTTTGATTGGTAGCGCCATTGTCAAAATAAACCAATGGTTTTCCGTTTACAGTTCTTGAAAGTATTGGAAAATCGGTTCTAATTTTATTTATATCTAGCATTTTGTTATTTAGAAAAATTCTAAATACAAAAGTAATATATTTGGAGTGACTTATTAGCAAACATTTGTTAATAAAATTAAACCATTAAGCAATTAAGTTTCATTAAGAAAGCCTAATTATCTTAATTTCTTAATGGTTCAAAAAAAGTATACTGTTTTTTACTAAATTGCTTCAAAATTATCTACTTATGAAAAAAATATTCAAGTTTCTTGGTGTAGCTCTTTTACTATTTTTAATTTATTTTGGATACACAACCTATCCCAAACTGGATTTAATTTCTGGATTTTCAGCCAAAAGCGTGGCCTCGGGACATTTCATCGATAACCGATCGCTGGAAATGATTGAAAAAGGCGACAACGACATCGAAATGATTACTTTGGCAAATAATCATATAGACGAAAACGAAAAATCTGCAACGGCTACTGTTTATGGCTTGAAAGAAAAAAAAGCCATTTACCGTGAAGGTTTAGGCGCAACATTAATCAACGATGATTTTGATGTATCGAAACCGTATGAAGTTCCAAAAAGAGTAAAAATTTCAACTAATTTACCTTTTCCGTATGGTAACAATGAACCGAAGGATACCATTTTTGCAAATATTGATTATGCCAAATTGAATGCGGCTGTCGCCAATGCTTTCGACACCAAAGGAGAACAAAATAAAAGAACACGTTCGGTAATCGTGATTTATAAAGACAAAATCATCGCCGAAAAATACGACACGGGTTTCAATAAAAATTCTAAAATATTAGGATGGTCTATGACCAAAAGTATCACAAGCGCACTATTTGGAGTCTTGCAAAAACAAGGAAAATTAGACGTTTTTAAACCTGCTCCAATCGATGAATGGGCAAAAGACGAACGTTCAAAAATCACCATCGGCAATTTGCTCAATATGAACAGCGGCTTGGAATGGGAAGAAGATTACAACAAAATTTCGGACGTGACAAAAATGCTTTTTCTTGATACCGATATGAGCAAGGCGCAATTAAAAAAACCGGCTCAATTTAAACCCAATTCGCATTGGAATTATTCTTCGGGAACATCTAATTTACTTTCGGGAATTTTGAGAAAACAGTTCAAAACGCATCAGGAATATCTAGATTTTTGGTATTCGGCTTTGATTGACAAAATCGGAATGAACTCCATGTTGGTTGAAACAGATATGGCGGGAAATTATGTAGGTTCGTCTTACGGCTGGGCAACAACTCGTGATTGGTCAAAATTTGGATTGCTATATTTACACAAAGGGAACTGGAATGGTGAACAAATTCTAGACGAAAGTTGGGTTCGATTTGCTGCAACACCAACAAATACTTCTAACGGAAAATACGGTGCGCATTTTTGGCTCAATGCGGGTGGAAAATTTCCTGATGTTCCAAAAAATATGTTTTACTGCAGCGGTTATCAAGGACAAATGGTTGCCATTTTCCCAAGCCACGATTTAGTAATTGTGCGAATGGGTTTAAAAGAAGATCCCGAGTTTGATTTTAATGGTTTGTTGAGTGGGATTGTGGGGAGTTTGAAAAAATAAACTTTACCACACCCGAGCGATAGCGAACGGACGAAGTAAAGCACACAAAGTAAAAATCACAAAGGGCACAAAGTTGAGTAAATAAACTTTGTGCCCTTTGCGTAAACCTTAGTGAACTTTGTAGTTAAAACTACAAATCAAATCCCATTTTCACGCCCAATTTCGTAGCGATAATCTTGGTGATTCGTTGTTTTAATTCCGGTATTTTGATGCTTTCGATTAGCGCATTCGAGAAGGCATACATCAATAATGCTTTAGCCTCTTTCTTTGGAATTCCGCGTTGTTGCATATAGAACATTGCTGTTTCGTCGAGTTGCCCAACAGTGCAGCCGTGGGAACATTTTACGTCATCGGCAAAAATCTCCAGTTGTGGTTTGGCGTTTATCGTTGATTTGTCGCCTAATAAAATGTTGTTGCTTTTTTGGAAAGCGTTTGTTTTTTGGGCTTCTTTTTCTACGTAAATCTTTCCGTTGAAAACTCCTGTCGAACGATCTGAATAAATTCCTTTGTAATCTTGGTGACTTTCACAATTGGGCGTAGAATGTTGTACCAAAGTATAATGATCTACGTGTTGTTTATCTCCAATAATGGTAATTCCGTTGAGGTTGCTGACAATTCTTTCGCCAAAATGATAAAAATTCAGGTTGTTTCTGGTAAGGTTTCCACCAAAGCAAAAAGTATTTACAGATACATTAGTTTCCTGTTTTTGGGAAACGTAAGTATTGTCAATTAAATTGGCTGCGTGATTGTCGTTCTGGATTTTATAGTAATCTACAATAGCACGTTTTTGTGCAAAAATCTCCGTAACTGAATTGGTCAAAACAGGATTACCATTCAGGCTTTGGTGTCTTTCGATAATTTGAACGTGTGAATTTTCACCAACAATTATCAAATTTCTTGGTTGTAACAAAAGTGCCGCTTCAGTACCTGTTGAGAAATACATAATCTCGATAGGTTTATTGACTACCTTGCTTTTTGGGATGTTTATATAAGCTCCTTCATTGGCGAAAGCCGTATTCAACGAAGTCAAACTCTCGTCTTTGCTGGCAATTTGGTTGAAATAAGTGTCAATAACCATCTTATATTTTGGCTTGTTTAATGCCGATGACATCAAACAAACATCGATTCCTTGATGCGTAGTAGAAGACAAATTCGAGCTAAAAACTCCGTCGATAAAAACGACTTTATAAGTGTCGATTTCGTGGATGAAATATTTTTTTACATCCTTGAATTCAATTGAGTTTTCGTTTTTCGGAAACACGGTAAAGTCATTTTTCAAGATGGCATTTAGCGAAGTATATTTCCAAGATTCTTCTTTTTTAGTTGGGAAGCCTTTATTTTCAAAGTTTTTTATAGCCGAAGTTCTCAAATCGTGAAGTTCTGAATGAACATCAATTTGCTCTTCGAAAGCCATAAAAGACGATAGTAGTTTTTCTTTTAATTCCATTTAATATGTCTTAATGTCTTCATGTCAAATGTCCTAAAGTCTATGATTGAATACCATTTGACTTTACGACTTTAGACTTTAGACTAAATTTTTAATCCAGTCGTATCCTTTTTCTTCAAGCTCGTGAGCTAGTTCTTTGCCCCCGGATTTTACAATTTTTCCGTTGTATAATACGTGAACAAAATCAGGAACGATATAATCCAATAATCTTTGATAGTGTGTGATAACTACGATGGCATTTTTGTCGCTTTTCAATTTGTTAACTCCATTGGCAACGATACGCAAGGCATCAATGTCAAGTCCAGAATCAGTTTCGTCAAGGATAGCCAATTTTGGTTCCAACATTGCCATTTGGAAAATTTCGTTACGTTTTTTCTCTCCACCTGAAAAACCTTCGTTTAAAGAACGCGACAAAAATTTACGGTCAATTTCTAACAATTCCGATTTTTCACGAATAAATTTCAGCATTTCGTTTGCTGGCATTTCTTCTAATTTGTTGGCTTTACGAGTTTCGTTGATTGCCGTTCTCATAAAGTTTGTCACTGAAACTCCTGGGATTTCAACCGGATATTGAAACGATAAGAATACGCCTTTATGTGCTCTTTCTTCTGGAGCCAAATCAGAAAGGTCTTCTCCATCTAAAAAGATTTCGCCTTCAGTAACTTCGTAGTTTTCGTTTCCTGCAATGATTGAAGCAAGCGTACTTTTTCCGGCACCGTTTGGTCCCATAATCGCGTGAATTTCTCCTGCCTTTACCTCAAGATTGATTCCTTTTAATATTTCTTTGTCTCCAATGGAGGCGTGTAAATTTTTTATTGATAACATTGTTTTTTATTTTATATAAAAGCTAATTCTATTTTATCTTTCGGGTTAAATTTATCTGCGTTAAAATGAGCGTTTCCTATATATTCCATTCCCAAATATTCGGCTGATTTTCGAAAAGGAATATAAAAATCTGATTCAATTTCATCTTCGTGAGAATTAGAAATCACGCCACATTTCTTCCCTTTAAGACTTTTTCCTGTTTCTTTTTCGATTATAATTATATCAGTACATCTATCGAAAAAAACCTTCATAATTCCACTCATATTATACCAATAATTGGGTGTAGCAAAAATTATGGTGTCGTATTTTTCTATTATTGATTTTATTAAAGGTTGAAATTCATCGTCATTATTTTTACCCTCATAATCATAATATGAAAATTGATAATCATTTAAATTTATTACATCAATAGCATATTGATTTGCAATTCCATCTGCTATTTTAGTTGTATTTCCGTTATTACGGGAAGTTCCTACGATTATTACTTTTTTATTTTCCATTTTTGAATTATCCTACTGAACCTTCTAAACTAATTTCCAGTAATTTCTGTGCTTCAACGGCAAATTCCATTGGCAACTTATTCAATACATCTTTGCTGAAACCGTTTACGATTAAGGCAATGGCTTTCTCGGTTGGAATCCCACGTTGATTGCAATAAAAAACTTGGTCTTCGCCAATTTTACTCGTTGTGGCTTCGTGTTCTATTTTGGCCGATGGATTTTTGCTTTCGATGTAAGGAAAAGTATTGGCGCTGCAATTATTTCCCATTAACAGCGAATCGCATTGCGAAAAGTTCCTTGCATTATCCGCATTTGGACCAACTTTTACTAAACCTCTATAACTATTATGTGATTTTCCGGCAGAAATTCCTTTGGAAATAATCGTTGATTTTGTGTTTTTGCCAAGGTGAATCATCTTGGTTCCTGTATCGGCTTGCTGGAAATTATTGGTTACGGCAATCGAATAAAATTCGCCAACAGAATTATCTCCTTTTAAGATACAAGAGGGATATTTCCAAGTTACGGCAGAACCAGTTTCGACTTGCGTCCAAGAAATTTTTGCGTTTTTCTCGCACAAACCTCTTTTGGTTACAAAATTGAAAACTCCGCCTTTTCCTTCCTTGTTTCCCGGATACCAGTTTTGAACGGTCGAATATTTTATTTCGGCATCGTCCATTGCAATAAGTTCCACAACCGCAGCGTGCAACTGATTTTCATCACGACTGGGTGCGGTACAACCTTCAAGATAGGATACATAACTACCTTCGTCGGCAATCAGCAATGTTCTTTCGAATTGTCCAGTTCCGGCTTGATTGATACGGAAGTAGGTCGAAAGTTCCATTGGACAACGAACACCTTTTGGAATATAACAGAAACTTCCATCAGAGAAAACAGCTGAATTTAATGCAGCATAAAAATTATCTTTTTGGGGAACGATGGTTCCAAGATATTTTCGAACCAATTCAGGATGTTCCTTAATTGCATCGGAAATCGAACAAAAAATAATTCCTTTTTCGTTCAAGGTTTTCTTGAATGTCGTCGCTACTGAAACGGAATCGACAACAATATCCATAGCAACATTATTCATCATTTTTTGCTCATCGACAGATATTCCTAACTTTTTATACATTTCTAAAAGTTCAGGATCTACATCGTCTAACGATTTATTAGGATCAATAGCTTTTGGAGCTGAATAATAAGAAATGGCCTGAAAATCTGGTTTTGTATAATGCACATTTGCCCATTCTGGCTCAATCATTTTTTCCCAAGCACGAAAAGCTTCGATACGCCAATCTGTCATCCATTGCGGTTCTTCTTTTCTGTGGGAAATGGCACGAACAATGTCCTCGTTCAAACCAATAGGAAAAGTATCCGATTCTATATCCGTATAAAATCCGTACTCGTATTCTTTGCTTTCGAGTTCAACTCGTAAATGGTCTTCGGTGTATTTTGACATATTAGCCCCCTAACCCCCGAAGGGGAACTCCTATTAGGGGAAATAGGAATTTATTATTTATATTTTAAACTTTTTATGCATTGAGAATTCCCCCTTCGGGGGTTAGGGGGCTTATAGAGAAAACGATTCTCCACAACCACAAGTTCTGCTTGCATTCGGGTTATTGAAAACAAATCCTTTTCCGTTTAATCCGCCAGAGAATTCGAGAATTGTTCCCGCTAAATAGAGAAACGATTTTTTCTCCACGGCAATTGTTATTTCGTTGTCCACGAATGTTTTATCGTCTTCGCCTTTGTTTTTGTCAAACTTCAAATCGTAAGACAAACCGGAACAACCACCACTTTTTACGCCTACTCTCACGTAATCTTTTGCGGCATCAAAACCATCGTCTTTCATTAAATCGATGATTTTCTTTTTGGCAGTATCAGAAACTTTAATCATAGCTTATATAGAATTTGTCTAAATAGAGCACAAAGATATCACAAATTAGCCTTTTTGTCAAACATCATAACATTTTTATAACTATAATTGAATAGAAAAAGTTGATTTGGCGTTTACATTAAAGAAAATGTATTCGTTAACTTTGTATTTAATTGAAAAACAACCTTGATAAATGAAACTATATCCCATAGAATCCGGAAATTTTAAACTTGATGGTGGAGCAATGTTTGGCGTTGTGCCAAAAACAATTTGGAACAAAACCAATCCAGCCGATGATAAAAATTTAATTGATCTTGCTACAAGATGTTTGCTTATCGAAGATGGGAATCGCCTGATTTTGATTGATAATGGAATGGGCGACAAACAATCCGAGAAATTTTTCGGGTATTATTCGCTTTGGGGAACACATTCTATCGATAAATCATTGGCAAAATACGGATTTCATCGCGATGATATTACGGATGTTTTTTTGACGCATCTCCATTTTGACCACTGTGGCGGAAGTGTGATGTGGAACAAAAACAAAACTGGCTATGAGGTTGCTTTTAAAAATGCTAAATATTGGACCAACGAAAATCATTGGGAATGGGCAACAAAACCAAATCCTCGTGAAAAAGCATCGTTTCTTTCAGAAAACATTTTACCAATGCAAGAAAGCGGGCAATTGAATTTTATGCAGCTACCCGAAGGTGATTTTGCCGAGAAATCGGAACTTGATTTTGGGGTTTTCTTTGTAAACGGCCATACCGAAAAAATGATGATTCCACATATCAAATATCAGGATAAAACAATTGTTTTTTGTGCGGATTTATTGGCTACAGCCGGACACGTTCCTGTTCCGTATGTGATGGGTTATGACACAAGACCCTTATTGACAATGCCTGAAAAAGCTAAATTTCTTACTGCAGCAGCCGATAATAATTACTATTTGTTCTTGGAACACGATGCCCACAATGAAATTATTACGGTCGAAAAAACAGAAAGAGGGGTTCGGTTGAAGGATGTTTATAGTTGTGAGGAAATCTTTAATTAATTGTTAATTTTATATAAATTTGTAACAAAAAAATATATTTTTGTGTAAAAATTTATTATCCTAAAAAATAACTTATGAATAATTTAAAATCTATTTTAATTTCTGGTTTTGCAGTTCTAGTTTTGGCTAGTTGTGGAGCATCAAAATCTGCTTCCAACACAAGTTTATTATATGAAACTGCGCCATTAAACATTCAAAAAAAGGCTCCCATTAGTGAAGCTGATTTAAAACGCTGGAGTCATTTAGACATAGTAAAAGACACTATTCCAGGAATGAGTGTTGATAAAGCTTATGCTGAGTTGCTGAAAAACAAAAAAGGCGTGAAAGTAATCGTAGGAATTGTAGATTCTGGCGTTGATATTGAACACGAAGATTTAAAATCAGTTATTTGGACCAACAAAAAAGAGATTGCCGGTAACGGAATTGACGACGATAAAAACGGATATATTGATGACATTCATGGATGGAATTTTCTTGGAGACATTACTAAAGAAAATATAGAATACGAAAGAATCATTAACAACAAAAGCCTCGTTAATGAGACTGTTTATAATGAAGCAGTAGCTGCAAATAATGAAAAAATAGCAGAATCCACTACAGGAAAATCTCGTTTAGAAGGAATGTCATCGGATGCTTCAAATGCAGATGTAGTTTTGACAAAATATTTTGGAAAAACAGGCTATTCAGTTGAAGAAGTGAATGCTATTGATTCTAAAGATGCTGAAATTGCGAAAAGTAAAACTATGATACTGCGAGTTAATTCTTTTGGAATGACTTTGCCTGAGTTTAAAACTGTATTGCAAAAAGAACTTGATGGATATGATAAAGTGATTAGTGGAGAAAATCTTAAAACGAATTACAGAAAAGTAGTAGGAGACAATCCGGAAGACATTACCGACACAAAATACGGAAACAATAATGTAATGGGGATAAGTCCAGAAAAAGTTCAAATAATGCACGGAACTCACGTTGCAGGAATTGTTGCTCAAGTAAGGAATAATAATATTGGTGGTGATGGAATAGCAAACAATGTTGAAATTCTTACCGTTCGCGCTGTGCCAGACGGAGATGAATATGATAAAGATATTGCTCTTGGAATTCGTTATGCGGTTGACAATGGTGCAAAAGTAATCAACGGAAGTTTTGGAAAAGACTTTTCACCACACAAACAATGGGTTTATGATGCCATAAAATATGCCGAAAGCAAAGATGTTTTAATCGTACATGCAGCAGGAAATGACTCAAAAGACATTGATGTTGAAAACAATTTTCCGAATGATTCTGATGACAAAATAACTGAATTCGCTGACAATTTAATCACGATTGGCGCATTGAATTATGATTATGGAAATAAAGTTGTTGCCAGATTTTCTAACTATGGAAAAATAAATGTAGATGTTTTTGCGCCTGGAGTAAAGATTTACGCTTCGACCCCAAACAATACTTACAAGTTCTTACAAGGAACATCAATGGCTTCGCCAAATGCAGCCGGAGTTGCAGCCTTAATTCGTTCTTATTATCCCAAATTATCCGCTAAACAAGTAAAGCATATTTTGATGGATTCTGGAGTAGCAATCACAACTGACGTCATTGTTGCTGGAAAACCAACTGATGTGCGTTCTTTTACTACTTTGTCTAAATCAGGGAAAATTGTCAATGCATACAACGCTTTGTTAATGGCTGAAAAAATGTCTAAATAATATCAATTTGTTTTTAATTTAAAAATGGAAGAGATAATTCTCTTCCATTTTCTGTTTTATCTATTATGAAAAAAATCTTTTTACTTTCTATTATTTCACTGAGTTTTGGGAATCTATTTGCTCAAAGTTCGGGGTATTGGCAACAACACGTTGACTATAAAATGGACGTGGTTATGAACGTGAAAAATTACCAATACAAAGGAAAACAGGAATTAGTTTATGCCAATAATTCGCCTGACACTTTAAAACGTGTTTTTTATCATTTGCTCAACAATGCTTTTCAACCAGGAAGTGAAATGGATGCCAGACTTCAAAGCATCAAAGATCCAGATGACAGAATGGTCAACAAAATAAAAGTGGACGGCAAGGAAATTAAGGAAAGCAGAATCAAAAACCTGAAACCGGATGAAATTGGTTATTTGAAAATTTCAAATTTCAAGCAAGACGGAGTTGTTGCCAATACAAAAACTGTGGGAACGATTCTCGAAGTGACTTTGGCAAAACCAATTTTACCCAATTCAAAAACTACTTTTACATTAGATTTTGACGGGCAAGTTCCAATACAAATTCGTCGTTCCGGTAGGAATAATGTTGAAGGTGTCGAATTGTCTATGGCACAATGGTATCCAAAAATAGCTGAATTTGATTTCGAAGGTTGGCATGCAGACCCCTATATTGCAAGGGAATTTCACGGAGTTTGGGGGAATTTTGATGTAAAAATCACTATCGACAAGGATTATGTTTTGGGCGGAAGTGGTTATTTGCAAAACCCAAATAAAATAGGTCATGGGTATCAAGATGCAGGAGTTACCGTTGCGTATCCAAAGAACACCAAAACTTTGACTTGGCATTTTTATGCTCCAATGGTTCATGACTTTACTTGGGCAGCCGATAAAAATTACCTTCACGACGTGGTCACAGGACCCAATAACGTTGATTTACATTTTCTTTATAAAAACAATCCAAAAATCATTGACAACTGGAAAGCTTTGCAACCATTAATGGTAAATATTATGGATTTATTCAACAAAACTGTTGGCGATTATCCCTATAAACAATATTCATTTATTCAAGGTGGCGATGGCGGAATGGAATATGCGATGTGTACTTTGATGCTTGGAAACGGGAAATTGGAAGGATTATTAGATACTGCACTGCATGAATTAGCACATTCTTGGTTTCAGCAAATTTTGGCCTCTAATGAAAGTGAGCATTCTTGGATGGATGAGGGTTTTGCAACCTATATTGAATATTTAGCGCTAAATGAAATAGCCGTTAAAAAAGAAGTAAATCCATTTAAGGATACTTACTTAACTTATTATAAATTAGTAGAATCAGGCAAAGAACAGTCGCAAACAACTCATAGCGATCGATATGACATTAATAGATTATATTCTATTTCCTCTTATTACAAAGGAAGTCTTTTCTTATCGCAGCTAGAATATGTAATTGGAAAAGAAAATGTATATAAAACTTTGAAAAGGTATTTCCAAGATTTCAAATTCAAACACCCAACACCAAATGACATCAAGAGAACTGCCGAACGCGTATCGGGAGCAAACTTAGATTGGTATTTAACGGATTGGACGCAAACCACCAACACGATAGATTATGGAATTAAAGGTCTACGGGAAGATGTCGGTAATAAAGGGTTGAGCGCTATAATTACCTTAGAAAGATTTGGCAGAATGCCAATGCCAATCGATGTTTTAGTTGAATACACCGATGGTACTAAAGAGAGTTTTTATATTCCGTTGCGAATGATGAGTTTTGAGAAAAAAAATCCAAATCCTAATATAAAAAGAACAGTTTTAAGCGATTGGGCTTGGTCTTATCCAACGTATGAATTTGCTATTTCTAAACCGAAAACAACGATTAAGAAAATTACCATCGACCCAAGCGGATTAATGGCTGATGTGAAACAGGCAGATAATACTTATGAGATAAAATAGCTTTTATTTTAATGAAAAAAAGGGGGTGATTTTAATTAATCACCCCCTTTTTTTGTATTATACAATTCATTAATTTTTAATACCCAACGATTCTAAGAAAGCATCTGAATTTGACTTTCTTCCTAAAAACTTTTCAACCATTTCTATTTCAGGAGCCGTTGCTCCTTTTTCTAAAATTTCTTTTCTGTATCTAGTTCCGGTTGCGGTATCCATAACGCCATTCTTTTTAAAAATTGAAAACATGTCTTCTGCATAGACTTTAGACCACAAATAACCATAATAATTTGCGCCGTATCCGTTTAGATGTCCAAAACTGCAAATCATATGATTTTTATCATTAAAAGGCAATTGATTTAAAGACATTTTTTCTTTAAAGATTTGTAAAGTTCCTTTCTGTTTTGTCATTTCGTATTTGTCTTCATAGGCAAAGTCGATCAAGCCATATGCAACTTGTGAGATATATTGACTTCCAATATTTACCAGCTGAGTTTGCTTCATTTTATCGAATAATTCTTTTGGAAGTGTTTCCCCTGTTTGATACTGTTTTGCAAAGGTTTTTAAAGCGTCATATTCCCAACACCAGTTTTCTAAAAATTGGGAAGGAGCTTCTACAAAATCTCCTTTTAAACCAAAAGAATTTTGAGAAGCAATCGCTGGATGACCTAATAACCAATGCACCAAGTGTCCGAATTCGTGAAACATAGTAATTACATCGTCATGTTCCAATAGAGAAGGTTCATTGGACGATCCTTCAGGAAAATTGCAAATAAGTGCCGCTTGAGGTAGTGTTTCAACAGCTCCGTTTTTAAGATATTGACTTATTGGAAAACAGGCGAAATGGGTATATTTGTTTTGTCTCGGAAATAAATCCAGATAAAAACTTCCTGCTTTTTTCCCTTCACTCCAAATTTCATAAGTTTTCACTTTGGCGTCCCAAACAGGCATGTTAGTTGCTGGTTTTATCTGAATTCCCAGTAAAGTTTCATAAACATGAAACATTCCTGCTAGAGTGTTGTTCATTTCGAAGTATTTTTTTACCTCGTCTTTGTTTAATTGATATTTGGTATTGAGCATTTTTTTGCTGTAATAACTAAAATCCCAACCGTATAATGTGTCAGACTCTGTTGGACTCATTTCGTTTTTAAATGCTTTTAGCGTTTTTACTTCACTTGTAACTAAAGGCGTTAGTTTTATTATCAAATCATTTTCAAAAGCCCAAACATTCTCCGGTTTTGCCGCCATTTTATCTATAAGTGCATAGGCAGCATAAGAAGTAAAACCTAGTTTTTTTGCATATACATTTCTGTAATACAACAAACTGTCTAAAACTGCTATGTTCTGAGGGTAAGCTCTATTATTATAACGCAAACCAAAAGCTTTTCTGGTATTGCTATTTTCTGCATTTTCGCCAATTTTTATTACATTCGGACCATTTACATAAACTACATATTTGCCATTTGGTTTTTTCCAAGAATTAAGTGTTTCTGCATCAATTCCTTTTAAATCAGCTTCATCAAATGTTAAACTGTCTTTGCTTTCGGAGATATTTTTGTCGAATAAATTTCCAAATTTTATGAGTTTATTATTGATTTCTTCCAATGGTTTTCTATCGGTTGCACTAAGTTTCATTCCGCTTTTTTCAAACGAAATAATAATATCAGATAAAAACTTTTTTTGTTGGTCTGTGAAAACTATTCTTTTACTTAATGAAAATCTTTTTATGGCTTTATATAAAGGTTCGTTTAGGTTAAATGTACTGCCATAAACAGATAATTTTTCGCTTTCTTCGTAGGCTGAATTCCGAATGGTTTCGTCAGAATATGTTGATTGAATCAAACCTATTTTCATTGACAAATCATTAATTTCATATTGTAAATCGTCATAAGCAATTAATGTATTGGAAAGTGTTTGCGCTTTTACAGCAACAATTTTTTTGATTTTTTCGTCGGAGGATTTTATGACTATTGCAACGGCTTCTTTTATTGCAGCAGCATTTACTTTTGTAAAATCAATAGGTTTATTATCGTGCCTTAGTAGAATATTCGATTGCATATTTTGTGCTTGAATAATTCCGCTAATTGCGAATAAGGTAAAAATAAATAGTTTCTTCATTAGTTATAAATTTTGGTTTTTGTTGGTTTTTTGATGTTACTAATTTGTTTGGAATAAATGCATTTAACAATTTTATTATCGAAGATTTTTCAACATTTCTTCTGTCATGCTTTCTAAATTGAACTCGTGATGCCAGTTCCAGTCTTCTCTAGCGCGAGAATCATCAATGCTGGCTGGCCAACTATCAGCGATTGTTTGACGGAAATCAGGACAATATGTTACAGTAAAATCAGGAATATGTTTTTTTATTTCAGCCGCAATCTCAGTTGGAGTAAAACTCATTGCTGCTAAATTATAAGATGAACGGATCTTGATTTGTTCCGCCGGAGCTTGCATAATTCGAATTGTTGCATCAATGGCGTCGTCCATATACATCATTGGCATTTTGGTTTCTGAGGATAAAAAACACTCGTATTTTCCATCACTCAAAGCTTTATGATAAATATCCACTGCATAATCAGTTGTTCCGCCACCCGGAGGTGTTGACCAACTTATTAATCCTGGATAGCGCACGCTTCGCACATCGACACCAAAATGAGTATGGTAATATTCGCACCATCTTTCACCAGACTGTTTGCTGATTCCGTAAACCGTTGAAGGTTCCATAATAGTATATTGCGGCGTATTTTCCCGTGGAGTTGTAGGTCCAAAAACAGCGATACTGGAAGGCCAGAATATTTTTTTTATTTTCTTGGCTTTCGCCAAATTCAAAACGTGAAATAGCGAGTTCATATTCAAATCCCAAGCAAATGCAGGATTTTTTTCGGCTGTTGCCGATAGCAAAGCCGCCATCAAATAGATATCTGTAATGTGATGCACTTCGACAAGATGTTCAATTTGATTGAAATCTAATGCATTCACCACTTCAAAAGTCCCAGAATTTACAATATCATTATTTAACTTTCGAATATCGGAAGCAATGACATTTTCGGTTCCGTATAGTTTCCGAAGTTTATGGGTTAATTCTGTTCCAATTTGCCCGCAAGCACCGATAATCAATATTTTAGGATTCATTTCTGTGATTTAAAAAAACAAAGATAACGTTTTCGTAAATATCAAAATTTCACGAAAAATCTTTTAAATTTAGTGAAATCATAGTAATAATCTTGTTTAATTTCTTAATTTCTCTATTGTAAATTTAAGAAAAGAGTCCGCAAGATATCAGATTCTTATTCTGAAGTTGTAATTCGTAATTGTAAATTTACTTCGTAACTTTGCATCTTAAGAAATTACAAATGAAATTTAAACTTATATATCTCTTTTCTCTGGTCTTTGTTCTGAATTCGTGTAAAAACGATACTGAAAAACGAATTATCGAAACCGAGAAAGCAGCCAAAAAGAAGGAATTAATCTTTGAAAACATCAATAAGGGTTGGGTTTTTAATGCAAATCCCATCAATGCAACTTCACAAGCTAATAAATTGTCTTGGAACGAGTGGCGTTTGTTTTTGGCGGAATTAGACCAAAAACCCAAGAAAACTATTGGTGCTTTCCAAAAAAAATCAGCAGAACTTTCCAAGAAAGCGATGGCATTAAATAATTTTACTCCAGTAGAATTCAACAAACCCCAAATAAAAGCCCGAATTTCGATTCTTGTTACCAAAGTAAGAATGTTGGATTTATTCATCCATTTAAGTGATATTCCCGACCAGAAAGTCCTTGTTTTGGTAGGTGAAATCAACGAAGAATTAGTTTCCTTGCAAAACCAAATGGATAAATTGGTTCAAAAAAGCAAAATTCCGCTTGAAGAAGGAGAATCTGATTTGTTAAAAATGCTAGATACCGCAAGGGCAATTCCAAATGTAAAAATGGATCAAAATATTCCTCGCGTTGAGTAAAGCAATCTTATACAAAACCTACGATAATTCGCCAAAAATCAAGCAAATTGTCGATAGTTTACTAAAAGCCGAACAAAAAATCCAGCTTAACGGATTACTGGGCTCTTCACTTTCGTTTGTGGTGCAATCACTTTTCAACAAGACCGAAAAACCATTTTTAGTTATTCTAAATGACAAAGAAGAAGCAGCTTATTATTTGAACGATTTGGAGCAAATGATTGGCGAGCAGGATGTGCTTTTTTATCCCGGTTCGTATCGTCGCCCTTATCAAATTGAAGATACCGATAATGCTAATGTTTTGCTTCGGGCCGAAGTCTTGAACCGCATCAATTCCCGCAAAAAACCTGCTATTATTGTCACGTATCCCGAAGCACTTTTCGAGAAAGTGGTTACACGAAAAGAGTTAGACAAAAACACCTTGAAAGTGGCTGTTGGCGACAAGATTTCTATAGATTTTATCAATGAAGTTTTGTTTGAATACGAATTCAAAAGAGTCGATTTTATTACAGAACCCGGCGAATTTTCAGTTCGTGGCGGAATTGTCGATGTATTTTCCTTTTCGAATGATAATCCATACCGAATTGAGTTTTTTGGTAATGAAGTTGACAGTATTCGAAGTTTTGATGTTGAAACGCAACTCTCTATCGAAAAACAAAAGAAAATCACGATTATTCCAAATGTCGAAAACAAATTCTTTCAGGAAAACCGCGAAAGTTTTTTGGAATATATTAATGACAAAACCATTATTTTCATTCAGAATACCGACTTGCTTTTTTCTAAATTGGATAAATTATTTGGCAAAGCCACAGAAATTTTCGACAATCTAAATGCTACGGTAAAGCACGTTGCGCCAGAACAATTGTTTTTGAATCAGGCGGAATTCATTAAGAAAAGTCTCGATTTTTCGATTGTTGAATTGAGTTCCAAGCCTATTTATAAAACCAAAATTTCTTTTGAATTTTATATAAAACCGCAACCATCGTTCAATAAACAATTTGATTTGTTATTGAATAATTTGAATGATAATCATTTTAACGGTTACAAAAATTATTTGTTTTGTTCGAATGAAAACCAAGCCAAACGGTTTCACGATATTTTCGAAACGCTTGATGAAGCCAATTCTGAGAATATCCGCAAGCAATACAACACGATTGTTCTTCCTTTATATCAAGGTTTTATAGACGAAGAAAACCAAATAGCTTGTTACACCGATCACCAGATTTTTGAACGTTATCATAAATTCAACATTAAGAGTAATGTTTCGAAGAAGCAAAATATTACTTTAAAAGAATTGACCACTTTGTCTGTTGGCGATTATGTGACGCATATCGATCACGGAATTGGGAGATTTGGTGGTCTGCAAAAAATTCAGGTCGAAGGCAAAACTCAAGAAGCCATCAAGCTCGTTTATGCCGATAATGACATTGTTTATGTGAGCATTCACTCACTTTACAAGATTTCGAAATACACCGGAAAAGATGGGACGCCGCCTAAAATTTATAAACTTGGTTCCAATGCTTGGAAGATTCTGAAGCAAAAAACCAAGGCGCGCGTCAAACATATTGCGTTCAATTTGATACAATTGTATGCCAAAAGAAAATTGGAAAAAGGATTCCGTTTTGCGCCCGATAGCTATTTGCAAAATGAATTAGAAAGTTCTTTTATCTACGAAGATACGCCAGACCAGACCAAATCAACCGCAGAAGTCAAAGCCGATATGGAAAGTGACCGCCCGATGGATCGCTTGGTTTGTGGCGATGTAGGTTTTGGAAAAACCGAAGTTGCCATTCGCGCCGCTTTCAAAGCTGTTGACAATTCGAAACAAGTTGCGATTTTGGTTCCAACCACAATTTTAGCCTACCAACATTACCGCACTTTTACCGAAAGGCTGAAAGATATGCCAGTTTCTGTGGGTTATTTAAACCGTTTTAGAACCGCGAAACAAAAAGCTGAAACACTCAAACAATTAGCCGAAGGAAAACTTGATATTGTCATTGGAACGCACCAATTGGTAAACAAAAATGTCGTTTTTAAAGACCTTGGTTTGTTGATAGTTGACGAGGAACAAAAATTTGGTGTCAACGTAAAAGACAAACTTAAAACCATCGCAGCTAATATTGACACCTTAACTTTAACGGCAACACCAATCCCGAGAACTTTACAGTTTTCGTTGATGGCAGCACGAGATTTATCAGTGATTACAACACCTCCACCTAATCGGTATCCAATCGAAACGAATGTGGTTGGTTTTAGCGAAGAGTTGATTCGCGATGCGATTTCGTATGAAATTCAGCGAAACGGACAGGTTTTCTTTGTTAATAATCGAATAGAAAATATCAAGGAAGTTGCGGGAATGATTCAGCGATTAGTTCCCGATGCAAAAGTAGGAATTGGTCACGGTCAGATGGAAGGCAGCAAACTTGAGGAATTAATGTTGGCTTTTATGAACGGCGAATTCGATGTTTTGGTGGCAACCACAATTATCGAAAGCGGTTTGGATGTTCCCAATGCAAATACTATTTTCATCAATAATGCCAATAATTTTGGTCTTTCAGATTTGCATCAAATGCGGGGTCGTGTGGGACGTAGCAACAAGAAAGCATTTTGTTATTTCATTTGCCCGCCATATTCTGCAATGACGGATGATGCTCGAAAAAGAATTCAGGCTTTGGAACAATTCTCGGAACTGGGAAGCGGTTTCAATATTGCAATGAAAGATTTGGAAATTCGTGGTGCCGGAGATTTATTGGGAGGCGAACAAAGCGGTTTCATTAACGAAATAGGTTTTGACACTTATCAAAAAATTATGAACGAAGCCATCGACGAATTGAAAGAAAACGAATTCAAGGATTTGTATGAAAACGAAGATAGCGGAGTTGAGAAAGAATATGTAAAAGACCTGCAAATCGATACCGATTTTGAGTTGTTGTTTTCGGACGAATATATCAATAATGTTACCGAGCGTTTGAGTTTGTATAATGAATTGGGTAACGTGACAAACGAAGAAGAATTGGTTGTTTTCCAAAATAAATTGATTGACCGTTTTGGTCCGATGCCACCGCGAGCACTTGCTTTAATGAACAGCATTCGCATCAAATGGATTGCTACTAGAGTGGGAATCGAAAAACTGGTAATGAAAAAAGGCAAGATGATTGGCTATTTTGTTGCGGATCAACAATCGGATTTTTATACTTCGAAACGCTTTCATCAAATGATACAATTTGTACAAAAAAACAGCAGTATTTGTGTGATGAAAGAAAAACAAACGCCAGCTGGATTGCGACTTTTGTTGACTTTTGATAATGTAAAAAATACAAGAAGGGCTTTGGAATTGATGGAGATGTTGGAGAAATAAAAAAAGCTTCCAGCCTTTAAAAGGCTAGAAGCTTTGGTAGTTGTATAATTTTTTTATCATTTCAAAGACTTGAAGCTTTAAAATATAGAATAAGAAATATTAATTCTTCAAATCCTTAATTACTTTAAAAGCAACGTCTACCTCATCTTCGCTTACTAAAATTGTAAATTCGTTTGAAGTCGAAATCACTTCGTTGATGATGATTCCTTCCCAAGCCAAACGCTGGAAAATGAAATAATAAATACCAGGAACAACAATATTTTCTTTAGGTAATTTTACCGTAATCGAAGCTAGATTTTCCAACTTTTGAATCAACTTTTCATTGGCAAAATGTTTGTCAACAAGATGATTGACGCTGTTGCTTACCACAATGTTAGTTTCATTTACACCACGAGATGATGTATAAAATATATCTGAAAAAGTGTTGATATCTGTAATTAAATCGGCCTGTTTATTCAAAACGGTTTCCGATGCTGCAAAAGTATAATCTGTCAGTGACGAACGAACGGTGATTTCGCCAATGTTTTTTATTACTTTATTAATTTTGTGATTGAGTCTAAAGTCCAACTCTTCGGTGAGTCTTTTTAGTGCCATTACGACCGCGCCTTGTTTGACTTCTTTGCCAAATTCAGACTCCAATTCAACCATAATGTTTCTAGACAAGGACGTCAAATTGATTATTCCAAGAGATAATGCATTCAATAAAAAAGGCTTTGTTTTAATGTAATTTTCTACAATTGAAGAAACGGTTTTCATATGTTGATGTTTATTGTTTTTTATTGGTCATATGTAATTCGCATATTATCATTAGTGGCATCGACCTCATTTGAATTATGCTCATTTCATAATTATGTTGATTTATTTTAAAAGAAACTTGCTTTTTAAAATGGTTTATTCCTAAAAACGAAGAGTTTAGTTCGTGTTAATCTAACAAAATGCGCTGCAAAGATAAATAAAAAAACAATTTGTTATAAAAATAACTGCAATAATTTAAGCTTAAAAATGATAAAAAGCATCTATTAAATGTTCTATTGCAAAAGACTTGCCTTCTTTGTGAATCGCAATGATATCAAAACGAACTTCAATATCCAAATCTTTAGAAATTACATATTCATTTACGGCTTTTACCAGAAGCTGGATTTTTTTTGGTTTTACAAAGTCTTGAGGCAAACCAAAATCTAATGAAGAACGAGTTTTTACTTCAACAATGGCAAGTGTGCTTTCTATTTGGGCGATGATGTCGATTTCGGCTTTCTGAAAAGTCCAGTTGGTTTCCAGAATTGCGTAACCATTTTTTTGCAGAAATTCTACAGCTAATTCTTCTCCTAATTTTCCTAATTCGTTGTGATCGGCCATTTGATTTTTGATTGAAGATTAACGATTTTTGATTTCAGATTTGGTGTTTGGAAATAAAATTTTGCCGCTAAGGCAATAAGTCACAAAGAAAAATGTAATGAATTATCTAAAAACAATAAGTACTTTAAATATAAAATTTGCGCCTTTGCTTCGCCAGTTCGCTGACGCTCGGGTGTGTCTTCGTGGCAAAAGTTTTACTCAAAAGTCAACTTTGAAGTTGCTGCAGATAATTCTAACGAAACTTGTTCACCAAAAATCAAGGCTCTATTATCGCGAAAATGTCCTGCCGGAAAATTATAAACAATAGGAAATGAATATTCTTTAGTAATATCTTCAATAATTTGGTTGGCATTTTTCCCCCAAGGAATATCATTGTCTCTCATTTTTGTCATTCCGCCAACAATTAAACCATTCAGATTATCAAAGCAGCCGCAACGTTTCAGGCTCATCATCATTCGATCGATATGGTATAAATATTCATCAATATCTTCGATGAAAAGAATTTTTCCTTTGCAATCAATTTGGGCATTGGAACCCATCAAACTATATAAAATAGATAAATTTCCGCCCACGATTTCGCCTTTGGCATTTCCTAAACGATTGGAGGAATCAGATGGGATTTCATATTTCAGGCTTTCGCCAAAAAGTGCTTTTCGCAAACTTTCTATGGTTTCTGGGGTTGCTCTTTCGACCGTTATAGGCATTGCGCCGTGGATGGAAGCAATGTTTAATTTGTTAAGATAACTGTGAATTACTGTGGCATCGCTGAAGCCAATAATCCATTTTGGGTTTTGCTTAAATTTGGTAAAATCTATTAAGTCTATTATTCGAACTGTGCCATAACCACCTTTTACACACCAAATTGCTTTTATATTTGGATTGTCCAGTTGCTGCTGAAAATCTTCGGCGCGTTGTGCATCAGTTCCGGCCAATTGATTATTGTCCAATCCGATGGTTTTCCCGATTACGACTTCCAATCCCCAACTGTGCAACAAATCTATGGCAGGTTTAAGGTTGTCATCAATGTTTTTTCGGGCTGTTGCCAATATGGCTATTGTATCTCCTTTTTGTAAATAGGGCGGTATTTTCATTTGTGTTTGAGCTTGAATATTGGAAAATTGTAAAACAAAAATAAGCATTAGAAGTTTATAAAAAACTACTTTTCCTGCAACGATTGAAAACCCATTAGACTGCATATTTTTTATTCAATTAGAATTTTTTTGACGATACTTTTATCTGCTGTATTGATTTTTGCAAAATAGATTCCGGTTGGGAAATCGATATTTAATTTAGTTTCACCGACAAAATTTTGAATAAATACTTTTGCCCCAATAGTATTGTATATCTCGATTGTTGCTTTTTCGTTTAAACCCGAAATGGTAATTGATTTTTGAGCCGGATTAGGATAAAGGTTTATTTTTAGATTGGAATAATCATTGGTTGATAGCCAGGTTTGACCAGCTTTTGTACCCCAAATATAATTAGCCAAATCTGGATAATCAATAAATGGATTTCTATTGACTTGCCAAGTGTAAATATAATTGTTTCTGTTCATTTCGAAATCATCTGATGGGTCTAACGTATTCCAAGTTAACAAAGATGCTAAATCGCCCAATTGTCCTACGGTTGTATCAGGAATATCCCCATTGACAACGCTCAAAGCATTGTAACGAACAGCCATATAAAACACAGAACGAGCCACATCGCCTTTCCACGAACCCATTGTTCCGATTGGTCCGTTGTAACCTGTTAATCCATAATCGTTATTACTTCGCAAACTGTTTTCGGCACCGTCTTCGGCACGAAGGTGGTGAGCGTCAGCGTGACCGGCAAGAATATCGTCAGCATTTGTAGGCAACCAAACATTTATTCCATCTGGAATACTTAAAGTTCCATTAGTATAACCGCCACGTGATTGTGGATAAATGTGTTCGCGATTCCATTTTCCGGTATTGATTCCCGTGTCTTGAAATTCTAATTTGGAACGGGATTGTTCAACATACATCAACCAAACTTCGTTGCTGTTTTTTGGGTTTTGATCGGCAGTTTTTAGAATTTCGATGATATCGCCATAATTGTGGGCGTGAACCACGGCTGGATTGGCAATAATATCTTGAATGGCTTGTTTTAAGGCAGTTCCGGAAAGGCCTTCTAAGGAATCATAATAGCCTGTTGGCATCGTGTTTGCAACAATTCCATAAGTTGGATTTAAAGGGGTTCCAAACGGAGCAACAGTAAAATCATTGTCGATAACTCGGATTTCAATATTGTCATTAAGTCGCTTGAATTCTGAAGGGATGCTACCAATATTAATTTTTAAAACTTCGTCACCTTCGTCCAATACATCGTCTGTGAGCGTGATGGTAGTTGTAAAAGTATTGGAACCCGAAGGAATCAAAACGGTGGTGTTTCCCGTAAAATCAGCAGTTATGAAGGAAGAATTATTTAGTGTGAAATCAAAAGTCAAATCACTGGCCACGTTGGTTTGGGTCGTAAATGTAATGGAAAAACTTCCTCCTTCGTTTTTATCGGCAGTGTTGGTCGTAATTGTAATTCCGTTAAAGACAATTCCGCTTCCGTCATTGTTTGCGCCTGGAGTTGGGTTTTTAGTTTCGTAAGTTCCGTCCGTTTTTCTTTGAACAGATTGCGTGGTTTGTAGGTTGTTTAGACCTTCATCATATTGAGTAGTAATACCTAATAAGTTC
Organism: Flavobacterium psychrophilum; assembly: GCA_945874225.1. Taxonomy (GTDB): domain Bacteria; phylum Bacteroidota; class Bacteroidia; order Flavobacteriales; family Flavobacteriaceae; genus Flavobacterium; species Flavobacterium psychrophilum_M. The sequence continues at coordinate 39,040 of CAMCFT010000001.1, forward strand.
ATTAATGCCGTAGCATCTGGATCCTTGGTGTCGTACATCAAAGCGTCGATCAGGTTAGTGGTTGTTGCTAAAGTAAATTCTGGAAAATCTGATGTGTTTCCTAGATAAAGTCCAATGCCATCGGCACCATTTTGGATAATATTGTCGGGGAATAATTTGTCTGGAGCAGGAGAAATTAGAGAATTTCCAATTAGAATTATTCCATTAGCATCAGTGGTCAATCCGTTTAGACCAATAGTATAATAACTTTGATTTGCTGCTGTAGAAGTGGCATTTCCGTTAAAAAAAACCAAAACGTAACCGTCAAGTGAAAAATTTGGAACCGTAGATTTTAGTTCAATAAATTCTCTATCATCAGTACTTGGCGTATCAGAATCGAGTTCGTTGATAACGACTTGTCCAGAGGCGATATAGCTGAAAACAAAAAGGAATAGGGTGAGGATACTTTTCATTGGAATCTTATGTTAAGAAATGTAAATTTAGGAATTAATTGAGTCTCTTATTGTTATGCTTTCGTAATTTTTTAAGTCGTTATAATTCGTTTTTCCCAAAGTGGTGTAATAAAAAAGGCTCCCCTTAATGCGGAAGCCTTTTAGATTTAGTATTAAAAAAATTTAATTTACGATTATATTATCCAATTGTAAGGTTGTGGTTACAGCAGGGAAAGCGTTTGCATTTCCAGCATATTCAAAGACAAAATAACCATTTCCAGTTACAGTTGCCGGAATTGCATAATTCCCACTTGCTGTAAATGAGGCTCCATAACCAGAAGTTGGGGTTACAGGAATAGTGAAATTTGAAGTTATATTTGTCATTTTTGTAACATCAATGCTACTTCCAGGAGTATAATTTGCAGCTAGTACATAATACACTTTTAACACGGCTCCGTTCCAATAACCCATATTGGATTTGAATGAAAATGTACTTGCAGTAGTCATATTTACAGGAACAAATAAATAAGTATTATTTGCACCACCAGAACCAAACGAAGTCATTTGAATGTATTTATTGGAACTAAATGTTTTTACTTCCCAATATCTTGAACCAATTGCCGCATCATTGATATAATTTGGAAAATTAGTTTGAGATGGAGAGGCGATATAACTTTCAAAAGTTTCGTTTACCGTTACTGGGAAAACACCAGAATTCGTTCCGATAAGTGTTGGCGTATAGTCAACTCTTGGATTAGGCATATTGGCGTCACGTTCGGTTCTCATAATAATTTGATAAGTTGTGTTGTACTTGGCCAATACACCTCTTAATTTTCCCTTACCCATAGGAACTTTTGAACCTGCAAAATTGGCAAATCTACTGGTTCTAATGGTTAAATTTTTGGAACCATCAGTAACAAAAATACTGGAATCATAAGTATCTGTTAAATTGGAGTCATAAGTTCCACCTGCTGCTTCATCAGTAAATTGTACATTGTCCATTTCAACCAAAGTATTCAAATAGGTGTCACTAAAAGCCTGCGCTAAAGTAATTTTATGGACAATAGCATCTTCGCTAACCACATCACAAGAAGGAATTAAATATTTTTTAACATCTAAACTAGGTATTCTATCCACTGCATATTGTTCTGTTGGTGCAGCTCCAAAAATTAATCCTCTTCCAAAACCAGTTGGGTTTGCATAAGACAATCCGTTTAGTTTTAAAAACACTTTTTTTCCCGGTTGAAATTTTTGGGTATAAGCATTTACTATATCTCCAGAAAGATTAAATCCTTTAGAACCATCTGTGGGTTGAAAGTACATGCTTTTATAAAAATTCCCACCTTCGTCACTCGAAATTACATAAGCTTCGATGTAATCATAAATTTCCTTACCTGTTACAGGGTCTTTTGCAGCAGCAGGATAGGCAACGGTTGTTCCATTAGTAGGAGCGCTTGTATATAAATTGGCAACTTCCTTGGTTTTTGTCAATCCTGGACTTACGCAATCATCAAATTTTGGTGTATCGAAAGTGTCATTCACACAGCTTGTCAAGAATCCTGCTGTTGCAATAACGATACCTATATTTTTTATTATATTTTTCATAACGTTTAATTTAAAAGGTTAAATAAAGATTGACCATATACGTTCTTCCGTATCCGTAGAAGTATTTTGGGCCAAATTTACTATAAGAACCACTTTGATGATCTTCGTAATCTGCTGTGTAATTTGAATCTCTTGATTGTTCGAAACCACCCGTTTTGTAGCTAATGTCTAAAACATTGTTTACGGTTGCAAAAAGCCCTAAAGTTTTGTTGTTAATCCTCCAAGATTTTCCACCTACTATATTAAACAGGTAAAAAGAGTCGAATTTTTCCTGTTTCAAATAACTGTCTGCCAAGGTTTGATCTATGGCTCTGTAATTGGTAAGAGCATCATAGTTATAATAATTGGATGTTCTTTTAATCGTGGACATATCCAAATAATTGTCTGCTATATAATTAGCATTTGCTCCAATCCACCAGAATTTAGGGTCTCTATATTCTATTCCAACAGAGTAGGCTTGCTGTGGCATTCCTGATTGTTTCAATCCCGTAAAATTAGCTTTCCCGTAATCAGTTGTGGTTGCTGATGCATCATCTGTTAAGCTTACTGTTGGATCATTAGTCAAAGTATATTCACCATATGCGGCAACTCCAGTAACTTTGATAGTAGAAGTGAGTTGGTATTCAAGACCAGCTTCGAATCCTCTGTTCCTTTTATTGATTCCCGTTACTACTTCAGATACAAAAGCTCCTTCTCCACCAACAGCATCTGCATAATAAAAATTGATGTCGGTTGAGTTTAATGTTTCAGAGAAATATCCTGTAAAACGAGCTTTGAATTTGGGTGCTTTAATAATGTAACTCAAATCGCCACCTTTGATGGTTTCGTTGGTAATATTTGGTGTAATATTATTGTTTACACGAGAATTTGGAAAAACATCTTTAGAGTTTGGAGCTTTAGTCATATAAATAGCGTTGAAATCAATAAAGTTTCTCCCTGTTAATTTATAAGTCAATCCTCCTTTGAATCCAAAGTTGTCAAAGAAAACTTTATCGCTTTTCCCAAAAGAATTGTTTTCATAATAGCCGTTTTTATATAAACCATCTCTTTGGTAGCTTGAACGGGAGAACGATTGTGCAAGGTAGAAATCTACTTTTTTATACGTAAATTTAAATTGGGTAAAAGCATCTAATTTTTTTACATCAATGTTGTAATTGTATCCGTAATGTTCGCCAACTCCAAGAGTTCTATCTGGATTGTTCAAATCAGAATATTGTTGATTGCCTATTCCAAAAGTACTTTTGTCGGCAAAATAAGTCCCGCCCAAAAGGTCAATCATATTTTTGAAATTCTTGGTTCTAGAATCTAGATAATTTCCGCCAGCAATCAAAATCACATTATCCGAAAGTTGAGAGTTGAATCTAGTGTTCACTGTAGCAATGTTTTCATCACTTCGGTCTTCATACAAAACTATACGGCTACCGTTTGTTATGTTTTCATTGTTGATTCTGTACATGTCTTTCCAGTCCAATTGTTTATTGGCAAGGAAAAGGTCTTTTTGTTGCTCTGCATTTGCAATATAAGTTGGCGTATTACCAACATAATTTTGATTGTTATCAAAATAATTAGTCCAATAGCTAGGTAATTTTGCGTAATACGTTGGGTCTGGATTATTGGATTTTGTATAATCCAAACGGCTGTTTCCGATTTGCCCAATTTGATAAGAAACAGTGGTGTTTATATTTGTTTTTGGGTTCACTTTCCAATAGTGAGCCAACATAAACATAGGCTCTTCGGATTTTTTAACTCTTGAATTTCTTTTTTCCCCTTCTTGGTATCCCCAGTAAGAATTGTATTTTTCTCCTGCTAAATCAGTTTGTTCGGCAGTATTTGGTGAGTTTTTACCTCTTTTATTTTGTGCATAAATTGAGGTAAGGTTAATGCTGTGTTTGCTATTAATTTTCTTTTCGACACTTGCAAATAGTGAATTTGCATCATAAGTACTCCCTTCAAAATAGCCTTCTTGAGCCCATCTTCTTCCACCAGAAATAACATAAGCCCAACCGTCTTTATCCATTCCCGAAGCGTGAGTTGCCATGACTCTATTGCTATAATTGGTATTAGTGTTTAAATAAGAGATTCTTGTTCCAGGTCTGTAAATCGAAGCTCTTGTGGTTATAAATTGAGTTCCAGCGATTGCGCCAAAAGCATAGTCCGACGGTGCTGAGCCATTTGTAAATTCCTGATTTCGAGTAGCATCATTTAAACCGCCCCAGTCGCCATATTGTGGTCTTCCGTCAGCAACTTTATTCATGGTGACGCCATTAATCATTACATTAGAGTATTCATTATCAATCCCTCGAACGCTAAATCTTGCTTGCCCAAAATTATAGGCAGCTGCTTGCAAAAACACATCTTTTGAAGCTTGAAGCAATCCTGCGGTACTTTCGGAACCACTGTTGTCATCGCTCAAATCATTATCTGTTATAGCAATTAGTACGGACTGTTTTTCTTGAGTTAAATCTTCTTCAAAAGTCACCGTGCCCATATCTAGCATTTTACCTTCAATAATTTCGATTTTAAGTAATTGATCTTTGTAACCACTGCTTCTAAGAAGCAATAATTGATTCCCTGCATCCACTTTGTTAAAAGTAAATTTTCCATTTGAATCTGAAAGCTGCGTTAAATTTGTATTTTGAATGGATACAATAACACTTTGTATTGGCTTCTGTGTTTTGGAATCGACTACTTTACCAGAAAAACCAGTATTTGATTGTCCAAAAGCAAGCATTACTTGCATTACAAATAATGTGCTAATAATAATTTTTTTCATAATTAAAATTAAAGTTAACCCAATAAAATTTAAATTAAGTTTAAATGGGGAAGCAAATCTACATTATTAATTATAATTATATACATTTGTTCCCAAGTTTTTGTTAAACTTTACTTTAAAATAATATGCTATTATGAGAATTAAAAGATTTATTGCCGTTTTGATTGTTTTATCTTCAATTTTTGGAGCAAATGCACAACAGAAAAAATATGTAGTACGCACCGTTGCATTTTATAATTTCGAAAATTTATTCGACACAATTAATAACCCTAATTTTGACGATGAATGGACTCCAACAGGACTCCAACGTTGGAATTCAGCAAAATACAATCAAAAACTAGAAAATCTGTCGAAAGTCCTGATGCAAATTGGCACGAATGATCAACAAAAAGAAGCACCTACTTTTATTGGGTGTTCAGAAATTGAAAACCGTGGAGTTCTCGAAGATTTAGTTAAGCAACCTAACATTGTTAAAGATGATTATGGAATTGTGCATTTTGATTCTCCTGACAAAAGAGGAATTGATGTTGGGTTATTATACCAAAAGAAATATTTCAAGCCTACCAGTTTTGTTAATATTCCCCTGATAATTTATAGAGGAGACAATAAAGAAAAAGATAAAGAGACGGAAGAAGATAAAGCCGATAAAGATAAAATTGAAGTGACACACGATAATAGAGTTTATACCAGAGATATTCTGTTAGTAACAGGATTTCTTGATGGTGAAGAAATTAATATATTGGTAAATCACTGGCCTTCACGTTCTGGAGGCGAGAAAAAAAGCAGCCCATTTCGTGAAGCAGCAGGAAGATTAGCCAAGAAAGTGATGGATTCTGTCTACAAAGTAAATCCTAATGCCAAAATTATTTTAATGGGAGATTTAAATGACGGAACGTATAACAAAAGTGTAAAAGAAGGTGTTGGAGCCAAATTAAAAAAATCGGAAGTACAACAATTTGGCGTTTATAATCCTTTCGAGCAAATGGCTAAAGAAGGAAATTCATCGTTGTTCTATCGTGATGCAGGTGATATTTTTGACCAAATTATGGTTTCCGAAACCTTAATCAAGAATGATTTTTCAACTTTTCAATATTGGAAAGCAGGAATTTATAATAAGCCGTTTATGATAGGAAAATTTGGCAGATATGCAGGTTATCCTTTGCGCCATTCCGAAAACGAAATTGGATATAGCGACCACTTCCCGGTTTATATATATTTGATAAAAGAAGTGAAATAATTTAAAATTTCCAAAATGAAAAATTTAGCACTAGCTTTTCTTCTTGTATTTTCTGTAAATTGTTTTTCACAAGATACTATCACAACTGCCAAGGTCAAAGAATATATGGATAAAGAAGTTTGTGTTATAGGGAAAGTAGTTTCATTTAAACTTGCTGCCGAAGGTAAAAACACAAATTATATAAACATCGATAAACCCTATCCAGAGAGCATTTTTACGGTTGTAATTTCTAACAGTTACCTCGAAAAGCTGAATATTAAAATCGAAGATTTGAAAGACAAAACCGTGTATGTAAAGGGAACAATAACGGTTTATAAAAACGATCCAAAACAAATACCGCAAATCTTCAATCCAATAAGTATTGTCGTGAAAAAAGAGTGATTTTGTAGCAACTTAAAAACAAACATTTCAAACCATTAAGAAATTAAGTTTTGCGGTATTTCTTAATGAACCTTAATTTCCTTAATGGTTTGAAAAAATTGAATATTTCCAAAAAAATCAAAAAAATCAAAAACTCACAAAAAATGCGAATTAATCATAAAAGCCACTCCAATATTTTTAGTTTTGAACTAATTGGCAGTTTTTAGGATTAAAAGTTATACTTTTGCAAAAATTAAAATAAAGCATCCACAATGGACGATTATTATTCGGAGAAAAGAAAAGACAAACAGGAATAGTCGTTGCATAATGTAAACGTTATTCTCTAAACAGCGCATTACATTATGATTACTTATTACAAAAACACCAAAGGTTTAGTTCAAACCGAAAGCCGCGAAGAAAACTGCTGGATTAATGTAGTTTGCCCCACAAAAGAAGAAACCAAATTCCTTCTCAAAGAACTGCAAATTCCCGAAGATTTTTACAGTGATATTGAAGATATTGACGAACGACCACGTATCGAAATCGAAAACGGTTGGACGCTAATTATTTTAAGAATCCCTTTCAGGAGCAACGATGCAAAACTGCCATTCAACACAGCACCATTAGGTTTAATGTTCAAAGAGGATGTTTTTGTTTCGCTTTGTTTTCACGAATCAGACATTCTTCCCGACTTTGTTTCCTATACAAAACGCAAAAAAATCACCGTCAACAATCATTTTGATTTAGTGCTGAAATTGCTTTTGTCCTCAAGCGTTTGGTTCCTGAAACACCTAAAACAAATCAATCAGCGAATCAAATTAGCTGAAGATAATCTGGAAGAATCCATCAAAAACGAGGAACTTCAAGCCTTGCTGCAAATAGAAAAATGTTTGGTTTTTTTCATGACATCCTTAAAAGGCAACGATGTTTTGTTCCGCAGACTCAAGAATTTAAAAACTCACAAAGACACTTTTGACCCGGAATTGCTCGAAGATGTCGAAATTGAATTGCGACAAGCAGAAGAAACTACTAATATTTACAGCAACATCTTGACCGGAATGATGGACGCATATGCATCAGTGATTTCAAATAATTTGAACGTTATTATGAAACGACTGACTTCAATTTCAATCATTTTAATGATTCCCACATTAATCGCCAGTTTATACGGAATGAACGTTCCTAATAATCTTCAGGAAAATCCATTCGGATTTTGGATTGTGTTGTTAATTTCTCTTATGGTTTCCGTTTTTGGCGTATTCTTGTTCAAGAAAAAGAACATGTTCTAGATTTTCTAGGAGCTATTCCCGCTTTCCGTTGTAATCTTGCTCAATAAACGCTATTTTTCTAATCAAAAAAAGGAGCTTCCGTTGGTCGCTCTTTTTTTTCAAGAAAAATTAGCCTTTCTTTTCTCAAGGATTTTCAACTCAATCGGGGCTAAGGCATTCGTTTTTCAAGATGAAATTTTATCATTAAAATACATAATAACCACCCCGTCTTTCAGACACCCCCTACAAAGGAGGGGAATGCATACAACTTCCCCTCCTTTGGAGGAGTGCCCATAGGGTGGGATGGATTTTTAAATTAGAATAATAATAAAGTTAGAGATCGGAGATAGATCCTAGAAATAGGATTAACGAATTTTTTTTACTTAAATATTTTTAGGCATCTTATATCATTTAAATTTTCAGACTTTTACTTTCTATTTCGCCATTATATAATATATTTGTAAAATAATATAACAATTATAACTAAAAAAGTTACAATGATAACAATAGCGGATCAATTTGGAATGAAAGAAGCCCTAAAACAATTAGGAATCGAAGCCTTAAACGAAGGGACTTCAACCGGAGCAAACAATTTTGCAAACGGAAAAATCATTGAAAGCTATTCTCCGGCAGACGGAACTTTAATAGCAAAAGTAAAAACTTCGACCAAAGAAGATTACGAAAAAGCAATGCAAAAAGCTTCCGAAGCGTTCTTGGAATGGCGCATGGTTCCCGCACCAAGAAGAGGTGATATTGTTCGCCAAATGGGAGATGAATTGAGAAAATTCAAAGAACCGTTGGGAAAACTAGTTTCTTACGAAATGGGAAAAAGTCTTCAGGAAGGCTACGGCGAAGTTCAGGAAATGATTGACATTTGTGATTTTGCTGTGGGTTTATCGCGTCAGTTATATGGATTAACAATGCATTCTGAAAGACCACAACACAGAATGTATGAACAATACCACCCGATAGGAACTGTTGGAATCATTTCGGCATTTAATTTCCCGGTAGCGGTTTGGAGTTGGAACTCAATGATAGCATTGGTTTGTGGCGATGTTGCGATTTGGAAACCTAGTTCAAAAGTTCCTTTATGTGGCATTGCTTGTCAAAACATTATAAAAACAGTTTTAAAAAGAAATAATGTTCCCGAAGGCGTAAGCTGTTTGGTAACAGGAAACGAATCAGGCGATTTAATAAACAATGACAAAAGAATTTCCTTAGTTTCTTTCACGGGATCAACAAGAATTGGCCGTCATGTATCAAAAACTGTTGCAGAACGTTTTGGAAACACGATTCTCGAATTGGGAGGAAACAATGCGATTATAGTTTCGGAGCACGCTGACATCAGCATGGTATTAGTTGGAGCCGTTTTTGGAGCCGTTGGAACTGCAGGACAACGTTGTACTTCAACGCGCCGTTTGATTATTCACGAAAGTGTGTATGATAAAACTATCAGCGTTTTGAAAAATGCATATGGTCAATTACAAATCGGAAATCCATTGGACGAAAACAACCACGTTGGACCACTTATCGACAAAGGAGCTGTTCAGGAATATTTGAATGCCATTGAAAGCGCCAAAAAAGAAGGTGGAAAAATCATTGTCGAAGGAGGCTTGGTTGAAGGCGAAGGTTTTGAAAGCGGATGTTATGTAAAACCATGTATCATTGAAGCCGAAAATCATTTAGACATTGTTCAAACGGAAACTTTTGCGCCAATTTTGTACGTAATGAAATACACTACAATTAAAGAAGCGATAGCATTACAAAACGGAGTTCCACAAGGACTTTCTTCATCAATATTCACAAATAGTATGCGAGAAATGGAATTATTCCTTTCTCAATCTGGTTCAGACTGTGGAATTGCCAATGTAAACATTGGAACTTCCGGAGCAGAAATTGGCGGTGCTTTTGGTGGTGAGAAAGAAACAGGCGGAGGACGAGAATCTGGTTCCGATGCTTGGAAAGCCTATATGAGACGACAAACCAATACCATTAATTATGGAACCCAACTTCCTTTGGCGCAAGGAATAAAATTTGATTTGTAGAGAAATAATAAACTGAAAAGCTATCTCAAAGAGGTAGCTTTTTTTTTGGAACAAAATCATTACTTTTAAATGAAGAAAAAAAACAATTTCACAATGAAAAAAATATTATTTATAACCCTGACAATGATGAGTTTAAATGCAAAAGCACAAAACATAATGTCTCCAGAATTGCTCTTGAAACTCGGAAGAGTAACTGCTTTAGGCATCTCTAAAGACGGAAAAGATATTGTTTACAAAGTAGACACACCTTCTGTCGAAGAAAATAAATCGAATTCTAAATCTTATACTTTACCAATTGATGGAGGAAACCCAAAAGAGGTTACCAACACCAAAAATTTATTGAAAGATAAAAACATTTCTCCAGACGGGAAATATATTGTTTACAATGAAGAAGTGAAAATCGACAAAGTACACGGAAAAGATTTTTATCCGGAACTGGAAAAATCAAATGTTCAAGTCTATAACGGATTAAATTATCGCCATTGGGACAAATGGAATGAAGGGAAGTTCGATCACGTTTTTTTTAAAGAAAATAAAAAAGGGTCAGTTGGGTTAGACATTTTGAAAGAAGAAACTTTCGACAGTCCCCAAAAACCTTTTGGCGGAGATGAAGATTATATTTGGTCGCCAGACAGCAAAAGCATTTTATATGTATGCAAGAAAAAAGCAGGAACAGCTTATGCAATCAGTACGAATACAGACATTTATGAATATAATTTAGAAACTAAAAAAACAATAAATAGAACCGAAGGCAACTTGGGTTATGATACGCATCCCACTTTTTCTGCAACAGGAAATTTGACTTGGTTACAAATGAAACGCGATGGTTATGAAGCCGATAAAAACGATATTATTGTTAGTTTCAAAGGAATAAACATCAATTTAACGGCGCATTGGGACGGAACTGTCGAAAGTTTTCTATGGAGTGCCGATGGTAAAAAAGTATATTTTCAAGCGCCAATTGACGGAACACTTCAGTTATTTGAAGTGGATTTCCCAGGTTTAACCAAAAAATTACCGCAAGTAATTCAATTGACAAACGGAGATTTTGATGTAGCTAGTCTAATCTGTCTTTCTGGCGATACAATTATTGTTACCCGAACTGATATGAACCACGCAGCCGAAATTTATTCTTATAATCTAAAGAAAAAAACTTGGCTTCAATTATCAAATGTAAACACGGAAACATACAAATCATTGGCGTTAAGCAAAACCGAAAGAAGATATGTCACCACTACCGATGGCAAAAAAATGTTGGTCTGGGTTATTCTTCCTCCTAATTTTGATGCTTCAAAAAAATACCCAACATTGCTTTATTGTCAGGGTGGACCGCAATCTCCATTGACACAATTCTATTCTTTCCGTTGGAATTTTCAATTAATGGCCGCAAATGGCTACGTTGTTGTTGCACCAAATCGCCGCGGGATGCAAGGCCATGGTGTGGAATGGAACGAGCAAATTAGTAAAGATTGGGGAGGGCAAGTAATGGACGATTATCTGTCGGCAATTGATGATTTAGCTAAGGAAAATTATGTTGACAAAACTCGTTTGGGTTGTGTCGGAGCAAGTTATGGTGGTTATTCTGCCTTTTATTTAGCGGGAATCCACAACAAAAGATTCAAAACATTTATTGCCCACGATGGTGTTTTCAATACACAAAGTATGTTTGGCACAACCGAAGAAGTTTTCTTTAATTATTGGGATTTTGGTGGTGCTTATTGGGAAAAGAACAATGCTACTGCTCAAAAAACATACACTACATTTAATCCTGCTAACTTTGTCGAAAAATGGAATACTCCTATATTAATTATTCAGGGCGGAAATGATTTTAGAGTTCCAATTGGACAGGCGCAAGAAGCGTTTCAAGCGGCGCAAATGCTCGGAATAAAAAGCAGATTATTGTATTTTCCAGAAGAAAATCACTGGGTTTTAAAACCTCAAAATGCACTGGTTTGGCAAAGAGAATTTTATAAATGGTTGAAGGAAACATTGTAATACTTGCAGTTTTTTAGATACAAAAAATCCCATTTTCCTTTGAAAATGGGATTTTTTTATAAATACAAATCTAGTTTTTATTCTGGATCATTCATTTTAAAAGTATCCATAAAAGCTGTGGTATAATCTCCCGCAATATATCTCGGATCATCCATCAACTGTCTGTGAAACGGAATAGTTGTTTTTATTCCTTCTATCACAAATTCATCCAAAGCTCTTCTCATTTTGCTAATTGCTTCCTCACGGGTTTGAGCTGTTGTGATAAGCTTTGCAATCATAGAATCATAATTTGGTGGAATAGTATAGCCAGAATAGACGTGTGTATCTAAACGAACACCGTGACCTCCAGGCATGTGAAGAGTAGTTATTTTTCCCGGTGATGGTCTGAAGTCATTATAAGGATCCTCGGCATTGATACGACATTCGATAGCGTGCAATTGTGGTAAATAATTTTTACCAGAAATTGGAACACCAGCAGCAACCATAATTTGCTCGCGGATTAAATCATAATCAATAACTTGTTCTGTAATTGGATGTTCTACCTGAATACGAGTATTCATTTCCATAAAATAGAAATTACGGTGTTTATCAACCAAAAATTCTACTGTTCCTGCGCCTTCATACTTAATGAATTCTGCAGCTTTTACTGCAGCTGCACCCATTTTTTTTCTCAACTCATCAGTCATAAATGGAGAAGGAGTTTCTTCGGTCAATTTTTGATGACGTCTTTGCACAGAACAATCTCTTTCTGAAAGATGACAGGCTTTTCCATAAGAATCACCCACAACTTGAATCTCAATATGTCTAGGTTCTTCAATAAGTTTCTCTAAATACATACCATCATTTCCAAAAGCTGCAGCCGATTCTTGGCGAGCACTTTCCCAAGCTTTAAGTAACTCTTCGTCCTTCCAAACGGCACGCATTCCTTTTCCTCCGCCTCCAGCAGTTGCTTTTAGCATTACTGGATATCCCATTTTTCTTGAAAGTTCTTGTGCTTGTTCAAAAGATTCTAAAAGTCCTTCAGAACCTGGAACACAGGGTACTCCAGCTGCTTTCATTGTGGCTTTGGCCGAAGCTTTATCACCCATTCTGTCAATCATTTCAGGTGATGCACCTATAAATTTAATGTTATGTTCTTGACATATTTTTGAAAATTTTGAATTTTCGGATAGAAATCCATATCCAGGATGTATTGCGTCTGCGTTAGTAATTTCGGCAGCGGCTATAATACTTGACATTTTTAAGTAGGACAAGTTGCTTGGAGGCGGGCCTATACAAACTGCTTCATCTGCAAATTTTACGTGTAAGCTTTCGGCATCGGCAGTAGAATAAACAGCCACAGTTTTAATGCCCATTTCTTTGCACGTTCTAATGATACGAAGCGCAATTTCTCCTCTATTTGCAATTAATATTTTTTTAAACATCTTATTTTAAATTTTAAATGTTGAATTATAAATTATTTCAAATAATGATACCTCATCATTCAAAATTTATAATTTATAATTTCTTATGATGGATCTACCAAGAACAAAGGTTGGTCGTATTCTACCGGTGACATATCATCAACTAAAATTTTAACAATTTTACCAGAAACTTCAGATTCAATTTCGTTAAAAAGTTTCATTGCTTCGATAACACAAAGTACATTTCCTTTAGCAATAGTACTTCCTACTTCAACAAACACAGGTTTATCTGGTGATGGTTTTCTATAAAAGGTTCCAATAATTGGAGATTTAATAGTGATGTAATGAGAATTTTCTGCCGCTGGAGCTGCAGCTGCTGGAGCAATTTGCTGAGGAGCTACTGCTTGCTGAAAAGCTGTTTGCGCTGGCATTTGAACATAAGTAGCTTCAGATACATTTCCTTCTAAAGTTGTTCTAATGGTGATTTTTACATCATCCATCTCTAATTTAACTTCAGCAACCCCTGAATTTGCTACAAATTTGATTAGATTTTGAATTTCTTTTAAATCCATAATTATTTTTTTTTAGTTTAAATTTATTTTTTATCGTAAGCCCATTTTAGGTAAATAGATCCCCAAGAGAATCCACCTCCAAAAGCGGCAAATATAATAGTATCCCCTTTTTTAAATAAATGTTCAAAATCACTAAGAACTAAAGGTAAAGTCGCAGAAGTAGTGTTTCCGTAGTGCTCTATGTTCATTAATACTTTTGAATCTTCTAAATTAATTCTGCTAGCTGTTGCATCAATGATTCTTTTATTAGCTTGGTGTGGTACCAACCACGCTACATCCTCATTGGTCAAATTATTTCTCGTCATAATCTGCTCACAAGCATCAGCCATATAAGTAACCGCATATTTAAAAACACTTTTGCCGTCTTGAATAATATTGTGTTGATTATCAAAAACCGTTTGTTTTGAGGCTGGTAAAAGTGAACCTCCCGCTGTCATTTTTAAAAAATCTCTTCCGTCACCATCCGTCCTTAAATATTCATCTTGCAAACCTAAACCTTCATAATTTGGTTCGAATAAAACAGCTCCAGCACCATCTCCAAAAATTATACAAGTGGCTCTATCGGTATAATCTACAATTGAGGACATTTTATCAGCTCCTATCAATAATACTTTCTTGTATCTGCCTGATTCTATGTATGCTGCTGCGGTTGACATTCCAAACAAAAAACTTGAACAAGCTGATTGTAAATCATAAGCAAAAGCATTTGTTGCTCCAATTTCTGTTGCAACATATGCCCCTGTAGATGCTACTGGCATATCAGCAGTAGCTGTTGCCATAAGTAACAAATCTATTTCCAGCGGGTCAATATTTGCTTTTTTAATTAAATCTAGAGCGGCATTTATGGCCAAAAAAGATGTCCCTTTAGTGTCATCTTTAAGAATTCTTCTTTCTTTTATTCCTGTTCTTGAAGTTATCCACTCGTCATTTGTATCAACTAATGTTTCAAGAATTTTATTTGTAAGCACAAAGTCTGGAACATAAGCTCCAACAGCTGTGATTGCGGCTGTAATTTTATTCATTCTATTCTGTTATTTCTAGCCAAATGCTGCCATTTGAAAAATTTCTAAAGGAGTCGAAAATTACAAAAAAAATCCTAATCCTTATCGTTTTAATCGTGCTTATTTAATGAAAATTATAAACAACAAAAAAACTCTCACTATGTGAGAGTTTAAATATCATTTACAAGAATGTATTAAGCAACAGCTACAGATTTATCTATAACAACTTGCCCTCTGTAATACATTTTTCCTTCATGCCAGTAGGCTCTATGATATAAATGCGCTTCGCCTGTAATTGGGCAAGTAGCGATTTGTGCTACAGTAGCTTTGTAATGTGTTCTTCTCTTATCTCTTCTTGTTTTCGAGATTTTTCTCTTAGGATGTGCCATTTTACTATATTATTTATCCGTTAATAGTTGCTTTAATTTGTCCCAACGCGGGTCAATATTTTCTTCTTTTTGTTCTTTATTATGCTCTTTTTTGAGTTCTTTAATTGTCAACTCTTTCAGTTTTGTCAAAGCTTCAGTGTTCAAACTTCCATCTTTAATTCCTGGATGAATTCGTCTTAGAGGAACTGAAAGCACAATCATCTCATATATATATTGTGAAATATCTATTTGAAACTCTCCATGTGGTAAAATGAGCAACTCTTCATTGTCATTATTAAAATCATCTCCAAAACGCACAATCAATTTCATCTTGCCTTTTATTGGCAAATCAAATTCTTCGTTTGTCATATCACAAGGCAAGTTAACCGTACCTTTATGTTTGAAAGCCAACTCCATTATGGTGCTTTTTTTCTCTAAAACTACATTTACTTTGATATCTGAATTATTAAATTCGTGATAATCAAAGATTTCAAAGAACGCATTACTTATTTGATATTCAAAATGATGTTTTCCTATCTTTAATCCTGTAAAAGGAATTAAATATTCTTTCTTCTTGTTCATTTCAACAACAATTTGCCCTAAACTTCGGGAGTGCAAAGATATAAAATTATTGGAAATCTAATAATGTTATTTATCTTTTTTTGTTTATATCTGTTTTTCTTTTGTTTTTAGCGGTTTTTGGCTGATTTCCGCATACTGATTTCTTGAATTATAGATATCAATTGCTAGATAAACAGCTTCTTTAAACGAATTAAAATCCGCTATACCTTTTCCTGCAATATCATATGCGGTGCCGTGATCTGGTGATGTTCTGATTTTATCCAAGCCTGCCGTGTAATTTACACCTTTGCCAAACGATAACGTTTTGAAAGGAATTAAACCTTGATCATGATAAGTAGCAACTATGGCATCATATTTTTCAAATTGATTGCTTCCAAAAAAACCATCAGCAGCAAAGGGTCCAAATACCAACGTTCCTTTTTCAAATAATTTTTTTAATGCTGGTTTTAATATTTCGTCATCTTCTTTGCCAATAACTCCGCCATCACCACAATGCGGATTCAACCCCAAGACGGCTATTTTTGGTTTATTGATACTAAAATCTTGTATTAAAGAATGTTTTACTGTTTCTATTTTTTTTATAATCAATTGTTCTGTAAGATGCGATGCTACATCATTTAAAGGAATATGATCTGTTAACAATCCCACTCTTAAATTATCCTGAACCATCATCATTAAGGCGCTTCCTTCTAACTCTTGGTCTAAATAATCTGTGTGTCCCGGAAATTTAAATTCATCCGATTGAATGTTGTATTTATTTATTGGAGCGGTTACTAATACATCTATAAGACCTTCCTTTAAAGCTTGGGTAGCAGCAACAAATGATTTTATCGCATATTTCCCAATTTTTTCGTCATTTACACCAAAATTAACTTCAACCCCTTCTTGCCATACATTCAAAACATTTATTTTACCTAAAACTATTTGGTTTAACCTATCAATTCCGTGGAGCATCGATGTAGATTCGAAAGTCTTTTTTACAAACGAAAGACTTTTTACATTGGCAAAAATTACGGGCGTACATAATTCTAACATTCTTGAATCTTCGAATGTTTTTAGAACAACTTCGCTTCCAATACCGTTTAAATCTCCTATTGAAATTCCGACGATTATATTTTCTGCTTTTTTTATCATGTCATCAAGTTATTTATTGCTAATTTTGAAGTGCAAATTTAGTAAAATAAAATAAGAAATGTTTACAGGAATTATAGAATCCCTTGGTGTAATCCAAGAAATCAAAAAAGACAAGGACAATCTTCATATTTCGATATCTTCCAATATCACTGATGAACTTAAAATAGATCAAAGTGTTGCCCATAATGGAATATGCATGACCGTTGTCTCTATAAAAGACTCCATTTATACAGTAACCGCAATTGGAGAAACAATAAAAAAAACAAATTTAGCCTATTTAAATGTTGGCGATAGTGTCAATCTTGAAAGAGCGATGAAATTGGGCGACCGGCTCGATGGCCATATCGTACAAGGTCATGTTGACCAAGTCGGAACTTGTATTGTTGCAATGGAAACAAACGGGAGTTGGTATTATACTTTTGAATATGACGAAACTATTGGAAATATTACTATCGAAAAAGGTTCAATTACGGTAAACGGAGTGAGTTTGACTGTGGTAGATTCAAGAAAAAACGAATTTAGCGTAGCCATTATTCCTTATACTTACGAACATACTAATTTTAAAACCTTTGAAGTAGGCACAAAAGTAAATCTTGAATTTGACTTAATTGGAAAGTATATTTCAAAATTATATTCCAATAAATAAAACAAGATTGATATAAAAAAAACAAACTCCAACTTAAATTGGAGTTTTTGTCTTTAATTGATAGTTGTAAATGATATAAATTGCATAAAATAATGCTAAAATAAATACTAGATAAACACCTTCGTCAATAGGCAGTCCTGGCGGCGGAGGCGGTCTTTTACCTCCGGGCATAGGAGGGTGTGGTGCCGCATAAGCATTTAGCACACAAAGCAGTGAAAAAACTATATTAAATAACTTTTTTGTAATATTTTTCATATTTATTTAAAAAAAATACGCTTTTATTGGTCTATAACTCATAATACCTATAAAATATTACTCACAAAGTTATTTTTTTTAATAACAAAACAATATAATTATCGATTAAAGCGGGTTTATTAACGATAAAACGCAATGCTTTGACATTTTTATAAAAAAAACCCCGCAAAAATCATCGATTTTGAAGGGTATTATGTGGTCCCACTTGGAATCGAACCAAGCACCTACTGATTATGAGTCAGTTGCTCTAACCGAATGAGCTATAGGACCATTTATGCGGTTGCAATATTACCACTATTTTTAATTTTTTGCAACTATTTTTGAACTAGATTTATAGAGTGATGCAATAAAATTATATGTAGTACATAAAACCTCTGATTACTAGAATCCTTAACAAAATGTTATTGCATAAAAAATTATCGAATTTCCTGACACAATTCAATCAGGACTCCATTTGTGCTTTTTGGATGTAAAAAAGCAACCAATTTATTATCGGCTCCCTTTTTTGGAGTTTCATTTAAAATGACAAATCCCTCATTTTTTAAACGAGAAATTTCCAAAATTATATCTTCTACTTCAAAAGCAATATGATGAATCCCTTCACCCCTTTTTGCAATAAATTTTGCGATAGGACTTTCGGAATTTGTAGCCTCAAGAAGTTCTATTTTGTTTGGACCACTCATAAAAAAAGCAGTTTTAACCCCTTCGCTGGCGACTTCTTCTTCTTTATAAGCTGGTGCTCCAAAGAGTTTTTCGTAAATTATTGAAGCGTCTTCTAAATTAGAAACGGCTATTCCTATGTGTTCAATTTTTTTCATTTTTGTATTGTATGTTTACACCTTTAAATGTAAAGAAATTTTGCGGTTTTCTCGATATCTAAACCTAAATAAAATCAAAAATTTGGTTCTCCATTATAAATATAGAGATAAAATCCTTTTTGACGTTACGACTTTGTAACTTTGCCACTCAAAAAATTAGTATTTTTGCACAATGGAAACAAATAGACAGAAAAAAATAGGTGGCGTTATCCAAAAAGATTTGGTTGATATTCTACAAGGTGAAGTGAGAAAAAACGGAGTTACAAATTTAATAATTTCGGTATCCAAAGTTAGTGTAACTACAGATTTATCAGTAGCGACGGTGCATTTAAGTATTTTTCCTCAAGAAAAAGCCAAGGAAACATTGGTAGCAATAAAAACAAATTCTAAATTAATCAAACACGATTTATCGCAACGTGTTCGTTTACAATTGCGAAAAGTTCCCAATTTAGTATTCTTCATAGACGACTCTTTAGACTATATTGAAAAAATTGACAATGCTTTGTCCTCTAAAGAAAATCCTATTGAAAACCGTGATCTTTTAGAAAAACGCAGACATTCATAACTTGAATTTTCCCCTTTACATAGCCAAACGATATATTTTTAGCAATAGTAAAAACAATGCCATCAATATTATAAATCGCATTGCCAGTATGGGAATAATTGTTGGCGCAATGGCTTTGTTCGTAGTTTTATCAGTTTTTAGCGGATTAAAAGATTTTAGCCTTTCCTTTTCCAATAATATTGATCCTGATTTAAAAATCAGCAGCACTTTAGGGAAATCTCTTTTTGTTTCTCCAAATCAAGAAAACCAAATCAAGGAAATTGAAGGTTTAGCTTCTTACAGCAAAATTATAGAAGAACGCGTTTTATTTATTTTCAACGGAAAGCAAGAAGTTACTAATTTGAAAGGTGTTGATTCTGCTTTTAGTAACGTAAATGCGATTAAAAAAACTCTTTACAATGGAGAATGGCTAAAACCAAACACTTATGACGTAGTTGTAGGCTACGGAATTGCCGATAAATTTTCGATGGGATTACTAGATTACAACAATTCACTTGAAGTATTAGTTCCAAAACCTGGAAAAGGAGCTATCGAAAATCCAGCTGAAGCCTTTAACAAAGTAGTTGTCACGCCCGTTGGAATTTATGCCATAAGTGAAGACTATGACTCTAAATATGTTTTTGCAGATTTGGGTTTGGCTCAGGAATTATTGGAATATAAACCCAACCAAATTTCAGGAATTGAGGTCAAAATAAAAAAAGGTGCTGATGAAAACACCATCATCAATAATCTAAAAACTATTTTCAACAATAAAATCACCGTAAAAAATAAGGCTCAACAAAATGAATCCTTATATAAAATGTTGAATACCGAAAACCTTGCGGTTTATTTAATCTTCACATTGGTAATTATTATTGCACTATTCAACTTGATTGGCGCATTGATAATGATGATTCTCGACAAAAAAGGAAATCTGAAAACGTTGTTGAATCTCGGAACAGAAATCAAGGATTTGCGCAAAATATTTCTGCTTCAAGGAACGTTATTGAGCGTTTTCGGCGGAATTATTGGATTGACTTTAGGAATTGCAATTGTATTATTACAACAACATTTTGAACTCGTAATGATTACTCCCACATTAGCTTATCCTGTAGTTTTTACAATCGAAAACGTACTGATTGTTTTGGCAACAATTATCACCCTTGGCTTCATAGCTTCTTTAATTGCAAGTAGCCGCGTGAGTAAGAAGTTGTTGGATTAAGATTTTTTTGAAAATTTCTCTTGCCTATATAATTGGATAAAAGAAAATAAATAGCTAGAAAATATAGCCAAATTTATATTGAAAATCAAAAATCACCTCATTTTCATCTATAGTGTAAGTATAGGATTTGTTTAAAAAATTATGTTTATAGCCTATCCCTGCTGAACACTCCCAAAAAAGATGCTTCCCTGCATTTCGTCGGAAACCATATTCTGGAATTATAGAAATGAAAGGGGCAGTCTCAAAATCCTTGGTATTTACTAAAGCGGTTTTACTAGAGACAAAAGTGGTCAAAAGCGAAATATAATTAGAACTGTTGTTTTCAATATGTTTTTTCAAACGGCTGCGTCGGTCTAAACTATGATACCAGCGAGGTTCAATATTTACAAAAGGCACGATTAAAAAAGATTTTTCTTTTGTACCATCGGGATATTCTAACGTAGAAGTTCCAGTAGCTATTCCAATTTCGCTTCTTAACGTTATTTTTCGTTCCAAGCGGAATTCATTTTGATAACTGAGACTAAATAACCCGAGCTGTACGCTATTCAAATTTTTCTCTACCGATACTTCTTGTGCTTTTACCATAAAGCTTATTAAAACGAAACCCAGGACTGTAAAATTTTTCATTACTGTTTTTTTTACAAAAGTAGTTTTTATTTTACAAAATATATATGTAAAACCCGTTGGGTGCAATTAATAAAACACTCAATTATTAACGAAATATAAAAATTTTAACACATAGAGTCATAGTAAAAAGAGTTTGATAGACCAATTGCTTCGCCTGTTCGCTATCGCTCGGGTCTTGGGTTCACATAGCTATGATTTACTATCAAAAAGTGAAACGTCTTAAAAAAACAATAAAAAACTATGTTTCTATGCGTTTAAAAAAATATAAATTGAATTACACCCAACGGGTATGTAAAGAATTTTAATTTTACACCACCTGATAATCAGAATAAGCCTCTTCAATCTCATTCAAAACAGCAAATAATTCTTC
Organism: Flavobacterium psychrophilum; assembly: GCA_945874225.1. Taxonomy (GTDB): domain Bacteria; phylum Bacteroidota; class Bacteroidia; order Flavobacteriales; family Flavobacteriaceae; genus Flavobacterium; species Flavobacterium psychrophilum_M. The sequence goes on from CAMCFT010000001.1 coordinate 60,296, forward strand.
AGGAGTGCTAAGAGTAACTAGCTTTTGTCTATATTCTTTAAAAGAGTGAATTCCTTTGAAATAATTAGAATAATGAGGACGCGTTTCAACAATTCCAAGACGTTCGCCTTTCCATTCCATAGCCCAAGTGAGATGATTTCGAACTGCTTCTACACGATTGGCAACGGATGGTTTTGCTAAATGTTCACCTGTTTTGAAGTAATGTTTGATTTCGTTAAAAATCCAAGGATAACCAATGGCTGCACGACCAATCATAATTCCATCGATGCCGTATTCATTTTTATAATGCAATGCTTTTTCGGGAGAATCAATATCGCCGTTTCCAAAAATCGGCATTGTGATTCTAGGATTATTTTTTACTCGGGCAATATGCGACCAATCCGAATGGCCTTTGTACATTTGGGCGCGAGTTCTGGCGTGAATACTCAAAGCAGCGACACCAATATCTTGTAAACGCTCTGCAACCTCGTCAATATTAATGGAATTATCGTCCCAACCCAAACGAGTTTTTACGGTAACCGGCAAATGCGTGCTATCGATAACGGCTTGCGTTAAACGAATCATCAAATCCACATCTTTCAAAACTCCGGCTCCTGCGCCTTTGCAAACCACTTTCTTTACAGGACAACCAAAATTAATATCTATTATGTCTGGATTTACGGTAGAAACAATCTTGGAAGAAAGTGCCATTGCCTCTTCGTCTCCACCAAAAATTTGGATTCCAACAGGTCTTTCGTAGTCAAAAATATCCAATTTCATTCGGCTTTTAATGGCGTCACGAATTAATCCTTCGGAAGAAATAAATTCGGAATACATCAAATCTGCTCCGTGCATTTTGCACAATCTACGAAATGGTGGATCACTCACATCTTCCATAGGCGCAAGAAGTAAGGGAAAATCAGGTAATGTTATGTTGCCAATTTTTATCAATGTGGATACTTTTTTTGCAAAAATACTAAAGATTTTTGATAGATGATTAACGAATGCTGATTTCAGATGTTGTGAAATCTGAAATCAGCATTCGTTAATCTAAAATCTTCAATCAAAAATTACCTATATTTGCAGATTAATTAAGTATGCGTGAGGGATTGTAGAGGAAAGCCCACAGCAAGGTGCAGCGATAGCGGAACTTTGCGAGGACTTGTAACGAAAAGCCCGACCCTTGTGGTCACGCCCAATAAATTGACATAAATAGAGAATGAAAAACATACGGAATTTTTGCATTATTGCACACATTGATCACGGAAAAAGCACACTTGCTGACAGGCTTCTTGGTGCAACACATACTGTAACGGCGCGTGAGGAAAAAGCGCAATTGCTGGACAATATGGATTTGGAACGGGAACGCGGGATTACCATTAAGAGTCACGCAATTCAAATGGAATACACTTATAAAGGAGAAGAATACATCCTGAATTTGATAGATACTCCTGGTCACGTGGATTTTTCATATGAAGTTTCTCGCTCGATTGCGGCTTGTGAAGGCGCCCTTTTGATTGTAGATGCAGCGCAAAGTATTCAGGCACAAACGATTTCAAATTTATATTTGGCATTGGAAAATGACTTAGAAATTATTCCTATTTTGAATAAAGTAGACTTGCCAAGTGCTAATCCAGAAGAAGTTAGTGACGATATTATTGATTTATTAGGTTGTAAATTGGAAGATATTATTCATGCTTCGGGGAAAACGGGTTTTGGTGTCGAAAACATTTTGGCAGCAATTATAGAAAAAATTCCTCCACCAAAAGGAAATATCGATGAACCATTACAAGCTTTAATTTTCGACTCACATTACAATCCGTTTCGCGGAATTGAAGTTATTTTCCGAGTGAAAAACGGACAAATCAAAAAGGGTCAAAAAATTAAATTTATGGCTACCGGAAATGAATATTTTGCGGACGAAATTGGAACATTGAAACTGAACCAAGTCCCGAAACAAGTTATTTCTGCTGGTGATGTTGGTTATTTAATTTCAGGAATTAAAGAGGCAAAAGAAGTAAAAGTGGGCGACACGCTTACGGATGCAAAAACGCCAACCACGAATATGATTAAGGGTTTCGAAGATGTGAAACCAATGGTTTTTGCGGGAATTTATCCTGTGGACACGGAAGATTATGAAGAGCTGAGAAACTCAATGGAAAAACTGCAGTTGAATGATGCTTCATTGGTATTTTTACCGGAAAGCTCGGCCGCTTTGGGTTTTGGTTTCCGTTGCGGATTCTTGGGAATGTTGCATATGGAAATCATCCAAGAACGATTGGAACGTGAGTTCGATATGACTGTTATTACAACCGTTCCCAACGTTTCCTATTTGGCTTACACCAAGAAAGATCCAGAAACTCCCTTCGTGGTAAACAATCCATCGGATTTGCCGGAACCATCTCGTTTAGACAGAGTTGAGGAGCCTTATATAAAAGCAACTATTATTACCAAAGCTGATTTTGTGGGTAACGTAATGAGTTTATGTATCGAAAAACGTGGTGTTATAACCAATCAAACGTATTTGACGACGGAAAGAGTAGAGTTGAATTTCGATATGCCATTGGCCGAAATTGTATTCGATTTTTATGACCGATTGAAAACCGTTTCTAAAGGTTATGCTTCTTTTGATTATTCTCCAATTGGGATGCGAACTTCTAAATTAGTTCGTTTAGATGTTCTATTAAATTCACAATCTGTCGATGCCCTTTCTGCTTTAATTCACGAAAGCAATGCATACAATATTGGAAAAAAAATGTGTGAGAAATTGAGAGAACTAATTCCGAGACAACAATTTGACATTCCGATTCAAGCAGCAATTGGCGCAAAAATTATTGCTCGTGAAACGATAAAAGCCTTACGAAAAGACGTTACTGCCAAATGTTATGGTGGTGATATTTCGCGTAAGCGTAAACTTCTAGAAAAACAGAAAAAAGGTAAAAAGAGAATGCGTTTAGTGGGTAATGTAGAAATTCCACAAGAAGCTTTTATGGCCGTTTTGAAGTTGAATGATTAATTTTTTTTAAAAATAGAAGAAAGAAAATAAAATATAGAGAAAACCTGATGATGGAAATTGTCAGGTTTTTTTGTTTAGAATTGATTCACAGAAATCACTGAAATTCTATGTAATCTGTGGCTAAAAAACTTTGTACCTTTGCATCACAAAAAATTTAACTTAAAAACAAGTGAACGAAGAGATTGCTTCGTTCCTCGCAATGACTATGATTGAAGATAAATCACCGCAACGCACGAGCATTGCTCAATTAGGCGAATTTGGACTTATAGACCATTTAACAAAAAACTTTAAAATTAATCAACCTTCCACTTTAAAAGGAATTGGTGATGATGCTGCGGTTCTGGATTTCAAAGATAAAAAAGTAGTTGTATCCACAGATATGTTGGTTGAAGGAGTTCATTTTGATTTGGGCTATATGCCTTTGAGACATTTGGGTTACAAAGCTGTTGTGACTAACGTTTCAGACATTTGTGCAATGAATTCGAAAGCTACCCAGATTTTAGTTTCTATTGCGGTTTCCAATAGGTTTCCACTAGAAGCTTTAGAAGAATTATTTGACGGAATTACGCTTGCCGCCAATGAGTATAAGGTTGATGTTATTGGTGGTGATACCACTTCCTCGCAAAAAGGAATGATTATCAGCATTACCGTTATTGGTGAAGCCGATGAAGATGAAATTGTGTATAGAAATGGAGCTGGTCAGACAGACTTATTGGTTGTAACCGGTGATATTGGTGCGGCATATATGGGATTACAGGTTCTCGAAAGAGAGAAACAAGTTTTCCAAGTCAACCCAAATTCACAACCAGATTTAGACGCTTATACTTATTTAATTGAACGCCAATTAAAACCTGAAGCTAGAAAAGATGTGCGCACTTTGTTGCACGCATTGGAAATAAAACCAACAGCGATGATCGATATTTCGGATGGATTGTCATCGGAAATTATGCATTTATGCAAACAATCAAAAGTGGGTTGTAATTTATATGAAGATAAATTGCCTCTTGATCCGCAATTGATAAATGTTTGTGAAGAATTTAATTTGGACTCAACAACCGTGGCTATAAATGGCGGTGAAGACTACGAATTACTTTTCACTATTAAAATGGAAGATTTTGACAAAATAAAAGGAAATCCAAACTTTACGATTATTGGTCATATGACTCAGGAAAGCGAAGGAATTCATTTGGTAACAAGAGCCAATACAAAGATTCCACTAAAGGCACGTGGGTGGAATGCTTTAAGTGAAGAATAGTTTTAGACAAAAAAAATGGCACTTAATAGTGCCATTTTTTATTAATATTATTTGAGCCTAAAATAACAACCCTCTGTTTTTAGCTTCTCGCACCAAGTCAATATCACTGCCTTCTGGTAAATTCAATAATTTTTTCAGGTTAAGCTTTCTTTTTTCAATTGCTTCTATAGAAATAGGAACATATTGCGAAATATCATTTGTTTTTGTGCCTTTTGAAATATGAAAGAGAATTTGTTTGTCAAACAAATCAATTTCTATGGTTTCGTGTTGTGACTGATCTATCATTTTTTGGATTGACTGACTATAATAAGTTTCATTATTGATAACTTTATCAAAACCAAAAAGCAACTCGTCGAATGTTAAATCGTTCTTTATAACTAGTCCATTAGGATTTATTGTGTCAATAATATTCTGTATTTTTAACAATTCCGTGTACATAGTGAGCAAAATAATTTTGCAGTTTGGCATGTATTCTTTTAACAATTTTGCCAAATCTTCTCCTGAGAAAATGCCTTTTTCTTCATAAGTTGGCATACTGATGTCTAAAAAAGCAATGTCAAAGACCAAAGTATTGGGATTTGTAATAATATCGTATGCCGATTTACAATCACTGGCTTGTTCAATAAAAAACTCATATTCTTTAGGATTGTACCTAGTAATGGCATTTTTATAGCCTTGAATAATAAATGGATGGTCATCTACTATTAATATATTATTTTTAATTATCTCTTTGGCAGTTGCGTCAAATGTCATTTTGTTGTAAATTTTTGTTTTTCGTTAAATTGGGACTGTAACTGTAATAATTGTTCCTTCTCCTTTTTTTGATTTTATTTCAAATGTTCCTTCGCATTCATTAATTCTAGAAAGCATATTTTGCAATCCGATTCCCTTTTTTGCCTTATTTACATTAAATCCGACTCCATCATCACTTATCTGCAAAAGCAAATTGTCAATGTCTTTCTTAAATTCTACCTTGATAGAATTGGCGCTGGCATACTTATTAATGTTTTGGAGTGATTCCTGAATAATACGGTATAAATTTATTTTATTGGCATTATTAATCAATTCCCACTTAATGTTTGAATCAATACTTGAAACTAATTTTGATTTAAACGTCTTTTTTTGATCTTCAAATAAGTTGTCTACAATGGCTACGAAGTTATTAATTAATTCTGATTTTTCCCTATTCAAATCATGTGAAATTTCACGAATATCCTGCTCTATATTTTTCAATTCTGATAAGTAGCTGTTTCTTTGTTGAGAAGCCATTTCATCATGAATTTTATTCAAACTGTCCAAGTTCATCCGCACGCCAAACATTCTTCCAAGAACACCATCATGTAATTCTTGAGCCACTCGTTTTTTCTCTTTTATACGGATGGTTTCAACATTGCTTTGTTGCGAAATCATTAAATTATAGATTTCCTCATTGACTTTTTGTTGTTCTTGCTTATACAACAGCTCCCTGTTTTTAGCTTTTTGCGCTTTAATGATATACAAAAACATTCCCAAAATTAAAATAGAACCAAAGATGTAAACCAAGTTCCTGTTTTGAGTTGTTAAATTTGTGTTTTCTTGCTTAATCTCATCCGTTTCATATTCTATTCGGGAGAATTTATCCCCCATTTTGCGTTCTGCTTTTTGCAAACTATCGTTGATATGGATGTATTCTTTGTTATATGCAGCGGCCTTCTTTGGTTCTATAATAGCCAATTGTTTCAATGGCAATAAAACATTTCTATAGTTTTTGGAATTTCGAGCTGCATCAAGTGCTTCATTAGAATATTGTAGTGCTTTTAGTGTATCATTTTTAGATGCAAAATATTCTGATAAATTGAGTTTGCTTGCAATGATTCCTGTTGTTAATCCCATTTTCTCTCTCATTTTTAGAGATTCATAATACAGTTCTGGAAGCCCTTCTGATTTTTTTAATTTGAATCGAGAATATCCCAAATTATTCAGCAACATAGCATATAAAGACGGTTTGTATAAAATTAATTCTTTTTTTTGTTGAAGTCCTTTTTCAAAATAAGGGATTGCTTGATTGTCTTTATTCGATTTTTGATATACCAAACCCAAATTATTTAATGAGGTGGCTCTTGACTGAAACTCAACAGGTGTTGTTTTGTCATCAATACTAGCCAATGCCTTTGTATGAAAATCGATAGCCTTGTCAAACTCCCCTAGTTCATTGTATATTAATCCTAAAAGGTTATAGGATTCGTATAATATGTCAGTTGATTTTTCATCCTTCAAAACACGTAATGCTTTAAAAACCGATATCTCGCTTCCCAACAAATCACTTTCGTTAAATTGTAATAATGCAATGTTTAATCGAGTTCTTGCAGCATTGTATTTTTCATTAAGATTAATGTACAATTTCTCTGATTTAAAATAATACAAAAAGGCACTATCAGAAACACTTTGTGATCCATAATAATCCCCTAAATAGGAATACGCTTTTGACTTACTAGCCGTATCCTTACTGGTTTCTGATTTTTCTAAAACAATTAGGGCGATTTTTCGGTACTCTTCCCAATTGTTCAAATTATAATAACGGTTGGCAACTCGAAAAAAGTTGGCTCTTTGCAAAGAATCGCTGGGTTGATTGATGATTATACCATACGCTTTCTGGATGTAATCTTGTCTTTTTTTAGTAGTGGAACTAAAATCGTTTGCTTTAGTCAGATAAGTAGAAAGACTGTCTTCAGATGAAGCATCTGTTTGAGTTGTTTGATTTTTCTTGGTACAAGCAAAGAAAGTAATCAGCAATAGTATAACTATGTAGTAAGTATTTTTCAATAGTTTTCTTGAATTGCATCAAAAATACTAAAATAAAACTATTGACATAAAAAAAGGCTATCAAATTATTGATAGCCTAAGTATTATTGATAAATTTTAATCTAATTATGATAATGTTGATTAATCTAATCTCTTATTTCCTCCAGCTGATCCATTACCAACAGCATCTAATCTCTTATTTCCACCAGCTGATCCATTGCCAACAGCATCTAATCTTACATTTCCTCCAGCTGATCCATTACCAACAGCTTCAAGAGTTGTAGTATTGTTTACTGTTGCCTTATTTGTTTCAGGTGTAGTAAAAGAAGTTAATATCATTACTAATGACAATAAACCGATTGTTAATATTGATTTTCTCATAATAAGGGGGTTTTTATATTGTTATTTCGTTTTTACTTTCGTTATATGACTCGGGAATACCACAGAATCACGATGTAAAAGTATATAGCATATCCCGATTTGAGCAGTGAAAATGGGCGTTTTTGGTAGAATGTAGGCGTTTGATAGTGAATGACCATCAAATCATGGTGAATGGATATTTCTTAAATCTCCAAATAATTGCCATTAGCAAAATCTGAGATAATACCGTCAATATTTTCCTTGTAGGATTTGGAAAATGGTATTTTTGTAGTGGTATTTTTAATATAACATACCGCATTTCCTGTGTGAATTCTGGAAATGTAATTGCGGTTTACGATATAACTGTTATGAATTCTAGTAAAAGGAGAAGACAATATCCCTTCAAAATGTTTTAGTGTTTTGAAAGCCGTAACCATTTCCCCATTATTTAAGTGTATGTCAGTAGAATTATTGTCGGCCTGGAAATAGCAAATATCATTGGCGTCAATGTATCTATAATCACCATAAGATTTGATACATAATATTAGTGGTTGTTCCACGAGTGGAACTACTTGTTGTGCAAAAGCTTCTGGAATTTGTTCTTTTAAATTCTCTTGTTTTTCATCGATAGCTAGAGTCTCTTCTTCTATTGGCTCTTGTAAATCATCAGAAGATTGCGGCTGCTCGTCTATGAGTTCTTGAGACTCATTAAAAACAGGTTTTTGAACCATAAAAACAGCATCTTCTCCAATCGCTTTTTTTATTTTTAAAATTGATTTTATAAAATCGATGCGTGCCAATGGTCTTAGTATATAATCAGCTACTTCATATTGAATGGCTTCGAAAGCCAAATCTTTCTTAGAAGTAGTGATAATAATTTTCGGGATTACTTTCAAATAACGATAAAGCTCGTTGATAAGCGCCAATGACAAATTACTCGTTTTATCAGTTGGATCAATTTCGAGAAAAATTAATTTTGGAGTGTGTTCTAATATTAGATTTAAACCATCCCTATAGTTATTAGCCGATGCTATAAAGACAAGCTCCGAAAAACTATCAGCAATTGCTTTAGTTTTCAAAACACTTTCTTGATCATCGTCAATAATAATGTATGGCAAATTCATCAATGTTTTGTCCTAATTAGTTAGGCATAACATTAGACGTTCAAAGTGAGACACTTCAAAGTATTAAGTAATTAGGGTAGTTTTGGGGAAACTAATTAAACAAAAGTGTCTAATTTTTTAAAAAAAACACTATTTAACAAGCTAAAAATAAACATTTACTTCATTTTTCATATAAGTTGTTAATATTTTTTCAACAAATGTTAATACATTAAAATGAACTGCAAATAAATCCGACGAAATACAGCAGTGCATTCGTTTTAATACCATTTTTGCAAAATTTATGAAATTTTCAAAATTATTTTTTTTCTTGTTGATATAAATCGTAATATTGCGATATGGGAATAACAAAAACAATAGGCTTTTCAAAAGAGACTAACGAAATGGCCGAAATCCTAAAAGCATTAGGACATCCGGCTCGCTTGGAAATTGTGCAATTTTTGATGAAGTCGTCCTCTTGCATTTGTGGCGACATAGTAGAGGTTTTGCCATTAGCACAATCCACTGTTTCAAAACATTTATCCGAATTGAAAAAAGTGGGCATCATAAAAGGAACCGTTACCGGAAACAATATTTGTTATTGTTTAGATGAAAAAATCATTCAAAAAATTCAAATATTTATAACCTTGGTACAAAACTCTTGTATATCAGATTCGTCTTGTTGCTAATATTTCCAAAACTCTCTAAAAACAAGATCAAAATTAATCATATGAAAAAATTATCCTTCTTAGACAATTACTTAACACTTTGGATATTCCTGGCGATGCTTATTGGTGTGGGATTGGGATATTTCGTCCCGTCGGTTTCAACCAATATTAATGCAATGAGTTCCGGCTCAACCAATATTCCCATTGCCATTGGACTTATATTAATGATGTATCCGCCACTTGCCAAGGTCAACTATAAATTGTTGCCAACCGTTTTCAAAAACACAAAAATTCTAACAATTTCACTGGTATTAAACTGGATAATCGGACCCTTATTGATGTTTTTCTTGGCAATCACCTTCTTGCGGGAGTATCCGGAATATATGATTGGGTTAATATTAATTGGTTTGGCGCGATGCATCGCAATGGTTTTGGTTTGGAATGATTTAGCCGAAGGAAATTCAGAATACGGCGCAGGATTAGTAGCATTGAATAGCATATTCCAAGTGTTTTTCTATAGTTTTTATGCCTGGATTTTCATTACAAAATTGCCTCCCTATTTTGGTTTCGAAGGCGCAATTGTTGACATTTCAATCATTACAATAGCTAAAAGCGTCGCAGTATATTTAGGAATTCCTTTTGTTATGGGGTTTTTCAGCCGATTAATTTTGGTAAAACTAAAAGGCGAAGAGTGGTATACGAAAACATTCATTCCTACAATTTCCCCAATAACCTTGATTGCTTTATTGGCAACCATAATCGTAATGTTCAGTTTGAAAGGCGAACTCATTGTCCAAATTCCACAAGACATAATTATCATTGCCATACCAATGCTCATCTATTTTGCCATAATGTTTTTGATTGGGTTTTTTGTAACCAAAGCTGTTGGTGCAACTTATGATAAAAATGCAGCGGTTGCTTTTACAGCAGCGGGAAATAATTTTGAATTGGCGATTGCAGTAGCAATATCTGTTTTTGGACTCAATTCTGGTCAAGCTTTTACGGGAGTTGTCGGTCCATTAGTCGAAGTTCCTGCCTTGATTTTATTGGTTAAAGTCTCTTTTTGGTTAAAGAAAAAATATTATAAATAATAGCATCTAAATAAATGAAAAAAATTCTAGTTCTCTGCACCGGAAATTCCTGCAGAAGTCAAATGGCACACGGCTATTTACAACATTTTGGAAAAGACAAAGTACAAGTTTATAGTGCTGGTGTTGAAATACATGGACTCAATCCTTTTGCTGTTGGAATAATGGCCGAAGATGGAATTGATATCTCTAAAAACACATCAAATCACGTTGATGAATATTCAGATATTACTTTTGATTATGTTATTACTGTTTGTGACAATGCCAAAGAAGCCTGTCCGTTTTTTCCAACGAAAACAAAAACCATTCACCACAGTTTTGAAGATCCATCTAAATCCTCGGGAACTGCCAAAGAATTAATTGCAGAATTCAGAAAAGTACGGGATCAAATAAAAGAGTATTCTCAGGAGTTTATCGCAACTATTTAAACAAAAAATGCTTCTCAAACGAGAAGCATTTTTTTATAAAATCTTTATTGCAAGACTACATTTTCATTAACCAGTTTTTCATCGAAACTTCATTTTCGATTATCGATTTCAAATCGGCAATTTTAACGCGATCTTGTTTCATCGTATCTCTATGACGAATCGTAACCGTTTGGTCTTCGATAGTTTGATGATCAACCGTGATACAGAATGGAGTTCCTAATGCATCTTGCCTTCTATAACGTCTTCCAACTGCATCTTTTTCATCATAAGTCACATTGAAATCCCAACGTAAATCTTCGATGATTTTATGTGCTATATCTGGCAATCCGTCTTTCTTTACCAATGGCAAAACTGCCGCTTTTGTTGGTGCAAGCACCGATGGTAATTGCAAAACAGTTCTTGTAGAACCATCTTCCAGAGTTTCTTCTTTTAAGGAAGTGGCAAAAACAGCCAAGAACATTCTGTCCAATCCTACCGAAGTTTCCACTACATAAGGTGTATAATTCGCATTAGTTTCTGTGTCGAAATATTGCATTTTTTTACCGGAGAACTTTTCGTGTGCTTTCAAATCGAAATCCGTACGAGAGTGAATACCTTCTAATTCTTTGAATCCAAAAGGGAAGTTAAATTCTATATCGGCAGCGGCATTGGCATAATGCGCTAATTTTTCGTGATCGTGAAAACGGTAGTTTTCTCTTCCTAAACCTAGAGATAAATGCCAGTTTAATCGAGCCGTTTTCCAATGTTCGTACCAATGCATTTCTTCGCCCGGTTTTACAAAAAATTGCATTTCCATTTGTTCGAATTCACGCATACGGAAAATAAATTGTCTCGCAACTATTTCGTTTCTAAAGGCTTTTCCGGTTTGTGCAATTCCGAAAGGAATTTTCATTCGACCAGATTTTTGAACATTCAAGAAATTCACAAAAATACCCTGAGCTGTTTCTGGACGTAAGTATAAATCCATTGCCGTATCTGCCGAAGCACCTAGTTTCGTACCGAACATCAAGTTAAATTGACGCACTTCGGTCCAGTTTCTAGAACCTGATTCCGGACAAGCAATTTCTAATTCTTCGATTAATGCTTTTACATCTTCCAAGTCTTCGTTACCAAGAGAACGAGCCATTCTTTCGAGAATTTCTCTTTCTTTAGCTTTATATTCAACAACTCTGGCGTTTGTAGTTACAAATTCCTGTTCGTTGAAAGCGTCGCCAAAACGAGCACGCGCTTTTTCAATTTCTTTGATTGCTTTTTGATTCAGCTTTTCGGCATAATCTTCAATCAAAACATCGGCTCTGTATCTTCTTTTCGAGTCTTTGTTGTCAATTAAAGGGTCATTAAAAGCATCTACGTGGCCTGAAGCCTTCCAAGTCGTTGGGTGCATCAATATTGCCGCGTCGAGTCCAACGATATTATCGTTCATTTGGACCATCGCTTTCCACCAATATTCGCGTATGTTCTTTTTTAATTCGACTCCGTTTTGTGCATAATCATAGACTGCACTTAAACCATCGTATATTTCGCTTGACGGAAAAATAAATCCGTATTCCTTTGCGTGCGAAACTACATTTTTGAATAAATCTTCTTGTTTTGCCATAATGATGCAAAAATATAAAAAGTGAACTTAAAAATAAGGTTCTGCCGGATATTTTATAAAACATTCTGTTATTAGAAATTGAACCATTAAGATATTAAGTTTCATTAAGAAATTCTGCTAATAATGATTTCCTTAACACCTTAATGGTTTTAAGAATAAAATCTTTTTTATGGTTTTAAAATAAAACCCAAATAATAGGAATTTCTTGAAGTTTGAAGCATTGATTTCCCTATTTTTATAAATAAATTGCATTTTTATGTTCAAAAACATTATCAATCTATTTTTCCCTCCCGTTTGTGCTGGTTGTCATTCCTTTTTATTGTCGAATGAAAATGTGATTTGTACGCTTTGCCGACACAATATTCCGCTGACGAATCATCATTTGAATCCTGAAAACGAAGCCTTCAAAAAGTTTTATGGAAGAATTCCTGTCGAACATACCTCCGCATTGTTGTATTTTCATAAAAAAGGAATTGTACAAGAATTGATTCACAATCTGAAATACAAAGGGCAAGAAGAAATTGGAACTGTTCTTGGCGAATGGTATGCTGAAGATTTAAAAAATTCGTCAATAATCAACTCTGTAGATGAAATTATTCCTGTGCCTTTGCATAAAAGAAAACTAAGAGAAAGGGGTTACAATCAAGTTACTAATTTTGGAACTACACTTTCCAAAGGTTTGAATGTTCCATATAATCCAAATATATTGGTTCGAAATATTTATTCCAAAACCCAGTCCAAGAAAACCTTATTGCATCGAAGCGATGGAATCGACACCATTTTTGATGTTGCTTTTACCGAGAAAGACCATAACAAACATTTTCTCTTGATTGATGATGTTATTACTACTGGTTCTACATTGGAAGCTTGCTCACACGCATTATTGAAAATTCCTGGAGCGAAAATCAGTATTGTTTGTATGGCGATGGCTCATTCTTAATGAAAGACCTTATAGGTTTTAAAACCTATAAGGTCTAAATAGCAGATTTTCCTGCAAGGTCTTTTTTTGACCTTGTAGGTATTTGAATCTAATGAAACATACCTACAAGGTTTTGGAAACCTTGCAGGACATAAACAGAAATAAATACTTTGATAATCGAAATCAAAAAACGTTATGAAATTCGGACTGTTTTAGCCCTGATAGCAGCGGCATCCCACGCTTTTTTGCGTGGATACAGCGAATAGCAGGAAAAAGCTCCCAATAAAAAATTAAAACATTTCGTTTACAGCGAATATAATTGTTATTTTGTAGGTTCTTAATTATGACTCATTATGTTGAAAAACAACTTTAAATATATTCTGTTTCTACTTGTATTGGCAATGGTTAGTTGTGCCAAAAGAGGAAGTATTACCGGCGGTTTGAAAGACACTCTTGCTCCTGTTTTGAAGATGAGTTTCCCGAAAAATTTCAGTACTAATTTTAAAGGAAACGAAATTAAATTAACATTTGATGAGTACATCAAGCTGAAGGACTTGAAAAAGCAATTGATTATTTCGCCGCCAATGAAGAACGAACCTTTAATTTTGCCTACTACTACAAGCAAATATCTTACTATTAAAATAAACGATACGTTAAAACCTAACACAACTTATAGTTTCAATTTTGGGCAAAGCATTGAGGATAATAACGAAGGAAATCCTTATAATCAGTTCAAATATGTTTTTTCGACTGGTGAATATATAGATTCTTTATCCCTTAGCGGAAGTGTGAAAGATGCATATAACAAAGAAGTGGAATCGTTTGTTTCTGTAATGCTTTATGATGTTAATGATGAATTTAAGGATTCAGTGGTTTACAATCAAACTCCAAGATATGTTACGAACACTTTAGACAGTTTGAAAACTTTTAAATTAGAAAATTTAAAAGCCGGAAAATATCTTTTGGTAACAATGAAAGATTACAATTCCAACAATAAATTTAATTCCAAAAAAGACAAAATTGGATTTAAAAAGGAGTTTATTACAATTCCGAATGATACAATTTATGAATTGAAATTATTTAAGGAAACGCAGCCTTTTAAAGCATACAAGCCTATACAGACTTCAGGAAACAAATTGATTTTGCCTTTTGAAGGGAAAACAAATGAGGTGAAAATTACTTTAAAAAACGGCGCCGAAATCCTGCCAACAATTATCACCAAGTTTCCAAAAAAAGATTCACTTCAAGTTTGGTATAAACCCTTGAAAGTAGATTCGTTGGAAATAGCTGTAACCAAAGATAAATACCAGGCAAACTTCCGTTTTAAAATTAAAGACCAGAAAAAAGACACCTTAAATATTAGTGCAGTTCAAGCAGGTGTATTGAATTTTAGGAAACGTTTCACTTTAGAAAGCGCCACACCATTGACTAAATTTGACAATTCAAAAATAAAACTCATCAATAAAGATTCTGTTTCGGTAGATTTTAAAACTGAATATGATGATTTTAACCAACAACTGCATTTTGATTTCAAAAAGGAGCATTCTGAAAAATATACTTTCAAAATTATGCCGGGTGCTTTTACAGATTATTTGGAAAAATCGAACGACACTATTATTTATAAAATAACTACAAAAAGTCTGTCTGATTATGGAAATCTGACCGTGAATTTACAAAAGGTAAAACGTTTTCCGGTAATTGTTGAATTGACAAATGAAAAAGGAGATGTTCTGGCAACGGAATATTCTGAAAACAATACTAAAATCGAATTTAATTTGGTTGAACCTGCCCAATTTTGGCTTCGTGTTATTTATGATGACAACAAAAATAAGGAATGGGATTCTGGGAATTATTTAGAAAAACGCCAAGCCGAGGAAGTGGTTTATTTTTCGAAAGAAATTGATGTTCGCGCTAATTGGGATGTGGATCAAGTTTTTGATGTGAGTATTCCTTATACTCCCGAACCAAAAAAGAAAGTTGATAAAAATAAGAAGACTAAATCATCAATGGGACTTTAATTCAAAAGCATCTCTGTCGTTGAGGAATCCAAGTTTCTTTCTGGTTTCAAGTAGTTTTTCCTTGTTTAATTCAACAACAAAAACACCATCTGTTTCTTGCGGTTCAAGAATATAATTTCCAAGAAAATCTAATGCTTGTGAATGCCCAATATATTCGAATTTACTGGCGTCAAAGCCAATTCTATTCACACCAATAGTATAACACATATTCTCGACCGAACGTGCTTTGAGCAAAATATCCCAAGCATTGATGCGAGGTTTTGGCCAATTGGCAACATACAGCAACAAGTCGTACTCTTCTATATTTCGTGCAAAAACCGGAAAACGCAAATCGTAACATACAAGCGGACAAATCTTCCAACCTAAGTAATCAACAATCAATTTTTCTTTACCGGAAGTATAGACTTTGTCTTCACCAGCTAGGGTGAACAAGTGACGTTTATCATAAAATTGGATTTCGCCTGAAGGAAAAACAAACACCAATCTGTTATAGAAATTATTGTTTTCTTTGACAATTAAGCTTCCTGTAATCGCAATTTTCTTGGCTTTCGCCAAAGATTGTAACCACAAAACAGTTTCTCCTTGCATTGTTTCAAAAACAGTCTCGGGATTCATCGTAAAACCCGTCGTGAACATTTCCGGAAGCACAATCAAATCTACTTTTTCAGTAAGGGCATTGATTTTTTCTTCGAAATAGTTTCGGTTGGCAATTGGGTTTTCCCAGAATAAGGAAGATTGGATTAGTGCGAGTTTCATTTTATAAAATTAATTTAAATTTTTGAACCATTAAGATATTAAGGAAATTAAGTTTTGGATTGAAACAAAAAACGTCCCGAAGTATCGGGACGTTTTAAATATATTCTATTTTGGAATTTATCCTTTCAAACTTGCCGATAAATATTCTCGGTTCATTTGAGCAATATAATCCAATGAAATTCCTTTAGGACATTCTACTTCGCAAGCTCCAGTATTAGTACAGTTACCAAAACCTTCTGCATCCATTTGGTTAATCATGTTCAAAACACGATCAGTAGCTTCCACTCTTCCTTGTGGTAATAAAGCATATTGAGATACTTTTGCAGCTACAAATAACATAGCCGAAGAGTTTTTACAAGTGGCAACACAAGCACCACAACCAATGCAAGTAGCAGCATCAAAAGCTCTGTCTGCATCATGTTTTGGAATTGGAATAGTATTGGCATCAACTGGATTTCCAGAAGTATTCACCGATATAAATCCACCAGCGTGTTGAATTCTGTCAAAAGCGCTTCTATCCACTACTAAATCCTTGATTACTGGAAACGCAGCTGCTCTAAATGGTTCGATAAAAATAGTATCGCCATCTTTAAACATACGCATATGCAACTGACAAGTAGGTATTCCTCTGTCTGGTCCATGCGCTTCTCCGTTGATAAACAAAGAACAAGTTCCGCAAATACCTTCGCGACAATCGTGGTCAAAAGAAACAGGTTCGTCTCCTTTGTTGATTAATTGTTCATTAAGAACATCTAACATCTCAAGGAAAGACATATCGCCCTCGATTCCGTCCAATGGATATTCAACTATTTTTCCCTCTGCTTTGGCATCCTTTTGACGCCATATTTGTAATGTAAGTTTCATATTTTTTAGTTTGAAAGTCTTAAAGTCGAAAGCCGAAAGTCATTTGACTTTAAGACGTTTGACCTTTGACTAATTTCTATTTATAACTACGAGTTACCAATTTAATATTTTCATAAACCAAAGGTTCTTTGTGTAAAACAGCATCACTTGGTTTTCCTTTATATTCCCATGCGGCAACATAAGCGAAGTTTTCGTCGTCACGTTGTGCTTCTCCTTCTTCAGACTGGTATTCTTCACGGAAGTGACCTCCACATGATTCGTTACGGTGTAAAGCATCTTTGGCAAACAATTCTCCTAATTCAAGGAAATCGGCCACACGACCTGCTTTTTCTAATTCTTGATTGAAACTATTAGCAGAACCAGGAACTTTTACATCTTTGTAAAACTCTTCACGTAAAGCGGCGATTTCTTCGATAGCTTCGGATAAACCTTCAGCATTACGAGCCATACCTACTTTATTCCACATGATTTTTCCTAATTTTTTATGGAAATAATCAACAGAATGCGTTCCGTTATTATTGATGAATTTTTCAATTTGATCTTTTACTTTTTTCTCAGCTTCAACAAATTCAGGTAAATCTGTAGAGATGGTTCCTGTTTTGATATCTGGAGCTAAATAATCACCAATTGTGTATGGCAATACAAAATAACCATCGGCTAAACCTTGCATCAATGCCGAAGCACCTAATCTATTGGCACCGTGATCTGAGAAGTTTGATTCTCCAATAGAGAAACAACCCGGAATTGTAGTTTGTAAGTTATAATCAACCCAAGTTCCACCCATTGTATAATGCACCGCTGGGTAAATCATCATTGGAGTTTTATATGGATCTTCATCAACGATTTTCTCATACATTTGAAACAAGTTACCATATTTATTAGCAACAACTGCCGCTCCTAAATTGATAATTAATTTGGTATCATTGGCATCCAAACCTTTTATGTAAGCTTGTTCTTTTCCGTAACGTTGTATTGCTGAAGCAAAATCTAAATAAACTGCTTCACCAGTTTTGTTAACTCCAAAACCAGCATCACATCTTTCTTTTGCAGCACGAGAAGCTACATCACGAGGTACTAAATTTCCAAAAGATGGGTATCTTCTTTCCAAGTAGTAATCTCTTTCTTCTTCTTTTAAATCGGCTGGTTTTTTCTTTCCTTCACGAATTGCTTTTGCATTTTCTAAAGATGCAGGAACCCAAATACGACCGTCATTACGCAATGATTCTGACATCAAAGTTAATTTCGATTGGTGATCTCCTGAAACAGGAATACAAGTTGGGTGAATTTGTGTGTAACAAGGATTAGCGAAAAACGCTCCTTTTTTATGTATTTTCCAAGCTGCGGTAGCATTACTTCCCATAGCGTAAGTAGAAAGGAAGAAAACATTTCCGTAACCACCTGAAGCAATAACTACAGCGTGAGCAGAATGTCTTTCGATTTCTCCAGTAACTAAATTACGAGCAATAATTCCGCGGGCTTTTCCGTCTACCAATACTAAATCTAGCATTTCGTGACGTGTATTTGATTTTATTTTTCCACGACCAATTTGACGGTTCATAGCAGAATAAGCTCCTAATAACAATTGTTGTCCAGTTTGACCTTTAGCATAGAAAGTTCTTGCTACCAAAGTTCCAC
This sequence comes from Flavobacterium psychrophilum, assembly GCA_945874225.1. Classification (GTDB taxonomy): domain Bacteria; phylum Bacteroidota; class Bacteroidia; order Flavobacteriales; family Flavobacteriaceae; genus Flavobacterium; species Flavobacterium psychrophilum_M. The sequence goes on from CAMCFT010000001.1 coordinate 78,760, forward strand.
CAAAAGAACGATTGTCTAATAATCCACCATATTCACGTGCCAATGGAACCCCTTGCATTACGCATTGGTCAATAATATTAACTGAAACTTCGGCTAAACGGTGAACGTTTGCCTCACGAGAACGATAATCGCCTCCTTTTATAGTATCATAAAACAAACGGAAAGTTGAATCCCCATCGCCTTGATAATTTTTTGCTGCATTAATTCCCCCTTGTGCAGCAATAGAGTGCGCGCGACGTGGTGAATCTTGAAAGCAAAAAGTTTTTACGTTATATCCTAATTCTGCTAAAGTTGCAGCAGCAGAACCTCCAGCAAGTCCAGTCCCAACAACGATAATATCAATATTACGTTTGTTAGCAGGATTTACTAAATTAATATGATCTTTATAACTTGTCCATTTATCCGAAATTGGACCGCTAGGAACTTTTGAATCTAATGCCATTATTAATTGAATTAAATTTGATTAAAATGATGAAATAAAGCAATAATAATGAATCCAAAAGGAACAATTATTGCAAAAGAATACCCTAGTTTATGTAGCGATTTTGAATATTTGTTATTAAATCCTACTGATTGAAAGGAAGAGTTAAAACCATGCCACAAGTGCAATGACAATAACAAGAAGGCCACACAATACAAACCTGTACGAATTGGGCTTTCAAATTTGTGATTCAATTCTTCATAGAATCTAGTTGTATTTTCTGGATCCACAATTCCATTTACATATTTATGGGTCATTTCAGCTAACCAAAAATCATAAAAATGTAAAAACAAAAATGCTAAAACCACCACTCCAGAAATAATCATATTTCGGGATGCCCAAGAAGCATTTGCTGCTCCGTTGTAATTTACATAAGCGATTGGTCTCGCTTTTCGGTTTTTTATTTCCAAAACCATTCCCATTACAAAGTGAAAAATAACACCTGCAACCAAAACAGGTTGCATAACAAATTGGATAATTGGATTGTAACCCATAAAATGAGATGCCGTATTAAAAGCATACTCACTAAATACCGAAGTCAAATTAATAATAAAATGCAACGAAAGAAACATAATCAGAAAAAGCCCTGAAAGCGCCATAGCAACTTTTTTTGCTATTGACGACTTCAATATTGAAGATTTTGCCATAAGAAATTTGAATAAAATTATAAATTTTATGCAAAAATAAAGTAATTATTAGCGAACTACAACCTTTTCGAAGCTATTTATAATGATTCTTGAATTTATTGCATAATAAATAATCTTACGCTATTATAAACTCTTCATTTTACCATATTGTCATTTTTCATAACTTAAAAAAACTTGATATATAAATTCTATTTGACTTAAAAATAGTATTTTCATCAATTAAAAAATTATTCTTCAGATATTACAAATGGATTGATTAGACTTGATCATTTTTGACATAAAACACAAAATGTATCAAAAACACTTTCTATTATAAAGTTCTTGATACATTTTGAGTAAAAACATTCAAAATCTATTTAACTATACTTGGCCATATATTGCTGCACGGTTAAATCGGTTTTTTCATTTCTTGTTTTTTGTTCTAAATGAATGGGTTCTGATGCTCTTTCTTGACAGTTTTTAACCGCACACGTTTCACAAGTTACACCTACAATCTGTTTTTGAAGCAACGGATTGTCAATAAATTTAAACTTTTTCTTCATTCCGGGTGTAATCAATATTCCAACAGTGATACTTCTTATACAATCTTTCTTGAAAGGGTCTAAAGTTGCCGAGGAAAAAACCAGATATTCATTATTACTGTTATCATAGCGAGAAATCTGTGCATCGAAAAAATGGCTTTTGTTTTGCTTCAAGGCTTCCACTATCGTTTTAATAGAAACCCATCTTCTGCAATAATGCTCATTCATTTCATTGGCGTGTGGTTCTTGCTGATTTGTGATATGCAATTCTTTCTTTATTTGATACGTGTCAGCTCCTATCTGATGAGACAATCTAAGAAAAAACAGATTTTTTAATTGAAAATCTTTTGGTAAAATATTAGTAAGTCTTTGATAAAAAGATTCTGGAGAAACATTAAATTTTCCAATCAAGTCAATCATTTCCTGAGGTTTTGGATCCGTTTTCGCCAAAAACAAATTCAATTCGTCAATTAACAATTGTCTTGGCAAAAGTAAAGCTCCGGCAAAGTAGGAGGCGTAAAAATTATTCAACACCTGGTCGAAATTATCAAACTTAATCCAGCTAAAAGTGTACAACCTTTCAGTGATTTCAAGATAATTATAAGCAATTTCTTTGGCTAAAATAAATGCTTTTTGAGGTTCATCAATTTCCACGGACAGCAATAGCGTTTTGCTTTTTGGAACAAAAATAGATCTTAAGTCCCCTAATTCCTCTTGCTCTGAAAAAGCAATTTCCTTGATGGTATACCCGTATTCTTCAATCAGAATAGCACTTAATTCCTCTAAAGTAATTTGAGATTCAATATTGATATGAAATGCTTTGCAAAACAACAGTACCTTTTGCTCTAAATCATCAAAATAATTATTGTGTGCTTCTTGGTATGAACGTAAAGAAGCCAAGAAAAAACTCTCGCGCGTTAAATTGTAATGCTGAGCAATTTCAATAATGGTACTTATAAACGCATTTACTTTAGCCGGAGCATTAGCAATAATATCAATTAAATCATTTTCCTGAATACCAAAAATATCCAGCGGAATCTCTTTTAAAATTCCGGATTTCAGGATTTCTCCAATTGGAGCCAGATTATTATCCAGCTTCAATGAAACCATATTATCATAAGGGACGTCTAATTTTTCAGACAAAAGAATTATTTTATCCGTTTTGGGATATTTTTTTCCTTTCTCAATTTCATTTAAATATGACTTTGAGAGGTCTGTTATTTTGGCTAAGCCAAATAAAGATAAATTCTTATTTGTTCGAGCCTGCTTGAGTTTAAGCCCAAAAATTAACTTGATATAATCCTTTTCTATATTCATAATAATCAAATATAATAATAAAAATATAATCCACAAAAAATATTTTTTTTAAATTTAGCGTACGTTCGCTTGTTTTGTAAAAAACTTTTTGTACTATTGCAGTGTTGAACAATTACAAATTGTCAACAAAAATTAATTATTGTTAAATTAAATACACCACGAGATGAATTTAGAAGAATTATACTCGACAAATTTGTTAAATTTTTCAGAAGAAACTACTGAACAGTATCCTGAAATCTTAACCGATGATGCTATGACTTTTTTGTCATTGCTTCACGAAAATTTTAATGAAAAAAGACTGGCTCTTTTAGAAGAAAGAAAAAAACAACAAGTATTATTCGATGAGGGCATATTGCCGACTTTTCCCGTCGAAACCAAAAGTATAAGAGAAAGCAATTGGCAAGCGGCAAAAACTCCGGAAGATCTTTTAGACCGTAGAGTAGAAATCACTGGACCAGTTGATAGAAAAATGGTTATCAATGCGCTAAATTCTGGTGCCAAAACATTTATGGCAGATTTTGAAGACAGCACTTCCCCTACTTGGAGCAATTTAATGGAAGGGCAACAAAATCTTAAAGATGCGGTAAACAAAACCATCACCTTAGACGACACTTTAAAAAATAAAAAGTATGCGCTGAATGAAAATACTGCTGTGTTAATTGTTCGCCCAAGAGGATTGCATTTAAATGAAAAACATCTTTTGGTTGAAAACCAAGAGACTTCTGGATCACTAGTTGATTTTGGATTATATGCTTTTCATAATCATAAGCAATTGGCAGAGAATGGAACGGCTCCTTACTTTTATATTCCAAAATTAGAACACTATTTAGAAGCCCGATGGTGGAATGAAGTCTTCGAATTTACACAAGAATATTTAAAAGTGAAAAACGGTACATTCAAAGCCACTGTCTTAATTGAAACAATAACTGCCAGTTTTCAATTGGACGAAATAATCTTTGAATTAAAAGATCATATCGTTGGACTGAATTGCGGTAGATGGGATTATATCTTTTCATACATCAAAAAATTTAGAAATAATCCGGCTTTTATTGTGCCAAATAGAGACCAAGTGACAATGACATCTCCATTTATGAGCGCCTATTCACAATTAGTTATTCAAAGATGCCACAAAAGAAATATTCACGCTATTGGCGGAATGGCAGCGCAAATTCCGATAAAAAATGATGAGGAAGCAAATACAATTGCGTTCAACAAAGTAAATGCTGACAAAGAACGGGAAGCGAAAAATGGTCACGACGGAACTTGGGTAGCACATCCGGATTTAGTCTCAATTGCAATGAATGTTTTTGATAAATATATGCCAACTAAAAATCAAATCCATATAAAAAGAGAGGATGTAAATGTCACCGAAGCTGATTTACTGGAAGCACCAAAAGGAACAATTACCGAAGAAGGTATTAGAAAAAACATAAATGTCTCTATTCTGTACCTCGCTTCCTGGCTCAACGGACAAGGTGCAGCTGCCTTACATCATTTGATGGAAGACGCGGCTACAGCAGAAATCTCAAGATCACAGTTATGGCAATGGCTAGAAAACAAAGTGACATTAGACAACGGCAAAGTGTTAACCGAAAAATATTATGATCGTTTAGCAATAGAAGAATTCGAAAAAATTAAAAGTTATGTCGGAGAAAAAAATTATGAAAATGGTAAATACAGATTAGCAGAACAATTATTAGACATTTTAGTTGTAAACCATAAGTTCATAGAATTTTTAACAATACCAGGATACAAATACATTTAAAAAAAACCACAAGAAAAACAATAAATTATGAAAACTACAGAAACAAGAATTCAAGAATTAGTTACCGATTGGATTACAAATCCAAGATGGAATGGCATCGAACGACCTTACACAGCAGAAGAAGTTGTAAAACTTCAAGGGTCTTACCAAATAGAACATAGCGTTGCAAGAATTGGCGCCAACAATTTATGGAGCAAATTGAATGCTCAGGATTTTGTTGCTGGACTCGGAGCACTTACAGGAAATCAAGCTATTCAAGAGGTTGAAGCTGGTTTAGACGCAATATATTTAAGCGGATGGCAAGTTGCCGCAGATGCAAATGTTGCTGGGGAAATGTATCCTGACCAATCTTTGTATCCAGCTAACAGCGTTCCATTGGTTGTAAAACGAATTAATAATGCCCTTTTACGTGCAGACCAAATACAAGTTGTAAACGGAACAACAGATAAAAAAGATTATTTAGTACCAATCGTTGCGGATGCCGAAGCTGGTTTTGGAGGTAATCTTAATGCTTTCGAATTGATGAAATCAATGATTGAAGCTGGAGCTGCCGGAGTTCACTTTGAAGACCAATTGAGTTCTGCAAAAAAATGTGGACACCTTGGCGGAAAAGTATTGGTTCCTACTCAAGAAGCAATCAATAAACTGATTGCTGCAAGATTAGCTGCCGATGTAATGGGAACTCCAACCATTGTTGTTGCTCGTACTGATGCTGATGCTGCCAATTTATTGACCAGCGATATCGATCCAAGAGATGCTAAATTCATCACCGGAGAAAAAACAGGCGAAGGCTTTTTCTATGTAAACTGTGGTGTTGAACAAGGAATTGACCGCGGATTGAGCTATGCTCCTTATGCTGATTTGATTTGGATGGAAACCAGTAATCCAGATCTTGAATATGCAAGACAATTTGCCGAAGGAATTCACGCAAAATTCCCAGGAAAAATGTTGGCTTACAACTGTTCGCCTTCTTTCAATTGGGCTGCAAAATTATCGGTTGCTGAAATGGAAACATTCAGAGAAGATTTGGCTGCTATGGGATATAAATTTCAATTCATCACATTAGCTGGATTCCACGCGCTAAACACAAGTATGTTCGAATTGTCAATGGCTTACAAACAAAGAGGAATGGCCGGCTATTCTGAATTACAGGAAAGAGAATTCGCTTTGCAAAAACAAGGATTCAAAGCTGTAAAACACCAAGGGTTTGTTGGAACTTCTTATTTTGATGCCGTACAAAACACGGTAACAATTGGGAAATCTACAACCACAGCAATGAAAGATTCTACTGAAGCTGCTCAGTTTTAAGCAAAGACTTTCTTCTATTTAACTCTTCACGCAATCGATTGAGATGAAACTTATAATCGGCTGCGTTAAGAGTTTTTTTATATAAAATTGATGAATTCATAACAAAAACGATTTAATCTTAGTATTTTTGAGTAATCAAAAGTATAAATAGAATAGTTATGAAATACCATCAAATTGACCGACAATTATTCATAAAAAATCGCTCCAAATTTATGGCTCAAATGAAGCCAAAAAGTGTAGCTGTTTTCAATTCCAATGATATTTATCCCGTTTCTGCCGATAGCACTTTGCCGTTTGCACAACATCGGGATATTTTTTATTTAAGCGGCGTTGATCAGGAAGAAAGTATCTTGCTGCTTTTTCCCGATGCTCCCTATGAAAATCAGCGTGAAATGTTGTTCCTTAAAGAAACCAGCGAGCATATTGCGATTTGGGAAGGAGAAAAGCTGACCAAAGACAGAGCATTTGAAGTTTCAGGAATCAAAACCGTGCATTGGTTGCAGGATTTCGAGAAAGTTCTATTCGAAATGATGACACATTGCGATACAATCTATATCAATACTAATGAGCATTATCGTGCTAGTGTAGAAACCGAAACCCGAGAAGCGCGTTTTATAAAATGGTGGAAAGAAAAATATCCAGCACACGCTGTTGCCAAAAGCAATCCTATTCTGCAACGCATTCGTTCTGTAAAAGAAACGGAAGAATTGGATTTAATCCAAAATGCCTGCGATATTACCGAAAAGGGGTTTAGACGATTATTGTCATTCGTGAAACCAAATGTAACTGAATACGAAATCGAAGCCGAATTGATACACGAATTTGTTCGAAATCGTTCCAAAGGTTTTGCTTATACTCCAATTATCGCTTCGGGCAACAATGCCAATGTTTTGCATTACATCGAAAACAATCAACAATGTAAAGCTGGTGATTTGGTTTTACTTGACGTAGCCGCCGAATATGCTAATTATTCCAGCGATATGACTCGAATGATTCCCGTTTCGGGAAAATTTACCGAAAGACAAAAAGCAGTTTACAATGCCGTTTTACGAGTAAAAAATGAAGCAACAAAAATGCTTACACCAGGAACATTTTGGAAACAATATCAATTCGAAGTAGGTAAAATTATGACATCGGAATTGCTTGGTTTAGGACTTATTGACAAAGCCGATGTTCAGAACGAAAATCCGGAGTGGCCAGCCTACAAAAAATATTTTATGCACGGAACTTCTCACCATATGGGATTAGACACGCACGATTACGGAATTCTGACCGAGCCTATGAAAGCCAATATGGTTTTTACCGTCGAGCCGGGAATCTACATTCCAGCCGAAGGTTTCGGAATTAGATTAGAAGATAATCTCGTGGTTCAGGAAACTGGTGATCCATTTAACTTGATGAGAAATATCCCTATTGAGGCAGAGGAAATTGAGAGTTTGATGAATAGCTAAATTATTATTTCTATCACTTTTTGAACCATTAAGAAATTAAGCAGGTTAAGGTTTTACTTAATGAAACTTAATTTCTTAATGGTTTAATTTTTAATGCTCTTTATAAAGTATATTAAATGAATCAAATCCACTACAAAAACACAAAAATCTCCTATTCTGAAACTGGAAAAGGCAGCACTATTGTGTTACTTCACGGTTTTTTGGAGAACCAAACAATGTGGCAGGATTTGATTCCTGAATTAAGCAAAAAACACCGCGTTATAGCCATTGATTTATTAGGTCACGGCGAATCGGGTTGCTTGGGTTATGTTCACTCGATGGAAGAAAATGCTGCGGCAGTTCGAGCAGTTTTGTCGGAATTGAGGGTTCGAAAAGCGATTTTAGTTGGGCATTCAATGGGTGGTTATGTGGCTTTGGCTTTCGCCGAATTGTATCCGGCAAGTGTAAAGGGTTTGGTTTTATTAAATTCGACTTCGAAAGCCGACAGCGAAGAACGAAAAGCAAACCGTAATCGCGCTATAAAAGCGGTAAAGAAAGATTATTCCACATTTGTAAGACTTTCAATTGCTAATTTATTTAGCGAAGAAAATCGTGAAAAAATGATAGCTGAAATCGAAAAAGTAAAAACCGAAGCTTTAAAAACTCCATTACAAGGCATCGTTGCATCGCTTGAAGGGATGAAAATTAGAAAAGACAGAGATGCTTTATTAAGTTCTGCGACTTATCCAATCCTGCTGATTTTAGGAAAAAAAGACCCCGTCTTGAATTATGAAAACGGCTTGAAACAAATCGAAAATACACCTATAAAACTTGTCACTTTTCCCGACGGACATATGAGTCATATTGAAAATAGAGGAGAATTAAAAAAAGTGTTATTGGGATTTTTTAAAGGAATTTAAATCATTCCTGCTTTTAAATACCCTTTTCCCACCAACTCATTTTTGTCTTGCAAGTGGTGCAGTTTTCCTTCCTTCATTAACACTAGTTTTGTTGAGACTTTAATCACATTTTCATAATTATGATCTGTGATAATAATCCCTTTTATATTGGACATTACGGTGATTAATCCATTAATTTTTTCAATTATTATGGGCGACAATCCATTATAAGGTTCATCCAATAAAACAAATTTTGATGGATTATTGAGGATTAACTTAATTTCTAAATACCGTAATTCTCCACCGGACAAATGCTTTATTTTTTTATTAAGTATTGATTGAATCATTTGATCTGCATAAAATTCCTCAAGTTTATCTTTGGAGATAGATAATAATATTGCTTTTTTTACAGAAAATATATTCGGAATAAAATTTTCTTGAGGCAAATAACTAATTTGATGTAATAATTCACTGGTTTTTGATTTCACTTCTCCATCAATGCGAACAAATTTAAAATCGGCGTTGACTATTCCGAAAATAATTTTTAGCAATGTCGATTTTCCAGAACCATTTCTTCCTAAAATACCAATAATATTGTTAGTTTCACATTTTAAATACACATCGGAAAGTACGATTTTACCATCATATTGTTTTTGGACACTATCCACTTCTAAGATACTTTTAGTCATAAATTTTTCAATATTAAACTAATGACTAAAATCAGTATAGCCGAGAAAACAAAATTCATTAAATAACCGTAGACAATTAACTGTAGTTTTGAAATTCCGTTATTGCAATAAAAAAGGTATTCATTTATTGCATTCACTTCTTTTATTAAAACGCTAATGAAATAACCAAAAACAACAAACACAAGTTTAAAGGTTTCAAATCCTCCAAAAACTCCCGCCAAAACGCTTATTGAAATTGTTATTATCAAAGTGCTTTTGTAGAATTCAAATATGTTGGCTAGTTTTCTAATCGTAAATTCCATTTATTTAATTTTCTCTTCAAAAGGGATTTCTTCATCCAGAATCTCGTTCAACAACAAAACCATTTGTTCTAAATAATTATTCAAAATTCCTTCATCAATTATCGTGTTTTCTTCTTTTCCCTGTTTAAAATTGAATGGTAAAAACCCCGATTTCAGGTTTTTGAAAGATATAATTCCAGCTTCAATTGGTTGTTCTTTTGATTCTTTTTCATACATAAAAGCATATGCCAAAACCTGTATTATTTTGTCGTTTTTGATATCTTGCGTTAAGTCTTTCCACGATTTTAAAGTTACACTTGCTTTTTCAACTTTTCCGGTTTTGTAATCTATAATTCGGATGTTTCCATTGCGCTCTTCAATTCGGTCAACTGAACCACCAATTTTGACGGGAAAAGGCAAACTAGGATGTTCCAAAACCCTTTCGAATCGTTGTTCCAATGCCAGAATTTTTATTGCATCTCCGTTTTTAATGCTTTCCAATTCTACTTTCAGGAAATTGGAAACATTACGTTTGGCCACTTCAAAAGCCAAAAGATTTCTACCTTTTTTGATTTCACCTTCTTTGTAAACGAGTTTGAATTGCTTTAGAACTTCATCATCCAAAAGTTTAAAACAACTTAAAATAGCTGCTTCTGATAAAAACTTTCCAATAAAAGGCTCATACAAAACTTTCAAGGTTTCGTGAATAATCGTTCCTAAAGTATTCAACGCAATGTTTTCCTCTACTTCTTCTACTTCGCTGATGCGCAAAATCTTTTGGAAATAAAACTGAATCGGATTCCTGATATAACTCGTCAATGCTGATGGTGAAAACCCTTTGTCGGCAATCTCTTTCAATCGCAACATCACTAATTCCGATTTTGGAACAATCATTGGTTGATAGGCAGTTTCGGGTAAAACAGCATTATAAATTTCGTGAGTCAACGTGTGTTTTGGCTGTTTTTCAACTTCTAATTGCGTGATAAAACGACTTTTTTCACCTGCATCCAGACCTTCACTTTCCGTGTTATAAATCAAATAAATATTCTTTGCGCGTTGCAATAAATGGTAAAAATGATAGGTGTAAATAGCGTCTTTTTCTTTGAAAGTCGGCAAACCCAATTCTTTTTTCACATCATACGGAATAAACGAATTTTGTGATTTCCCGGCCGGTAATTTCCCTTCATTCATTGAAGTGATAATCACGGTTTCAAAATCCAAAACGCGGCTTTCTAAAACGCCCATAATTTGCAATCCATTCAAAGGTTCTCCTTCGAAAGAAACTTCGGCTAAATCAATTACTTGCTTGTAAATAGCATAAAGTGTTTCGATTTTATCGATATGAGTATGTTTCGAATAGTAATTAATCAGTTTGTTGATTACTTTGAAAATGGCATAGACAAAAGATTTGGTGATTTTTTCTTCTTCGTTGTCGTTGCTCAAATTTGTTTTGATTGTTTGCAAAAGACTAGAAATGGTTTCTAAAACCTCCATCGAACCCTTTTCCCATTTTTGGAATAATAAAAGAAACAAATCACTTGGATTTGGATTCAGTTCCATCAATTTATGATGTGTAATAAAGGTATAATTATTCTGATTGATTACATTGACCAATGCACTGGTTTTGGCATAAGGCTCGACCAATGGATGCGTCAAAATATCCAAAACATCTTTGTAATACATAACATAACTTTTGGAATTTCTTGCCAGGGCATTAGTGTGCATTTTAAACAATTTGGCTATCAAAATCTGTGCGGGATTGTTCTTGCTAGAGTAACCCATAGTAATATTTAGAGCCCCAACACTTGAAGGTAACGAATACAAAAGTGGAACTAATAAGTTTTCCTCTCCAAGAACAACAGCAACTTTATCTAATGTGGCATTCGCATTAGTACTGATAATATTTTCAATAATGCTTCCGGCAATTTTGGCTTGACCAATAGTTTTTGGCGTGCCAATAATTTGTATGTTTTTTGATTTTGAAAAGTCATCTACAATCCATTCAAAAGGATTAGACTTAAAATGTTTCCAGCTTTCTTTGAAACGTCGTACAAATAATCCTGCATCGTGAAACGGATCGTTAAGAAAAGCCTGGTCAATGTCCCAATAAATCCTGGCTTGATCCGAACCTATTAAATGTTGAACAATTTTTTCTTCAGCAGTATTCAAGGCATTGAAACCCGCAAAAACGAATTGTTTTTCTTTGATAGAATCCGAAAAATGATCGAGATTGTTTACCGCTTCCCGATAAATTAATCCTTGATAACCAATTCCTTTATTGATTAAATGATTGTAAAGCGATTGATAATAATTGGGTAACAATTTCCAAAAATCAATATAATTTTCAAGTAACTGGGTTTTGTTTTCGACTTCAATTCCCCATTTTTTAATATCTTCTATATCTTTTAGATACGAAAGAACGTGTGATGGTACTAATAAGTAGCGGTCAATTTCGTTAAAATCTTGTAAAAGTGTTTTAGCCCAATTGGCAAAGAGTTCAAAAGATTGTTGGTTTGGTTTTTCAGTAATCGTTAGATAAACTTCATAGAATTCAAATAATAATTCTATTGGATCTATTGTGCGAATGTCTGCAATATCTTGAATAAATTCCTCAATACTAATAATCTCTGGAGATAGAATATTGGTATCAACTTGTTTTTTTAAAGCTTCAATCAAAAATATTTTGGCACGCTTGTTTGGTAAAACTACAATTGTGTTTGATAGTTTTTCTGAATAATCATCAATTAAAACTTTTGCGATTTTATCTAAAAAAGAAGTATTTGTCATTCTATAAATATAAAAAAAGCCATTCAATTAAGAATGGCTTTTTAAAATTATTTATAAAAGTAAATTACAATTTACCTTCATATATAGAACCTACGTGTCTAACTTCAGTTCTTCTGTTTTGAGCTTTACCAGCTTTAGTTTTGTTTGAAGCAATTGGTTTAGATTCACCAAAACCTACAGCAGTTAAGTTTTCAGCTTTAACTCCTTTTTCTATCAAGACATTTCTAACAGCATTAGCTCTGTCTTCAGAAAGTTTTTGGTTTAATTTATCAGATCCATCGCTATCAGTATGTCCTTCAATGCTAAATTTAGCATTAGGATAGTTTCTAAGGATTTCTCTCATAGCGTCTAAACTAGCAATAGTTGCAGCATCACCGGCTTTGAAAGTTGATTTACCTGTATTAAAGTAAACTGATCTAGCTTGAATTTTAAGACTTTCAACAACTTCAGGAGTTACTTCAGGACATCCTTTGTTGCTAGCAGGACCAGCTACAGTAGGACAATCATCTTCTAAATCTGGAACACCATCTTTGTCAGCATCCAATACTGGACAACCTTGGTTGCTTATAGGACCAGCTACAGTAGGACATTTGTCATCTTTATCTGCAAGACCATCTCCATCAGTATCAGGACAACCTTTGAATTTAGCTAAACCAGCAGTATCTGGACAAGCATCATCTTTATCAGCAATTCCGTCTCCGTCTTTATCAGGACAACCGTTCAAAGCAGCTAAACCAAATTCAGTTGGACAAGCATCGCTTCCGTCAATGATTCCATCTCCATCAGTATCAGGACAACCGTTGAATTGTTTTAAACCAGCAACTTCTGGACAAGCATCGTCTTTGTCATAAATTCCATCTCCGTCAGTATCTTTACCTCCAAATTGAAAAGTAAGACCTGCAGTGTGTTGAAAATGAGAAGGAGAATCTGGAGCATTTGAAGTTCCAATATTTCTATCCCCAAATGATTTTTTATACGAAGTAGCTAAAGCTAAACCTACGTTCTCAGTAAACCAAAAAGTTAAACCAGCACCTGGATTAACAGTTCCAAAGCTACTGTCACCAAAAAATGTATAACCTCCACCAAGACTTAAGGAAGGATCAATCACTTTAGATTTAATCAATGACATAAAGCTATATTTAACACTAGCATCAACACCATAATACATTAAATCTCCAGGATTACTTACAGCATATCCAGAAGAATTACTTACAGCATTACTAGGATCAAAAACTACAAATTTGTCAATTTTGTTTATTGATCCCTGAAGTCCAACAGAAAAATTGTTTCCTACCGATCTAGCTATGCTAAGGTAAGATACAGAAGGAAGAACATTCCAGTTATCATTTACATTGAACATTTGGGAAAAATGTTGGTCTAACCAATTTTTTCCTCCACCAGCACTAGTTCTTGTGTCAACTGCGTTAACACCAAACGAAAGTGCCCAAGGGTTGTTGTCGTTTTGTGCATGAGAGCTTATAGCCATCATCATCATTACGGCAAGTAAAAGTTTGTTAAGATGTTTCATACTTAATTAGTTTAATTACAATTTAGTTAATTTTAAACAAAAGTAATACGTAATTTTTTAACTACAAAATAAAAAGTTAAAAAAAACACTCAAAAACCAATAAAAACGTGAATTATATAACATTTAGATTCATTCCAACCTCCACAAAAGCTTCGATCGCTCTATCCAAATGTTCTCTTGTATGAGCAGCCGACAATTGAACTCTAATTCTTGCTTTATCCTTTGGTACAACTGGAAAAAAGAAGCCAATAACATAGATTCCTTTCTTCAAAAGTTCATTTGCCATAGTCTGGGCTAATTTCGCATCATATAACATCACTGGAACTATTGCTGAATCACCATTTATAATGTCAAAACCAGCTTTTTTCATTCCAGCCTTGAAATAATTTGTATTCCATTCCAATTTGTCTCGAAGTGCTGTGTCTTTTTCCAACAATTCAAAAACTTTGATGGAAGCACCAACTATTGCCGGAGCCAATGAATTTGAAAACAAATACGGCCTAGAGCGTTGACGCAACAATTCGACAATTTCTTTTTTGGCTGTGGTATAACCTCCCATTGCACCACCAAGTGCTTTTCCTAAAGTTCCCGTTATTATATCAACTCGTCCCATTACGCCTTTTGCTTCGAGTGTTCCTTTTCCGGTTGCTCCAATAAATCCAGCGGCGTGACACTCGTCAACCATAACCATTGCATCGTATTTATCGGCTAAATCACAAATTTTGTCCAATGGAGCGACTATTCCATCCATAGAGAAAACACCATCAGTAACAATAAGTTTGAAACGAGCTCCATCTTTATTGGCTTTTATTAATTGTTGTTCCAAATCTTCCATATTGCTGTTTTCATAGCGATACCGATTCGCTTTGCACAAACGAACTCCGTCAATAATGGAAGCGTGGTTTAGACTATCCGAAATTATGGCATCGTTTTCGTTTAACAAAGGCTCAAAAACACCTCCATTGGCATCAAAAGCCGCAGCATAGAGAATCGTATCTTCGGTTCCATAGAATTCCGAAATCTTTTTTTCCAATGTTTTGTGAATATCCTGTGTTCCACAAATAAACCGAACGGATGACATTCCAAAACCGTGCGTATCCATTGTGTCTTTTGCTGCTTGAATTACTTCAGGATGAGATGACAATCCAAGATAATTATTGGCACAAAAATTCAAAACCGTTTCGCCATTAACGGTAATTTCCGCTCCTTGTGGCGAAGTGATAATTCTTTCTTTTTTAAAAATTCCATTGTCTTCAATAGTTTGAAGCTCAGTTTGCAGGTATTCTTTTATTTTTCCGTACATATTTTTATTTCTTATGTTTAAGTCTCAAAGATTGCTACAAATTTACCACATTGATTTGTTCACCTATATAAATAAGTGCTTTTTTTACAACTTTATAACCCATTAATTCAATGGCATTTTGATAATTTTCCAATTGTAATTGATATTTAGGATTGTGAGTTCCAGTTTTATAATCCAAAAGGTAAACTTCCTTGTTGTTTGTCAAAACCATTCGGTCTGGCTTGATGGTTTTGCCTTCTTTTTGAATAATCGTTTGCTCATTCAAAACTTCGTTTCCTTCGGCAAAATAAGTTGAAAGTTCCGAGTGATTTACGATTTCCTGAATGGTTTTATAAACCACTTCTTTTTGATTAATGGTAATTAATCCACTTTCGACGGCTTTTATAATGGCTAAATCAACATCGTTTTTCGTCTTCACAAAAGCTAAAATCTCGTGAACTACATTTCCATATTCTATAGCTTCTTGCTGATGTGTTCCCCACATTAAAGCTTCTCTTTGTGCGATTTTAATGTTTCTTGGATTCAAAATCTCCGAAACTAAAGGGATGGTTTTTAATGTATCAATGTGTTTTGTCTCGTCTGACAATTTGGTCGGGTTTCCAAATTCGTATTCCAGCTGATCTTCGTCAAATTGTCCTTTGTTAACCAAATAATTGACAAAAAAAGCAGCCATATTATTCTTTTTCACAACACCTTTAGAATCCAAATTCATATTCGAAATCACATACAATTGTTCTTCGGCTCGAGTCAAAGCCACGTATAAAATATTAATATTGTCTAATAATTCTTCCTGTGACTTTAGACTGTAAACAGCTTTTGCCGTTTCTCCAAAACCTTCTACCGCCTTGCTATTATCTATTAAAACTTTCGGCAGTCCAAAATCCTCTACTTCTGTGTCAATCCATAATTTATTTTTTGGACTGCGACTATAATCTTCATCGGCAAATGGCATAATCACAACCGGGAATTCCAATCCTTTTGAGGTATGAATTGTCATTATCCGAACTGCATTATTACCTTCGGGCGATGGAATGCTAAATTTCTCCGAATTTTTGTCCCAATAATTTAAAAAGTCTGATATTCCAGCTTGGTTGCGAATATCTCGTTCGAGTACGATGTCTAGAAAATATTGAACGTAAGCATTCCCCTCCCCGGCCCTCCCCGAAGGGAAGGGAGACGAAATTGGCAGGTTGGAATTTTGAAATATTTCTTGTTCCTTTAATTCTAGTTGGATTTTATTTAGGACGTTATGAATATTCGTTAAAACTTCATTATTAGTAAATCGAATTACTTTATATCCTAATTCATTTAGAATGATTGTTCGTTCATTATCTAATTGAATTTGCTCTTCGGTAAAATGATAATCTCCATCAACTTCGATTATTAATTTTTTTGACAAACAGACAAAATCAACAATAAAATCATCTATTAAATGCTGTTGCCTAAACTTATAATCTAAAACTTGTGATTTTAGCTCTGACCATAATATTTTTTCTGCAACTGTTGGATTTTTCCTCATTTCTTGGGCCTTTTCTATCAACAAATGAGAATAATTTCCACCAGTCATATATCCTAACTTTCGGATTTCGTCTCCTTCTCCTTTGGAGGAGGCTGGGAGGAGGAACTTCGAAACGATAATTTCTACCGCTTCATACAATGATTTTTTTCTGATGTTTTGAAAAGATAAGCTAACATCAAAACTCTCAAGCCAGTTCTCGAAATCCATTTCATTTACATTAGCCATTCCTTGTGCTATAAAATCGTGAATTGGAAATTTGTCTTGGCTATTTTGCGCTAAATAATGCAAAAAATAGGCTTTTGATTCTTTATCTGAATTGTTTTTTAAGTACTTTAATAAATGGATTATGAATCGAACTTCGGTGGCATTTTTAATCATCAACGTTTCTGAAGACAAAAGCGGAATTCCTTGCTCCGTTAAATAATTGGCAACAGCAATTCCTTGTTTGCGTTTTCGGGTCAAAATAACAATGTCCTTATATTCAAAACCCTGTTTCACTGCTTTTTGAATGGTGTTTAAAGTCGCCAAAACATACAATTCTGTTTTACCCAAAGCCTCTTCGTCATCTTCGCTTTCTTCTGTTTTTGGGATAAAAGAAATATTTACATAACCACCTGTTTTAGCATTGCTTTTTTGATAGCTATGATTGGCATACAAATCCTTGTAATCTTCGTGTTCGAATTCATTGGACAACAATTGAAAAAAGTCATTATTGAATTCGATTATTTGCGAATAAGAACGGTAATTTTTATCTAAATGAAATAACTCGTTTTTATGATTTTTGAAAGCATTTTGGTCTTTGCTCAACGCAATAAACTGTTCTGCTTTGCCTCCTCGCCAACGGTAAATGGACTGCTTTGGGTCGCCCACAATCATTAAAGTCCCTTTTTCTCCGTTTTCTTCTCCATCCAATGAGTTTCCAATAAGCGGAATCAGGTTTTGCCATTGCATTTCGGAAGTATCCTGAAATTCATCGATAAAAAAATGACGATAACGCTCCCCCAATCTTTCGTAGATAAATGGTGCCGGTTGGTTTTGAATTTCCCGATGAATAATGGCGTTAAATTCGGAAATGGAAAGCACATTTTGTTCGCTTTGAATTTTTGCCAATTCATTGCTGACGGTATTTAGCAACGATAATGGCGTTATATTTTTTAGGAATGCTTTATAGAAATCTCGCTTTTCGAAGTTTTTATAAACAGTGTCGAGAATTTGCAATAATTCAGGGATAATATTTTCGATTAAAGCGCCGTCTTTGGCGGTTTTATTGATTTTTATATCATCTGGTTCGTGGTAGGTTTTATTTTTTGGATTAAATTTTCCTTCCTGAATGCTTTGCAAATGTTTAGGAAAATAAGCTCCTGAAAAGGATTTTGTATCAATTCCATTTTTCTCAATTAACAACAAAGCGCTTTCGGCAAAAGTTGCATTTTCTTTTTCCAAAACTTTGCAGGCTTCTGCTAGTTTCTTTTTTATTTCGACAAATTCGGTGATGGATTTATCTTGAAAATGGGTGATTTCATTTCGGTTATTTTCATTGAGAACCAAACGACCCGTTTCGAGAATCTCACGAGAAATATCCCAAGATTTATCGTCATCGGTTTTTTCCATTGTGAAATCGATGAGCAATTTGGTCAAGGTTTCGTCTTCGCCAGCTTGAGCAATAATGGCGTCGACGGCTTCGACGAGCAGGTTTTCGGTGTCTAATGTTACTTCAAAAGTCATTGGCAAACCTAAATCGTGGGCAAACGCCCGAATTACTTTGTGGGTAAATTTATCAATGGTGGAAATATCAAAAGCAGCATAATTATGAATAATATGCTTGATGATTTGCTGAGATTTGGTTTTGATTTGGATTAGGGAAAGCTGGGTTTCTATTGCCAAATGTTGCATTAAATCCTGGGCTTTTTCGCTTGGATTGTCTTTTGAAAACTCGGATAAACTGCCTACGATTCTACTTTTCATTTCGTGAACCGCTTTGTTGGTAAACGTGATGGCGAGAATGTTGCGATAGGCATCGTTTTTCTTGGCAACAAGAATGATTTTTAGGTATTCTTTGACGAGCGCATAGGTTTTTCCGGAACCTGCCGATGCGTCGTATATGGAGAATGAGGGTCTTTGCATTAGTTATTTGTTGTTTGTTAAACCTATAAGGTTTTAAAAACCTTATAGGTTTGTTTGTGAATGCCGAAAGTTCATTTTATCCAGAATGCCCTAGCCCTGATTGAAGTGGAAATCCTTTTTCTAAACCCTGTCAGGGTTGAAAACCCTGACAGGGTTGAAAAAGATTGCAACGGAAAGCAGGAAATAGCTCCTCACTTCGACAAGCTCAGTGTGACGTTTATCAAACTATCAATTTATTTAATAAAACTATAACGAAATAGAATTTCCAATTCCAAAGTTAAATGTTTAATTTTGAATAAAATATTTATAAATCATTTAAACAACAATATTATGGCTTTTGAATTACCACAATTACCTTATGCTTATGACGCATTAGAACCACATATTGATGCACGCACGATGGAAATCCATCACACAAAGCATCATAATGCTTACATCACTAACGTAAACGCCGCTATTGCAGGAACGGATTTAGAAGGAAAAAGCATTGAAGATATTTTGACAAATCTTGACATGAAAAATATGGCTGTTCGTAACAACGGAGGTGGGCATTTTAATCATAGTTTGTTTTGGACAGTAATGTCTCCAAACGGTGGCGGATTGCCAACAGGAGAATTAGCTGCTGCTATTGATAGCGCTTTTGGATCTTTCGATGTATTTAAAGCTGCTTTTGCAAAAGCTGGAGCGACACAATTTGGTTCAGGATGGGCTTGGTTATGTTTAAAAGAAGGTAAACTTGAAGTTTGCGGAACGCCAAATCAAGACAATACTTTAATGCCTGGTATAGGTTGTGGCGGAACTCCAATTTTGGGAATGGATGTTTGGGAACACGCTTATTATTTGCATTATCAAAACAGAAGACCTGATTATATTGAAGCTTTCTTTAATGTAATTAACTGGGCTGAAGTGTCTAGAAGATATGCTTTAGCGAAATAAGCTCCCTAACCCCCAAAGGGGGAATTAGCACAATAGGCAAGAAAAAAAGACTAATAAATCTTTTTTTCTTGCCTATTTTTTTTATGCTAAATCCAAGAATTTATTCTTGTTTTCCTTTTTTTTAAATTCCCCCTTTGGGGGTTAGGGGGCTTTGACTTTATTCCAATAAAAAAGGTGAAATTGCTTTCACCCTTTTTGCCCCAAATCTACCATAAACTTAACCTACTAATATTATGGTGAGTCAAAGATATAATCACAATATAATTTGAACAAATAAATTAGATGAAATACTTAAAAAGTCGATGAAATGCTCAACTATTCCTTTTTTTTAATAAGCTCTTGCATTTTTACCTTCATAAAAATTCATAAACGCCTTATTTACAACACGATTGCCTCCAGGAGTCGGATAATCTCCGGTGAAATACCAATCGCCTAAATTCTTCGGACAAGCAATATGTAAATTCTCAACTGTTTGGAAAATAATTTTCACTTCGGCATTAATTTCAGGGGAACTCAAAAGTTGAGCTATTTTATCTGAAATTTCCTGTGGCTGAAATGGCGCATAGATTTCAGTGACAAAATTAACGACTTCGTGATCCATTAAATCTTCCTGTTCTTTACATTTAGCATAAACCTCATCAACGATGTGGTATAAATTTCTTTCTTTTAAAAGCTCTAATGCAGCTCTGAACGCTACCAATCCTTCAAGCTTTGCCATATCAATTCCATAACAATCCGGATATCGAATTTGTGGCGCCGATGAAACAACAACAATACTTTTTGGTTTCAAACGATCCATCATTTTGATGATACTCATTTTGAGTGTCGTTCCACGTACGATACTGTCATCAATAATCACCAAATTATCTGTTGGTTTTATAACACCATATGTCACATCATAAACGTGAGCAACCAAATCATCTCGGCTACTATCTTCAGTGATGAAAGTTCGCAGTTTTGCATCTTTAATAGCTACTTTCTCGGTTCTGATTTTTACAGAAAGGATTTCCTCGAGTTTCTCTCTTGTTAGTTTTTTTCTGTTTTCGAGAATGTAATTATTTTTTCTTTGATTTAAAAAATCTTGAGCCGCTTCAACCATTCCGTAGAAAGAAGTTTCGGCAGTGTTAGGAATATAAGAAAAAACGGTGTTGTCCGTATCGTTGTCAATGGCTTCTAAAACTGTGGGAAGAATTAGTTTTCCCAAGTTTTTTCGTTCCTGATATATTTCGGCATCGCTACCACGAGAGAAATAAATTCTTTCGAAAGAACACGCTTTTTTAACGGTTGCCGGAAGAATTTCTTCTTCTGTAACTTTTCCGTTTTTCTTGATGATTAAGGCATTTCCTGGTTGAAGTTCTTTTACTTTTTCGAAATCTACATTGAAAACCGTTTGAATAACCGGACGTTCCGAAGCCACTACCACAATTTCGTCATCTTCGTAAAAATATGCTGGACGAATTCCGGCAGGATCTCTAAAAACAAAAGCGTCTCCGTGACCCAAAAGTCCTGCCATTGCATATCCACCATCTAAATTTTTTGAGGCTCTGGTCAAAATCTTGGCAATATCTAATCTTTTTGCAATTACTGGAGAAGCTTCTTGTTTTGTCAAGCCTTCATTTTTGCAATCTTGATACAATTCAATAACCGCTTTATCTAAAAAATGTCCTATTTTTTCCATTACGGTGACCGTATCCGTCATTTCTTTTGGATGCTGTCCTAAATCAACAAGATTTTGAAAAAGTTCTTTTACATTAGTCATATTGAAATTTCCAGCCAATATCAGATTTCTATGCATCCAATTGTTTTGACGTAAAAAAGGATGAACGCTTTCGATGCTATTTTTCCCAAAGGTTCCATAACGAACGTGTCCTAAAAACAATTCGCCTAAATAAGGGATTTTTCTTTTTTGCAAAGCTACGTCGTCCAAATATTCAGGATGTGATGTTAATTCTTCATTTATCCTGTCATTTATTTGGGCAAAAACATCTTGAATAGGCTGAGCATCATTCGACCGAACTCTGCTTATATATCTTTCACCTGGTTCCACATCGAGTTTGATACTTGCAAAACCTGCTCCATCTTGTCCTCGATTGTGCTGCTTTTCCATTAGGAGATACATTTTTTGTATTCCGTAGAAAGCGGTGCCGTATTTTTCTTTGTAGAATTCTAACGGTTTTTTTAATCTTAAAAGGGCAATGCCGCATTCGTGTTTAATTGCGTCGCTCATTGTGTTGTTGTAATTTGTAGTTAGTTGTATTGTTTGACAATTAAATTGTCTGTTTCAACCATTAGGATGTTAAGAAAATTAAGTCTTAATGAACCTTAATGGTTTTAAAATTTATGCTTTAGCATTAAACAAAAAAAGCCCCGAAATTTCGAGGCATACTTTATTAAAGTTCAATATCAAATTGAGTTAGCGATTTAAATTGCTGCAATCTAGCAATCACTTCGTCTTTCTCAAGATCAACCATTCTTTCTGTTCCAAATTTTTCTACACAAAAAGAAGCTAAATTAGAACCATAAATTATGGCGCTTTTCATATTTTCGAAAGATACGTTTTCGCTTTGCGTAATATATCCTGCAAATCCTCCTGCAAATGTATCTCCAGCTCCTGTTGGATCAAAAACTTCTTCTAATGGCAAAGCTGGGGCAAAGAAAATTTTGTGGTCGTGAAACAACAAAGCGCCGTGTTCTCCTTTTTTTATAACCACATATTCTGGTCCCATAGTATGGATTTTTGCTGCTGCTTTTACCAATGAATATTCTCCTGATAATTGTCTCGCTTCTTCATCATTAATTGTAATAACATCAATTCGTTTAATCACAGCCAATAATTCCGGCAAAGCACAATCCATCCAAAAATTCATGGTGTCGAGAACTACTAATTTTGGTTTAACATCCATTTGATCCAGAACGCTGCTTTGAACTAAAGGATGAAGATTTCCTAGCATCACAACATCGGCAGTTTTAAAATTCTGAGGAACTTTTGGTTGAAAATCAGCCAATACATTTAATTGGGTATCCAATGTGTCTCTTGAATTCAAATCGTTATGGTAACGACCACTCCAAAAGAAAGTTTTTCCTCCTTTGACCACTTCAAGACCTGAAATATCTATGTTTTTATCTGTCAATAAATCTAAATATTCTTGTGGAAAATCATCGCCAACAACAGAAACTATTGCAGATTGAAGTTTAAAATGAGAAGCCGAAAGTCCTATGTAAGTTCCTGCTCCGCCTAAAATTTTGTCTGTTTTGCCAAAAGGCGTTTCAATAGCGTCGAAAGCAACGGTTCCAACAATCAATAATTTATTCATTTTTTCAATTTCGAATTAAGCGGCAAAGATAGTTTATAAGTTTGAAGTATAAAAACGGATTATTTTATAAAATCATCTTTCTTTTTCCAAAAAAAGGTCAGACAAATAAATGTCAGACCTTTTAAAAATTGTGTTCAAATAAATTAAGAATTGAAGGGCAAAATTATTTATTCTTTGTATTTAGAATCAACATCGGCGGTTAATGTTTTCAAAAATGCTTCCATATCATTAGCATCAGCATCTGAAATATCTTTATTAGATTGTAACTTCCCCATTATTATTATGGATTCTTTGAGCGAAGCAACAGAACCATCGTGAAAATAAGGATATGTTTTTTCTACATTTCTTAAACTTGGTGTTTTAAACATAAATTGGTCTCCTTCTTTTTTTGTTCTGTCATAAACACCCATATCTATTTTTTTGCTGTGTGTTAGTTTTGCATAATCACCATACAATCCAAATTTCTGCATCAATTGACCACCTATTGCAACACCACCATGACACGTGGTACACCCATTGTCGATAAAAGCTGTTAAGCCTTTTTTCTCTTGGTCATTTAGCGCTTTATCATCACCGTCTAAATAGTTGTCAAATTTACTTTCAGGAGCTAATTGACGTTCAAATGCTCCAATCGCATTGGTTAGATTTGCAAAAGTTAAGGGTTCTTTGTCATTTGGAAACACACTTTTAAAAGCAGTTTGATATTCAGGAATTGCTCTTAATTTTTTTTCTAAAAAAGCTTCGTTCGGAATTCCGTGTTCTACTGGATTCAAAAGTGGACCACCAGCCTGTTCTTCAACATCTTTGGCACGACCATCCCAAAATTGCATTCCGTGCAAATACGCATAAATAACCGATGGAGAGTTTCTTCCTCCTAATTGTCCTGTATCACCAACAGAAAAAGATTTGTTGTCCACCCCAAAAGTTGCCAGATTGTGACAAGAATTACAACTTACGGTTCCGTTTTTTGACAAAGCTTTGTCAAAATACAATTTTTTCCCTAAATCAATTTTATTCTGCGCAATTGTAGTGCTTTCAACAGTTGAAATAGATTTAAAGAAATTATCTGCTTTTTTGGCGAGTTCCGTTTTCTCTACAACGGGTTTTGTTGAGAAATCATCTTTGGCTTCTTCTTTCTTGCAACCAAATAAAGCTAATCCTACGAGTACAAAAACTACTTTTTTCATCTTTTTTAAATTTAATGATTCAAAGTTACGCGGGATTAGACTAAAACACTAGTTATAATTGCCTGAAATATGGATATTTAAGTGAATCTTAAGGCAGGTTTAAAGCACCGAAAGCTAAGGTGATAACAATCAATATCTTTGAAATTAAAAAGGAAATGCAGTAAATAAGTTTGAAGTTACAAAAGAATCAATATTATAGGTTTTTACAAAAGTTTAGTTTCTTCCTTTTCATAAAAAACATCCACAGAAAGTTTTTCCTGCATCGATGCCATAACGGCAAGTTCATCACAACGCTCGTTTTGAGGATGGTTGTTAGTGTTTGACAAGAACTAAGCATGAGATGAATTGTTTTTGTGTATTATGTTTGCCCTTTTTGTACAAGGTCAAAGCAAGAACACTTTAAATAATTTGAAAAACGGTTAAAAATTTTTGATGTTAAATCATTCCTAAATCCTTAGTTAAGGCAATTAAATGAGTATTATTTTTTGCTCTAAATAAAATTTTTAATTTGTTAATGCGCTTTTCAATGCTACTACTTCCATAAGGTATAATTTCATTTTTCTTGAATTGATATGCAATTTTATCTTGAGTTAGACCTTTTGAAAGACACTTTAGCAGTTCAATATCATAGTTTTCAATTTCCAGCAAAGCCTTGTCCTTTATTTGATTGGTAATAGTTGGAGAAAGAAAAACTGCATCATTGAAATAAACACTCTGAATTGCTTTTTTGAGTTCGGAAATACCGTTGCGCCCATTTAGAACGTAACCATTTATCCCTTCATTTTCAATCAGTTTATTGATACGATATGTTTTATTTTCAATGGAAAAAACAAGGATTTTTAAAGTTGGTTGCATTTTTTTTACTGCACGAATTAATTCCATTCCTGATTGTAATTTTTCGTTTCGATGATCTTTTTTGAAAGTTAAATCAGCAATCAGCAAATCAAAGGGTTCGGAGTCAATTTGCGCTTTTTTAATTTTTAAAAATGTTTCATCACAATAATTTGAATGCTGAATGTTTGGAATATTTAATTCCTGCAAGGTTTTAATTATGGCAATGTTAATTGAATCTAAACAATCTGTTGTTATTACTTTTTTAAACATCTTATGAGTTTTTAAAAAGGAATGGGGAAACTTAAATCGAATCTTTAAACAATATTAATGTTATAATTATTTCTTCTATTTATAGATAAACAAGGTTTTATTAATTATTGAAGTATAATTTTCTTCGTGTTCATTAAGTTGTTCGAAGCATCATAAATTTTTACGAAATATATACCCTGACCAGTCCAAGTATTTAAAGGCACAACATATTGTTGGGTATTCATTGCTCCGCTAAATACTTCTTGTCCCAATATGTTACTGATTTTAATAATCCAACCGCTCACATTAGCTAAATTGCCGCAATCAATGGTGATATGGTCATTTGCCGGATTTGGATAAATTGTTGCCGTATTACTGTAAGTTGGTGGATTAAAACTTAGAACACCAGTATTAATAACCAAAGACTGACAAGTGATTTCAGAATAATATAATCCTGTTATTTCTTCCTGAGTTAAAGCACGATTCCAAATACAAACATCATCCATAATTCCCTTCCAAAACCTTGCATTATCAACCACCCAATATCCTAAATTCAATTTAGATGGATAAACATATGAGATTGTCGTATTTGTTTGAGATACCAAAACATTATTTAAAAATACCTGAATTAAACTACCATTAGATGTTAATACTATATGAGACCAATTATTTGTTTGTGGAAAGAAAGTACTCGAATTCAAAAAGTTATATCCGTTTGTAGCGTAATCTGTAATCGTCTGACAAACCCAATTATCACTTCCACTATGGTTATTATCAATTATAACAGCGTGTCCGGTTTGATTATCAGGCTTGATCCAGATTGAGATAGAAAAAGTTGAATGATTGAACCAGTTACCCAAAGCAATGAAATCATTTATTCCGTCAAGTTGGTATGCAGCATTGATATTGCCAAATCTATCTGTTGTTAATGTCGCCCCGTTTACCGCTCCATTATTTCCGTTAACGCTCTCATCAGTAGCATTTCCATTAAAAGGCCAATATCCAACTAATCCATTAGAGGAAACATACGATGGTATTTGTGCAAAAATAAAAGTTGTGCTAATAATCGATAAAAGGGTAATTATTTTTTTCATAATTTTAAGTTTTTATAGTTTGTTGTTAATGATAAAATGAGGCAAGGAAATCTATATTGTTAAGCGTTTTTAATAGTAGTATTTCAGATGAAAGGTCCTATGTTTTTTATTATTTCAAATTTCATAAAATCCTCCTTTTGCCTTACAAAAATCGTTGGAAACTGTATTTTCCGTTATTTTTAAAACAGTAATTCGCTGATAAACAGAAATGTAATAAAATAAAAAAACGCCCCATTTTGAGCGTTTTATCTTGTTTCAGACTAGATTAATTTTGTTTTATTTCAATTTCAACAGATTTGTCAACAGCATAATGTCTTTTATTCGTTTGTCTATTTCATTCTTTCTTTCTATTGCCAACTCTATTTCGTCAATACCAGTTATTTTTGAAACCTTGGCAAGTAATCCATTAATTGCTTGTTCCCTCCTTTTTACCGTTGCCGAAATGGTTTCGGTACCGCTATTATTTTCAAACAATTGATTGAGTTCATTTAAAGAAACAAATTGATTTTGATGGTCTAAGAGGAATAACAATACTTTTTTCTCTTGTTCTTCAAATAATGTTATTGTCTTTCCTTTAAATAAAAAAATCTGTTTTTGTTGGTTATAAGTAATTCCTCTAAAGGGTTTAGCAATTGCTTTTAATCTTTTCCTAAAGGGAACTATCAGGATAATCAACAATATTGAGATTGACGCTGCAAACATAATCTTGTTCGAGTCGTCTAAAGGAGAAATAAAAACGTTAGTTGATTTTAGTTTGCCTTTAAATTCGTTTATATCCCCTGCATGAAAAAATGTTTTTGAACCAACTTGATACACTCCAATAATAGTTTTGCCTTCAATATAGAAAGACAATACTTTGGGGAAATAGTTGCATTCATAGGTGTAAATTTTGTTAGTAAAGTAATCAATTTCGTAAAAATTTTTGGAACAAAAATAAAGTTTTACTGAATCGTGTATTACTACCTCAGGTTCTGTTTTCATTGAGATAGGTTCATATTTACCAACACAATCCCAATGCATCGTTGGTAAATGCAAACGCCATACTTTATCGTCTAATGGTTTAACATCCGGTACATTGTTTACATCCGAAGTAACTCCTCCAAAAACATACAAATCATTTCCTTTTATGAAACTATAGGCTGCTGTTCGAGGTTCTTGGACATTTTCTCCACGAGTTTGAACTTCAATCCAATCGCGAGTTTTAAAATTATATTTTGTCAAAATATTTTTAGTTGTGAAAAGCCCATAACCTCCAAAAAAGTAAATTTCGTTCTTGTAAACAAATTGAACAGCACGGTATTGATTGCGTTGCAAATAAGCATTGTTGATTTTCACTATAGAATCATTTCTGAATTCTAAAACTGGCCCACAACCATCATTAACAAGATACGTTTTGTCTTCAATATTAAAGAATTTATAGCCTTGAAGTTTGTCTGGATATTCAGTATGCTTAAATGGACTTTTTATTGCTTTAACCCCTTTATAAACCAATGAATCATTTATGATTAAGACAGGTTCTTTGGTTTTAGCTTCCCTAAACAGAATGAAACCTCCGTCAAATTCTAAATTTTGGGCAACAATGGTAGTTGGCACAAAAGAAAGGAAAAAAAATATGAAGACAAATTTTCTAAGCATTGTAAGTCTTGACAATTAAGATTAGATTTTTAATTTCTTACCCGTGAAAGTAGTGAAGTTTTCTTTAAAAACATCAAAAGGACTGATATAAAAATATAGATTAGAAGTTACTATAAAAGTTTAGTTTCTTCCTTCTCATAAAAAACATCCACAGAAAGTTTTTCCTGCATTGATGCCATTACAGCCAATTCATCACAACGCTCGTTTTGAGGATGGTTGTTGTGCCCTTTTATCCATTTGAAATCGACTTGGTGTTTTCTGTAAACAACCAGCAATCGTTTCCATAAATCTGGGTTTTTCTTGCCGGCAAACCCTTTTTTCTCCCAGCCAAAAACCCATTTCTTTAAAACAGAATCCACCACATATTTAGAATCCGAAACGATTAAAACTTTCATATTGGGGTTTTTCAACTTTTCAAGGCCAACAATTACCGCCAGCAATTCCATTCTGTTGTTCGTAGTATGGCGAAATCCTTCGTAGAATTCCTTTTTATGCGGCGTTCCCACGAGTTCCATCACAACGCCGTAACCGCCTCGTCCGGGATTTCCTTTGGCAGCGCCATCCGTATAAATGTGTACGTCGTGTTCCAATTTTAGATTTAGGATTTAGCCCTTCGACTGCGCTCAGGGTGACATTAGTTACTTTAAAATTTCCTCAATTACCGATGGGAAATTTTCTTGCTCGAGTTTGTGTATTTTTTCAGCCACACTTTCTGGCGAATCGGTGTTGGTTAAAGACACCTTTTTTTGAAAAATAATATTTCCTTCGTCATAATTCTCGTTGACAAAATGAATGGTAATTCCGGTTTCTTTTTCTTGATTTTCAACAACCGCTTTGTGCACATTCATGCCATACATTCCTTTTCCGCCATATTTGGGCAACAAGGCGGGATGAATATTTATTATGGTATTAGGATAAGATTCAATGATACTTTTGGGCAATTTTAATAGAAACCCGGCGAGAACTATCAGATCGGGCGCCAAATTATTTAGCTTTTGTAGTACTTTGCTTTCAAATAATTCTTCTTTAGAGAAAATTTCTGTTGGAACTTGAAAGTTTTTGGCTCTTTCAAGAACTTTCGCATTTGGATTATTGGTAAAAACGGAAACAACAGTTCCAGTCTCTTTAGTCTCAAAATATTTTATGATGTTTTCGGCATTAGTCCCCGATCCAGAAGCGAAAATTACTATTTTCTTCATATCTAAAGTGATTTCTTTTATGCAAAAAAAAGCATAAAAAATGATAATAAATAACATTATGAAGTCTTTGTGAAATTTATTTTATAAATTAGCTGACACATTTATTAACTAAATAGTTGTTTTAAAATAAAGTTTTTTATTTTTGCCAACAAATTAAATTTTAAAATTAAAGATTATGTCAGACATTGCATCAAGAGTAAAAGCTATTATCGTAGACAAATTAGGTGTTGACGAAAACGAAGTTGTAACAGAAGCTAGCTTCACTAATGATTTAGGAGCTGACTCATTAGACACTGTAGAGCTTATTATGGAATTCGAAAAAGAATTTGATATTCAAATTCCAGACGATCAAGCAGAAAACATTGCTACTGTAGGTCAAGCGATTTCTTATATAGAAGAAGCTAAGAAATAATAATAAAAAACACCCGTTTGCTTGATTGTAAACGGGTGTTATTATTTTTAAAACTAAATTTCGGATTGAATTTCAATCACAATAATATTTAAAATAGAATTACCCATGGCTCTTTTGTAGTAATAATACAGATAGAAAGCATGGGTTTTATTTGTTGAAATATATAAAAAAACACCCTATGTTATGGTATTAAAAAGAGTTGTAGTTACAGGTTTGGGTGCGCTTACTCCAATAGGAAATAATATTCAAGAATATTGGAATGGTCTAATTAATGGTGTTAGTGGAGCCGCAAACATAACTCATTATGATGCTTCAAAGCATAAAACCCAGTTTGCATGTGAAGTGAAAAACTTCAATGCTGAAGACTTCATAGACCGGAAAGAAGCTCGGAAAATGGATCGATATGCTCAATATGCTATAGTTACTGCAGAAGAAGCTGTAAAAGATGCTGGTTTCGATTTAGAAAAATTAGATAAAGACAGAGTTGGAGTTATCTGGGGTTCAGGAATTGGCGGATTGGAAACATTTCAAAATGAAATGCTTGATTTTGCCAAAGGAGATGGAACACCTAGATTCAATCCTTTCTTTATTCCGAAAATGATTGCCGATATAGCTGGTGGTCATATCTCTATCAAATACGGATTTAGAGGCCCAAATTTCACAACCGTTTCAGCTTGTGCTTCCTCAACAAATGCTATTATTGACGCTTTCAATTACATTCGATTGGGTCACGCAGACGCTATGATAACTGGTGGTTCAGAAGCGGCAGTAACTATTGCAGGAATGGGCGGATTTAATGCCATGCACGCGCTTTCAACAAGAAATGACGATCCAAAAACTGCTTCCAGACCTATGGATAAAGACCGTGATGGTTTTATTTTAGGCGAAGGTGCTGGCGCTTTAATTCTTGAAGAATACGAACATGCTGTAGCTCGTGGAGCAAAAATATATTGCGAAATTGGTGGAGGCGGAATGTCTGCGGATGCTTATCATATTACAGCTCCACATCCGGAAGGATTAGGCGCAAAAAATGTAATGCTAAACTGTTTAAGAGATGCAGGATTAAAACCTACAGATGTTGATGGTGTAAATATGCACGGGACTTCAACACCTCTTGGTGATTTAGCAGAATCAAAAGCTATTCTGCATGTTTTTGGCGAACACGCTTATACAATGAATTTGAACTCTACAAAATCAATGACTGGCCATTTACTTGGTGCAGCTGGTGCTATTGAAACCATATCGTCAATCCTTTCGATTAAACACGGAATTATTCCTCCTACCATAAATCATTTTACCGATGATGAAAACATTGATGCTAAACTAAACTTTACTTTTAATGTTGCCCAAAAAAGAGATGTGAATGTTCTGATGAGCAATACTTTTGGTTTTGGTGGACATAATGCCTGTGTATTGGTTAAAAGATTAGATTTCTAGTTAATGAGAATAATCAGAAAAATATTTTCGAAATCCCGTTCTCTTGAAGACGGGATTTTTTTTGATGCTATGAGTGAAATTCTAGGATTTGTTCCAATAAATCTGGATTACTTTAAAAAAGCATTCACACATCGCTCCTCAAATAAGCAGGACGAAAAAGGAAATGCAATTAATTATGAACGATTAGAATTTCTAGGTGACGCTATGTTAAGTTCAGTTATTGCTGCACATTTGTTTAACAAAGCTCCTGCTGGCGATGAAGGCTATTTAACAAAAATGCGTTCCAAAATTGTTAGCAGAGAACATTTAAACGAACTAGGGAAAGATTTAAATCTCGTTGGATTCATACATAGCAAAGTTCCAGTACAACATTTTGGAGATAATATCCACGGGAATCTTTTTGAGTCTTTAATTGGGGCAATTTATCTTGACCGAGGCTATGAATACTGCGAAAAGTTTATTCAAAAAAGAGTCGTTATTCCTTATGTGGATATTGCCAGACTTGAGGGAAAAGTGATTAGTTACAAAAGTCTGTTGATTGAATGGTGCCAAAAAGAAAAGAAACAATTTCATTATGATATTTTTGAGGATAACGGAATCGATGGACAACGATTTTTTGGTGTAAAACTGAGCATCGATGATAAAGTAATTGCTAAAGCCAGAGCAACCTCTAAAAAGAAAGCTGAAGAAAAAGCATCTCAACGTGCCTATTTTGCGTTTCAAAAAAAAATTGATAATAAATAGGTGAAATTTCCTTATACTATAACGTTTTCGTTTTTAAAATAGAAAAAACATCTGATCTGTGAGGTTAATGCTTCAATAGAAATACTATATTTGCACCTTATTTTTTTCTTGAAATGGCTATTCATAAATTAGATTTAGGCGAATTTGACGAGATAGATTATTATCTTATTGCTATTCATACTTCATTAGAAGACTATAGATTAGCCTATTTTATTAATCAAAAACTCCCGATAAATTTAAGCAAAAATAAGGATGAGATTCAAATTAATATAAAAGAAGGAGAGACAAAATTCTCGAGATTTTATTTTTACGATAACGAAAAAGCAATTTCTTGGAATTTGATTCAAAATAAAAATGAAGTGATTCAACAAAAAAATGAGAATAGCCAAAATCTATTTTCGAACATAAATCTAGAAGTTTCAACAAAAGTATATTTACTTCCGGAATTTAAAAAAGTCGATTATTTTTTAAAAATAGAAAACGTAGAAGAAGGAATGGATGTGACAGCAATACAACTTCTATTAAACACAATCGACAGCATATCGACCGTTTATAAAGTCGAAACAAATAAAATAAAATCAAAAAATAATTTAATTTTTTAATATCAATGTCAACAAACAAAAAAACAAAAATTGTAGCCACACTTGGACCTGCATGCAGTACGCGAGAAATCATAAAAGACATGATTGACGCAGGTGTAAACGTGTTTAGAATCAATTTTTCTCATGCTGATTATGATGATGTAAAAACAAAAATCGCTCTTATTAGAGGCCTCAATGAAGAGTTTGGTTATACCACTGCAATTCTTGGTGATTTACAAGGCCCCAAACTTCGTGTAGGTATTATGGAAGATGGTGTAATCGTAAACGATGGCGATTTAATTACGTTTACAACTGCCGAAGACATTTTAGGGACAGCCCAAAAAGTTTTTATGAAATACAAAAATTTTCCAAACGATGTAAATCCAGGAGAACGTATTTTGCTCGATGACGGTAAACTTATTTTCGAAATTGTTGAAACCGACAAAAAAACAGAAGTTATTGCCAGAGTAATTCAAGGTGGTGAATTGAAATCTAAAAAAGGAGTCAATCTTCCGAATACAAAAATATCGTTGCCTGCTTTGACAGAGAAAGATATTGCCGATGCAATTTTTGCTATTGGACAAAATGTAGACTGGATTGCGCTTTCATTTGTAAAAACACCAAGAGATCTTCAGGATTTACAGGAGTTAATTGCAGAACATTCAGAACATAAAATTCCTATTATTGCAAAAATAGAAATGCCGGAAGCACTAGAGAATATCGATAAAATTGTCGCGTATTGTGATGCTTTAATGGTTGCTCGTGGTGATTTAGGTGTTGAACTTCCAGCGCAAGAAGTGCCGCTTGTACAAAAAGAATTAATTCTTAGAGCAAAAACTGCTCGAATTCCGGTAATTGTTGCCACCCAAATGATGGAAACCATGATTACCAGCCTGACACCAACTCGTGCAGAAGTAAATGATGTTGCCAACTCTGTTATGGATGGTGCTGATGCGGTGATGCTTTCTGGAGAAACAGCCACTGGTCTTTATCCTGTTCAGGTTATTGAAAAAATGACCCAAATCATTGAAGCTGTTGAAGATTCTCCACTTATTAAAGTACCACAAAACACGCCTCAAGTAAGAACAAACCGTTTTATCACAAAAACGATTTGTCATCATGCAGCCCTAATGGCAAATATTATCGAAGCAAAAGCCATTTGTACTTTGACTAATAGTGGTTATACTGCTTTCCAGATTTCGGCTTGGAGACCATCAGCTCATATTCTTGTTTTTACTTCAAATAAAAGAATCCTTACACAACTCAATTTATTATGGGGTGTAAAATCTTATTTTTACGATAAGATGAAAAGCACCGATGAA
The DNA here is from genome assembly GCA_945874225.1 of Flavobacterium psychrophilum. Classification (GTDB taxonomy): domain Bacteria; phylum Bacteroidota; class Bacteroidia; order Flavobacteriales; family Flavobacteriaceae; genus Flavobacterium; species Flavobacterium psychrophilum_M. The sequence goes on from CAMCFT010000001.1 coordinate 112,303, forward strand.
ACTATTGCTGATGTTAATGAAATAGCAAGAGAAAAAGGATATGTTGCCAAAGGTGAGTTTCTAATTAATCTGGCTGCAATGCCATTAAAAGATAAAGGAATGGTAAACACATTGAGAGTTTCTGAAATTTCATAGTACTCTCTATACCCAAACAAATCCGTCTGTTTAGAAATTAAACAAGGCGGATTTTTTTTGGACTTATTTTATTTTTTAATATATCTTTGGTAAAAACAAATCTAAAACAGTATGGCTTTCAAATCGAATAATCCGTTTTTAAACAATAAATCTTTTTCGGCGACAACAGCTTCAAAAAATGATGAAGTGCATCACGCAACACTTATTGATTATAACCAAGATATGACTTTGGCTGGAACAATCAATAAAACTTTAATCTTGTTTTTATTACTTTCAGCATCTGCCATTGTTATTTGGTGGATGACTTTTAACGGAATGAACCCCATTGTCCCAACTTTTGGAGGAGCAATTGTGGGATTAATTTTAGTAGTAATTGCTGCTTTTAAACCTCAGTATTCCCCGGTTTTAGCTCCTGGCTATGCCTTATTTGAAGGTTTGTTTATTGGAGGTATCTCCGCAATTTTCGAAAACAAGTATCCAGGAATAGTAATTCAGGCCGTTGGCGCCACTTTTGTAACATTTGCTGTTTGTTTAGGATTGTATAAATTTAAAATCGTAAAAGTAACGGAGCAGTTTAAATCGGTTGTTGTAGCGGCAACGCTAGCCATCGCAACGTATTACCTGATTTCTTGGCTGTTCTCCATGTTTACCAGTTTTGTTCCTGTTCATTACGGCAATTCGATGATGAGCATTGGCATCAGTGTTTTTGTGATTGTAATTGCTGCATTAAATTTATTCTTAGATTTTGATCGAATGGAAAAAGGAGTAGAACAAAAAATGCCAAAATATATGGAATGGTTCGCCGCTATGGGCTTAATGATAACTTTAGTTTGGTTGTATATTGAGTTTTTAAGATTGCTGTCTAAACTGAGCCGAAAATAAATCAAAACTTTTTTTTAAGTTTCAAAACCACGCTTTTCGGCGTGGTTTTTTTGTGATTAAAAAGCAAATTTTAACTGTACCACAACTGTCTTTTTCTCTTCCGTATTTAAATTACTTAAAGAAATTCCCAACAACCGAACAGAATCTTTCATTCGTTCTTGGTATAAAAGTTCCTTCACAGTTTCTAAAACCAATCCTTTGTCAGAAATAAAATAAGGCAAGGTTTTACTTCGGGTTTGTTGCGTAAAATCACTGTATTTTATTTTTAAAGTAACTGTTTTGCCTGCAATATTGTATTTTTTTAAGCGTTTTTCCAATGAAGTTGCAATGTTTTCCAATTGCTCCATCATAAAAATCTCGGAGGATAAATTAATGTCAAAAGTATGTTCGGCAGCTACAGATTTAGTAATTCTATCCGGTTTCACTTCACTGTTGTGAATGCCTCGCACGACATTATAATAGAAATTACCTGATTTCCCGAAATGTTTCTCCAAAAATTCCAAGGATTTACTTTTTAATTCCAATCCGGTAAAAATGCCTAATTGATACATTTTTTCAGTGGTCACTTTCCCAACTCCATAAAATTTTCGGATGGGCAATACTTCCAAAAAAGAAATAACCTCATCAGGATTTACCGTTTTTTGACCATTCGGTTTATTGAAATCACTAGCAATTTTTGCCACAAATTTATTGACTGATATCCCTGCCGAAGCTGTTAAACCCACTTCGTTGAGAATTCGCAATCTGATTTCTTGTGCCAATAAAGTGGCGCTCGGATTTCCTTTTTTGTTTACAGTGACATCAAGATACGCTTCATCAAGCGACAGCGGCTCAACCAAATCCGTGTATTCGTTAAAGATTTTCCGAATTTTATTTGATATTTCTTTGTAACGTTCAAATCGAGGTCTTACAAAAATTAAATCAGGACAATTCTTCTTAGCCAAAACACCGCTTATTGCACTTCGAACTCCAAATTTTCTGGCTTCATAACTTGCCGCAGCAACCACGCCACGGTTTTCTGCACCACCAACAGCAACAGGTTTTCCGCGCAACTGAGGATTATCCATTTGCTCTACCGAAGCAAAGAAAGCGTCCATATCAATATGGATAATTTTTCTATTTGGATTCATTTCAGGCATCTATTTGTCATTTCGACGAAGGAGAAATCTCATTTGTTGCTCACGATATGTGATTTCTCCTTCGTCGAAATGACAAAATCACACTAACTTAAAATGATATTACAAATTTATGTAAATTATTATTCAGAGATACGTTTAGAAATTTTTTACATTTGACATAAATTGTAAATTCTTATCCGTAACAAAATATAATTTAAAGGATTGTTATCCGATTTAAATTTTAAAAAAGATAATTACCCTAACCTATATAGTCCCTACGGGACATTTGAACTGGGTTGGATTTATTTTTATTCTACCAACATTTAGCTCCTAACGGAGCATACCTCGTAGAGGTTAAATATTGGTAGCAAGATAGTTATAAATCGAAAATTTGTCCCGTAGGGACTATACTTTGATTTTATCGGACAACCATGAATTTAAAGAATTAGACTTCTTTATTTTTGTTAGTCCGACACATGTAGAATCGCTGTTAGTTGCTCAATTTTGTTGAGATTCCTCCTTCGTCGAAATGACAAATAGACTGGATAAAATAAATTTTAAGAATAAATCAAACGAAAATCTATAAAAGATTGCTTCGTTCCTCGCAATGACAAAATGATAGAAATAGAAAGAAAATTCCTCACGACTTCAGATGCTTTTAAGGCAGCAGCTTTTGCACAAAACCGAATTACACAAGGTTATTTGAGCTCTGTTCCAGAACGAACAGTTAGAGTTCGGATAAAAGGAGATAAAGGATTTCTGACCATAAAAGGAGCCTCAAATGAGTCGGGTATTTCTCGTTTTGAATGGGAAAAGGAAATTCCGGTTGTTGAAGCACAAAAATTATTGCTCTTGTGCGAAAAAGGTGTTATCGACAAAACCCGTTTTGAAGTAAAAGTCGGCACACACATCTTTGAAATTGACGAATTTTACGGCGAAAATGAAGGGCTGATTATGGCCGAAATTGAGCTTGATTCAGAAACCGAAACTTTCGAAAAACCGTTTTGGCTTGGTAAAGAAGTGACTAATGACAATAGATATTATAATTCTTATTTAAGCAAGAATCCTTTTGCGAATTGGAAATAATTATTTTTGAAGCACCTCAATAGTCACTATTACTGCTCCAGATGATTTGTTGCTTGCAATTTCCATAAAAGCGCGTTTAGAAAGATCTATTTCTCTTGATCTTACAAATGGTCCTCTGTCGATGATTTCTACGATTACAGATTTCCCATTGGCTTCGTTGGTGATTCGAACTTTGGTTCCAAAGGGTAGTTTTTTGTGCGCCGCAGTATATTTGTTATTATCGAATCTTCTTCCGCTTGAAGTTCTTTTACCGTTAAATTTATTGGCATAATAAGAGGCGTGAGCGTCTTTTTTGTAGAATTTGAAGTTTCCATTTACAATAAATACACTATCCACTGCGATTTCTGGTGACAAAACAAGCATTTTACTTTTTTTGATAGTGTCTTTAGATGCCGTAGATTTTTGCTTGTCTGTAATCAAGTTTTGACTCATTACAAGACCAACAATGGAAATGGAAAGAAAAAGCGTGACTAATTTTTTCATTTTAAACTTTTAGTTAAACTCAATTTAGCAAAAACCATACCTAGGTAAAAAAAGTCCTTTTCAGGACTTTTCTTTGTTTTTTTAGAACCACAATCCCCAAGGAATTTTACTCAAAATTATAACTAATCCTAAACCATAATAAATAGAAAAAGTTTTGAATTTTGAATCGCTCGTCGTCAATTTTTTATGTTTCATCCAACCAATGGTAATCAATGTAATCCCTATTAGATTCATTAACGGATGCTCTAAAGAAGTTAGTCTTAATGCCGCATCTTTCATTTGGCCTAAAGAAGAAAATCCTAATGGAGAAACGAAATAAACAATTAAACCAATGAGTAATTGAGTGTGTATTGCTGCTAAACCAAATAGTGCAATTTTACGGTCTCTTTCAGTAAATTCTTTTTTGGAAAATAGTCCAATGAATGAATTGACAACCGCAATTACTAATAATAAAAAGGCTAAATAAGCAAAGCCAGAATGCAATTTTTGAATGATTTCGTACATAAAATATTTTTTGTTTTAACAAATATAGATAAAAAAAGAATAAAAAAAAACGGCATCTGCAATGAAGCGATGCCGTTTTTGTAATTATTGGGTTTCTTTTAGAAATTGTAACGTAAACTAAAGTTCCAAGTTCTTCCAAATCCGAAGTATACTTGGTTAGTAACATTAACTCCATTATAGTTTGTACTTGTTGGAGTCGTGAAATTATTAGTTTTAGATTCAGAAATATATACTTCGTCTAAAACGTTATTCACATTTAATCTAAAATTAAGTGAATCATCCCCGTTTTTTCCAACCAACATTTTGTAATTGAACCCAGCATCCATCAAACCATAAGAAGGTAATTCTAAAGTACCAGTATTTACTTCAGTAGTAAATTTAGCAGGATCAATTGTAGCGTATAATTTTTGAGCAACTCTGTAGTTTGCGTCAAAAGATACTCTTGTTAGAACCTCGTAAGATGCTCCAATACTTGCAGTTGTTTGTGCAGCATCCCCTACTTTTAGACCGTCTAAATATAAAGTCTTAGCTGCTCCATCAATTGGCTCATTATTTGCATCATATCTATTACTGATAGAGTTTCCGCTATAAGTCCAATCACCAACAGAAATCATTGCATTTATGTTTAATTTAGGCAATGGTTTTGCATTCATTTCTAACTCAACACCAGAGTGAATCTCTGTGATTCCAGTGTAATCATAATAACCACCAACGTTAAGTGCGTCTGCATCAGAAGCTCTTTGGTATCTATCTTTCCAAGAAGTATAGTACAAATTTAATTTAGCATTAAACATTCTTGAACGGAAACCATATCCTGCTTCTACACCAAATATTTTTTCATTTGTTAAGTTTTCACCAACAATAGATTTATTGTTTGGATAAACAGCCTGGAAATTTGGTTGTTTTGAATAATAACCAGAATTGAAAAACACATTTTGTTGTTCGCTGATATTATAGTTTACTCCTGCTTTAACGTTACCTCCAAGAATGTTTTCGAAATCGGTTTTATAAAGCGGATCAGTAGTTTTATATATAAATGTGTCCTCTCTTTGAAATCCTTGTTGAGAAACTGCTCCTTGGAAAAAAGCAGAAAGATTGTCATTAGAATATTCTAATTGAGTAAAGGCACCATACCATCTTACATAACCATTATTGTTGTATTCAATTTTTTCTTGGTTTTTAACATCTGTCCACGGATTCAAACTTGGTGAAGCTGAATAGGTTTCATACAAATATCTACCTGCCGGTTGGTTGTTAACATTAACATTATCGTAATACACACTTGCTCCCAATCTATCATTGATGTTTCTAAAGTGATATCCTACATAACTTCTAGCATCAACTCCAAAATCAAGTACTAATTTATCGCTTAGTTTTGTATTAAAATCAATTACAGCTCCATACCAGTCATGCGAATTGATAGAGGCTCTTCTGGTAAAACCAGTAGTTCTATTTGTAATAAACTCTCCAGTATGTCCCGCAATTGTACTTGGAGAAAGTGGTGTGCCAATACTATTAGGTTGCCCAGTGTTAAATTTTACAAACTCATCAAAAGGAACTAAACCATTTGCAGTTTTGTAGGCGAATGGGCTTTTACCAATATTCCCTGTTCCTCCACCACGACCCCAAGAGCCATAAACTACAGATGATAATTTTGATTTTTCAGTGATTTTATAATCCCAGTTGAATGACATTACAGGTTTGTGATAGAAGTTTCTTGTCCAAGCATATTCCTCTCCGTTTTTATAACCCCAGTCAGAACTGTATTTGATATTTGGCTTATTTTCAGCAGGATTGCCGTATTTTATGTATTCTGAAATTGGATTCGCATAACTTCTTTGATTGTGCCATTGAGGAGCACCTGTAAAAGTAAATTGGAAATCATGTTTAGCATTTGGTTTGTATCCAAAAGCAATAAAATAATTCTTTCCTTCAAATTTAGTTCCATCAGCATAACCGTCACCTGTTGTAGAGCTTAACAAGACCGAAGCTGAAAAAGCATTTTTCATAATTCCTGTATTGTAAGATGCTTGCGTTTTAAAATAATTTGCATTACCAAAACCTGTTGAAACTGCTCCTCCTTCTTTCATATCAGAAGATTTTGTTATAACATTTATTGTTCCGCCCACCGATGAAATAGCCAATTTAGAAGAACCTAAACCTCTTTGTACCTGCATTGCTGATGTAACATCAGACAAACCTGCCCAGTTACTCCAATAAACAGCTCCGTTTTCCATATCATTTACAGGAACTCCATTAATCATGACAGCTACGTTTCTTTGATCAAATCCACGAATGTTAATTCTAGAATCTCCAAAACCACCACCTTGTTTAGTTACATAAACAGAAGGTGTGTTTACTAAAATTTCAGGAAATTCTTGCGTTCCTAGTTTTTCTTGAATTTCAGATGCTTTAATAGTAGAAACAGCAACAGGCGTTTTTCTGTCTTTTGCAACATCTATAACTCCAGATGTTACAATAACTTCGCTTAATTCATTTGAAGTAGCAGTTAAAACGATGGTGCCTAAATCTGTAGTTCCTCCGGTTGAAACCGAAAATTTAACAGTTTTGGCATCATAACCAATAAAAGAAATAACTAATTCTCCTGAATTAGCAGTAGTATTAATAGAAAATTTTCCGTCAAAATCTGTTGATGTGCCTGTTTTTGTTCCTTTGACAGCAACATTTGTTCCAGGCAATGAGTTTTGACCATCAGTGATTGTTCCAGTGATTTTTCCTTGTGAAAATACCGTCGAAACTACCATAAGCAGTAATCCAGAGAGTAACCAATTTTTCATTGTTTTCATTTTTGTTTAGTTTAGTTTAGTAATTTTTGGCAAAATTCTAACATTTAAACGATAAATATGTTAACGAAATGTTAATAATAATGTGTTTTGATAACACATTATTAACAAATATCACTTTTTATTAGAAATATGTTAGATTCTATTATGCTATAAAATTGATAATCAAACGAATAGTCCATGACATTATCATAACAACTGTTGATAAATAAGTAGAGGAAATTAGCATCAAATGTGGCAAAAAAAGTTGACTTAGAACTAGTTACATAAAAAACCCTTGGTTTTATAAAAAATCAAGGGTTTGAAGTGTGTTTTCATTTTCTTAAGCCGATAATAATAACTCTATTTATTCTTCAAAAAGTGATTTAATAAAAACTCTGTTGAACAATCATGGGAATTTACGGTTTTTGACTCTATTTCATCAAGAATTGAATTGGCTAATTGCTTGCCTAGTTCAACTCCCCATTGGTCATAACTAAAAATGTTCCAAATAATTCCCTGTACAAAAATCTTGTGTTCATATAATGCAACCAAAGAACCCAAAGTTTTGGGTGTCAATTTTTGTATCAGAATTGTATTCGTTGGCTTGTTACCACTGAATACTTTAAATGGTAAAAGAAATTTTGCTTTTTCTTCAGTAAGTCCTTGTTTGTCAAATTCAGCTTGAACTTTTTCCTTTGTTTTGCCATTCATTAACGCTTCGGTTTGTGCAAAAAAGTTTGACATCAATTTATTGTGATGGTCTTCGTTTCCATACAATGGTTTTACAAATCCAATAAAATCTGTTGGAATCAACTTGGTTCCTTGATGAATCAATTGAAAGAAAGCGTGTTGTGCATTAGTCCCTGGTTCGCCCCAAATAATGGTTCCTGTTTGATATTCGACAGGTTTCCCGTCTCGTCCTATGCTTTTTCCATTGCTTTCCATAGTTCCCTGCTGTAAATAAGGAGCTAGTTTTTGTAAATATTGTGTGTATGGAATCAAGGCTTCGCTTTCTGACCCAAAAAAGTTGTTGTACCAAATACTCAACAAAGCCAAAACTACTGGAATATTTTCATCAAAATCGGCAGTTTTGAAATGCTCGTCCATTTCATTGGCACCAGCTAATAATTCATCATAATTATCAAACCCAACAGCCAAACTTATGGAAAGTCCAACGGCGCTCCAAAGAGAAAATCGTCCGCCAACCCAGTCCCACATAGGAAAAACGTTCTCAGGATTAATTCCAAATTCGGTTACTTTTTGAATATTGGTTGAAACCGCCACAAAATGTTTGGCAACATCTTCCTGTTTTGCTGATTTCAAAAACCATTCTCTAATCGTTTCTGAATTAGTTAATGTTTCCTGAGTGGTAAAAGTTTTAGAAACAATAACAAAAAGCGTAGTTTCAGGATTAAGTTTTTTAATGACTTCATTTACGTGATCACCATCTACATTCGACACAAAATGAACGTTTAAATGATTTTTATAATATTGTAAAGCTTCTACAACCATCACCGGACCAAGATCTGAACCACCAATGCCAATATTAACGATATCCGTAAATGGTTTTCCTGTATATCCTTTTCTTTCTCCGCTTAGAACTTCATTCGTAAAGGCTTTTATTTTGCTCTTAACTTCAAAAATCTCTGGAATCACGTTTTCTCCGTCAACTTTTATGAATGATGCCTCATTCGCTCGCAAAGCAGTATGCAAAACTGCCCTGTTTTCGGTTTGATTGATGATGTCTCCATCAAAATATTTAGCAATTGCATCTTTTAACTGTGTTTCGTTTGCTAATTCAAGCAACAAATTCATCGTTTCCTTGTTGATGATATTCTTAGAATAATCAACTACAAAATCATTCCATTGTAAATGAAATTGTGATGTTCTTGTATTGTCGTCATTGAACATTGCTGACATAGAAGCATTTTGCATTTCATTAAAATGTTTCTGAAGTTTTTGCCAGGCTAATGTGGTAGTGGGATTTGTATTTTGTAATGCCATTGTGAATCGTTTTTTTGAAAGTGCAAATTTACACTATTAGTTTGTAAAATAAACAATGCTTTCAATATCATTGAAAAAATGAAATGCGTTTTTTTAATGAAAATTGCACGAATCATAAGACGCTAAACCATTGCTAACGGTTTCAACTGTTGGAATTGAAACAATAGAAACAATAGAAAAATAATATGTCAAACATATTACCCACGGTTGAAACCGTGGCCTATGGAATAGTATCAAAGGAATTTATATTTGAATATTGAATTAGCCAATGATTCAAATTACAAATTTGCAATGCTATCTAATTCCCACTTCAAAGGTTCTATTTTAGCTTTAAATCGAGGTAAATTTTTCCGGTCCATAGGTTGAGAATTTGGTAGTTTTAATCTTAAGGCATCAACTTGAACCCCGTTTTTCCAAAATCGGTAGCATACATGTGGTCCCGTTGCCAGACCGGTGCTTCCAACTTTGCCAATAATACTTCCCTGAGCAACTCTTTGTCCTCTACGAACCAAAATTCTTGACATATGTAAATATTGCGTTGAGTACGTTTTATCGTGTTTTACTTTAACAAAATTTCCATTTCCTGCTGTATAACCCGTTTGCTCAACAATTCCGGAGGCAGTTGTCATAATTGGTGTTCCAGTTGGCGCAGCATAATCGGTTCCTTTATGTGCTTTCCAAATAAGTTGCACTGGATGATATCTGTTTTTAGTGAAACGCGATGTGATATTCACAAATTTGAGTGGTGCTTTTAGGAAAAAATTCTTAAGTGCTTTTCCTTGTTCATCATAATAATCCAATTTCCCGGAATTTGGATTTTGGGCAAACGGAAAAGCATAAATCAACTTTCCTTTGTATTCAAAAAAGGATGCTTTTAGACTGTCAACTCCATCATAAATGGTATCATCAATATATCTTTCGGTAAAAGTGATACCAAATTTGTCCCCTTTTTTCAACTTGAAAAAGTCAATTGACCAAGCATATACTTTTGTTAATTTACTGGCCAAAGCCACGTCAACGCCTTGCTTGTTTAAAGCCTCTGACAAGGAACCGTCTAATTTTCCGGTGATAGTTCTTTGTTTAATTCTGATGGGTCTGGTTTTTTTATAGACTGTAACAGAATCTCTCAAATCAATAACATAATAACTTCCTCTATCAGGCTGATAAACGAAAACCTCTAATTTTTTATAACGGTCTTTTGACCTTAAAAAAGTAAATGGTTTTCCAACTCTAACATTCCTTACATCAAAACTGTCTTTTACTTTTTCGATAATATCATAAACCTGTTTATCACCAAGATTTTGATTTTCTATTATACTCCCAAAGGTGTCTCCTCTTTGAATGGTATCGTGAAAAACATTAAAATCATTGAGGTTAAACCCAAAGTTATTAATTTCTGGAAGTGGTTTTTGATCTTGAATTATGCTTACAGAATCAGATTGTTTACAAGAAAACACTGAAAATAAAACGATAATAAATAGAAATACTTTTTTCAAATTGGATATATTATTCAATTATTTTTCTTTTACAAAGTCACAATTTTGAATGAATTTTAGTTGCTATTCAAACCCTATTTCGGTTAAAATGTATACCGAATATCAATTGCGCTTATTTTATTTTTACTTTAAACGGGTATTTTAATCCTTTGAAAGCCTCTAAATCTGCTTTAATTGAACCCACAAGAAGATTCGCTTTTATTCGCATAGGCAATTTATTGTCATCATCCGATATCCAAACGGTTAAACTTTCTTCTTCTTTGAAAATGCGTCCAGTTTGAACAAATGGCCGAAAAATCATTGTTGAAATAACCCCAAATTTAGTTGTAATATCTTCACGTCCTATAAACTTTAACCTAAATTTAGTGATTGCATCATCCAAAAACATATCAATAGCCATGAATTCTCCTGGTTTCATTTTGTCAATATTTTGATAATTTCGCAAATAATAAAAAGATGACAAAATGTCCTGAGTGTTTTTGGGAATTGCAACAGTTTTTTCTGTAGCGTGTTTGTAATCTTTTACGAGGATATTGTTTTCTGAATGATTAAAAAATCCTTCTTGGTTTTTTGTGTAGCCTCCTTCATTAATTTTTCTGACAAACTGATATGGATTCCCCGTTTCCTTATCTATATAGCTTTCATATAAGTCATTTACATTAAAAAAAAGTTTGGACACTCCAGTGGTGTACCCTCTGCCAATTACATGAAAAACATTTTTGTTACTTAAGGTGGCATCTCTAACTTCCATAGTGGCATAACCCGCATTTACAAACTCATAATGTATTCGAAATTTAAACCATTCGCCAGAGGCGAAAGCATCCTCTTTTTGAGATTTAAAGCCTACCGCAGTACTAAATAGTATTAATAAAATTATTTTTTTCATTTTCATATTGGACTATTTATTGACTGCAAAAGCAAATTTTGTTCCAAATGTATTAAAACAAAAAAACTCAGTCAAATAATGACTGAGAATTCATGCTATTAACTAACCAAAAAATATAAATTATGAAAATTTATATGAAATTAGGAAGGAAACCACCCCGTCCCTTTTTGCGAGTGCAAAGGTATTTTATAAATCAAGAATGTTTTAGAAAAAATTAAAGTTTAACACATTGCTTGCTAAGACAAATACTGTTTGTGAGTTATTTTTTCACATTGTATAAAAAAAAACTACTTTTTCAACTTTCTTCGTAATTTCATTGTTTTACGTTAAAAGAATTTCAACTTTTTAATTAAAACCAAAATCCAATACTGAACCAAGTATATCCTTTATCGGTTTCTGGAGACCACGTATATTTAATTTCCAAAGGTCCAATTACTGTTTCCATCCCATAGCCGAGTGCATATCCCGAATATTTTGGCAGTGAAATCCATTCAAGAGAATCAAAATAATTGTTTCCAATATTTGCATAATTAGCGGTAAAATTAAGATGGTTTTTCTTAAAAATCTCATAGTCAATGATTACGGAAGATTTTAGATAACTATTGCCTGCAAGGCTCAAAAAATCATAGCCGTAAAAAGGTCTGAAATTATATATAGGAACAAAACCATAACCCCCCAAAACAAAATTAAAAAAAGGAACGCTTTCGTCACTAATAGAGAAACCAGCTTCCGTTTGAAATTTGAAGGTGGCTTTTTTTAAAATTTTGACTGCAAATCCTATATCTGCTTTAGCTATCGAAAAAGGATTGAATTTTCTGGTATAATCAGAAGATAATAAATAATTATAAATATCCCCTGTGAAATACCACCCTTTTGTTGGAAAATATTGATTATCGAAAGAGTCATATTTCATATAGGCAAAAACACTACCGTAAGTGCTTCTGTCAAGTATAGGGTTTGTAATAGCGAGTGTTTCGGATTTAATTTCTAGGTATTTATGTTCTAAACCTACTCCTATTAAGAATTTTTGCGCAAAGATAGATTGAAAATAAAGCTGATTTGTTAAGTCTAGAAAATCAATATTTATATAGTTTACATCTTCTAAAGGATCAACAGACAAATTACTAATTTGTTTGGTAACATTTTTATTAAATTGATTGAGTTGTGATTTAAACCCAACGCTCAAATTATATCCATTATCAATGTAATAATCTAAATTGTACCTTATATTATCCCCAATAATCAGATCAAATGAGGCAACATCATTTTTATACAGCGTTTTTTTGTTCGTAATATTTGCCAAAACCGCACTTTTATAAAGTCCGTCATAATGCAATCCAAATTTTAAATAGGTTTTTACAGGGTTTTCAATCAAGTTAAGAACCAAGTCGTCTCCTAATTCATTAGGCTCTAAGGAATATGTTACTGTTCCAAAATTACGAGTTGCATCAATATTATTGATTCCCTTTTCTAAATCTTTATATCGAATTTTTGCTCCAGATTTAAACTTTAATTTTCCTTGGATATAAGCTTTTGAATAATTAGTCAAATTATTACAACTAATGTTTACAATGTTTAAACTATCGGATTCGATTTTTAGTTTCGGTTTTTGATACAGATTTGATTTATCCACTAATTTATCAATTTCTTCGTAAACAGAGAATGCAGCTTCTTCTCCTCTTAGAATAATTTCTTTCGCTCTTTCAAAGGATACAACCCCAAAGTCTTTGATGTCTGGTTTTATATAAACATCAGTATTTTTAGAATTTAACTTCATTTTTTCAATCGAATGAAGATTAGTGATTTGAAATAAAATCTTTGTAGCATCCTTAAGTTGCTCTCTGTCTCTTAGCCCGCTTTGCACATCAACCCCAATAATGATGTCGGCTCCAAGTTTCCGAATTTCTTCTATTGGATAATTATTAGTAACACCACCGTCAACCAAAAGTTTTCCGTCAAGGATTACCGGTGAAAATACAGAAGGCAATGCTGAACTGGCAAATAAAGCTTGCGCCAAAACGCCTTTGTCCAATACAACTTGCTCTCCTATTTCAATGTCTGTGGCAATACATAAAAAAGGAATTGGCAATTGGTTAAAATCTCTTATATGCCTTACGTGTAAAGTAAGTCGATTAAATAAATTGTAGTTAAACATCCCTTTCGAGAGTGATTGTGGAATTTCAATTTGGAATTTATTAAACGGGAGTACCAAAGCATATAACTCATCATTCCTTTTTTCATAAAAACTTTTAGAAGAACGCGGAACATAATCAATTAATAAATTGTCAAAATTAGTTACTGTAACAATCGAATCAATTTGAGCTGCATTATAACCAGAGGCATAAAGTGCGCCAACAACCGCACCCATACTGGTTCCACCAATATAATCTATTTTTATTCCTGCTTGCTCTAAGACTTTCAAAACGCCAACATGTGCAAGTCCTTTTGCTCCACCACCACTTAGAACCAGTCCTATTTTGGGTCTTTTGATGGTGTCTTGAGAAAAAGACTGAAGAAATGTGAAAAACAGAAAAAGGAATACTATAAACTTTTTCATTATGATTGGATGTTGGTTTTGTAAAAGTCGGTAATTTTTTTGGCTTTTGACATACCTATAACGTCAGAAATTTCTTTTTCGGTGGCTAATTTCAATCTTTTAACACTTTTGAAATGTTGAATCAATGCCAACATCGTCTTTTCTCCAATTCCCGGAATGCTTTCTATCGAAGAATTGAGTGCTGATTTACTCCTTTTGTCCCGATGAAAAGTAATTCCAAAACGGTGTGCTTCGTTCCGCAATTGCTGAATAACTTTCAATGTTTCGGATTTTTTGTCCAAATACAACGGAATCGAATCTCCTGGATAAAAAAGTTCTTCCAATCTTTTAGCAATGCCAATAATTGTGATTTTTCCGCGCAAGCCCAAATCGTCAATACTTTTCAACGCTGATGACAGTTGTCCTTTTCCACCATCGATGATGATGAGTTGCGGCAATGGTTCGTTCTCGTCCAATAGTCGCTTGTATCTTCTGTAAACCACTTCAGTCATCGAAGCAAAATCGTCTGGCCCAACGACCGTTTTTATATTAAAATGTCGGTAGTCTTTTTTGCTGGGTTTTCCATCCTTGAAAACTACGCAAGCCGCCACAGGGTTAGTTCCTTGAATATTCGAATTATCGAAACATTCAATATGTCGCGGTTCAACCGGCAATCGCAAATCCTTTTGCATTTGCGCCATAATTCGATTGGCGTGACGGTCAGGATCTACAATTTGTAGTTGTTTTAATTGTTCGATTCGGTAAAATTTGGCGTTGCGAATGGACAAATCCAAAATTTGCTTTTTGTCGCCCAATTGCGGAACGGTAACTTTTATGTGTTCGCCAACTTCTACGGCAAAAGGAACAATGATTTCTTTGGATAATAAATGAAAACGCTCCCTGAGTTCAATAATCGCCAACTCCAATAACTCCTCATCGGTTTCGGCTAGTTTCTTTTTGATTTCCATTGTGTGGGAACGAATAATCGAACCGTGGGAAATTTGAAGAAAGTTCACGAAGGCGGCACTTTCGTCAGATACAATCGAAAACACATCGATATTGGTGATTTTTGGATTTACAATCGTGGAACGGGATTGATAATTTTCGAGCACTTCAATTTTTTCTTTTATTTTCTGGGCTTCTTCAAAGTGCATTTTACTTGCCAAATCAGTCATCAGTTTTTTGAAATCCTTCATTGATTCTTTGAAATTTCCTTTCAGAATTTCTAGGATTGCGTCCACTTGTTTTTGGTAATTTTCTAAGGGTTCAAATCCCTCACAAGGCCCTTTACAATTGCCAATATGATATTCTAGACAAACCTTGAATTTTCCGCTTTCGATATTTGATTTGCTCAAATCATAATTACAAGTCCGCAGTGGATAAAGCTCTTTTATTAAATCTAAAATAGTATGTACGGTCTTAAAACTCGTGTAAGGTCCAAAATATTCCGAGCCATCCTTTACCAATCTTCTAGTAGAAAATATTCTCGAAAAAGGTTCTTTTTTGATGCAAATCCAAGGATAACTTTTGTCGTCACGCAACAAGACATTGTAGCGTGGCATAAGCGTTTTAATAAGGTTGTTTTCCAATAAAAGCGCGTCCGTTTCAGTAGGAACGACGATATGTTTTATGGTTACAATTTTCTTGACCAGCACATTAGTTTTTGCTGTATCATGAATTTTATTAAAATAAGAAGCGACTCTCTTTTTTAAGTTTTTGGCTTTGCCCACGTATAAAATTTTCCCTTCCTTATCATAATATTGATACACGCCGGGACCATCTGGCAAGGTTTGAATTTGAAGTTCGAGAGTTGGGTTGTTCATTTAACAAAGTTAACTGAAAAACTTCAAGTTCCAAATTCAGAAAACCTACAGATTTTCACATTTATAAAGATTTATAAAATTATCTTTGTCAAAAATATTTTATATATGATTTACTGGAAAAAACTCTCACAAGAAGAACGAAAAAATAGAATAGAAAGAGCCTTGGCCGAAAATGTAAATTTTTCCAAAGATGCTTCACTTGGTTATCCTGCTTCAAAACTGGATGGAAAAGTATTTTATGATGACGCTCCTTTTTTGCAAGATGCTCCAACCTTAAAGACCTATGTAGCAAACCCCAATCACATTGGTTGTCACACTTTGGGGACTTCAGAGAAAGCTTTTAAGGGAACTCAGGAAATGGAACGCGAAGTTTTGAACGTCATTGCGGTTGATATTTTTAAAGCGGAACCTGATTCAATTGACGGCTATATTTCTCCCGGAGGAACCGAAGCGAACATACAAGCTATGTGGATGTATCGCAACTTCTTTATGCATCAAAAAGGCGCAAAATTAGATGAAATCGCAATCTTGGCTTCCGAAGATACCCATTATTCCATCCCAAAAGGAGCCAATGTTTTGATGCTGGATTGGTTGAAAATTCCTGTTTCTTTTGAAAAAAGAGAAATCGACAAAAAAGCTTTGGAAAATGAAATCATCAAAGCGAAACAAAACGGGAAAAAATATTTTATTGCCATTGCCAATATGGGAACAACAATGTTTGGCTCGGTTGACAATCCCGAAGATTATACTTCAGTTTTAGAAAAACACAATGCTGAATACAAACTCCATATTGACGGGGCTTACGGCGGTTTTGTTTATCCGTTTAGCAACCAGAAATCGACCATAAATTTCAGTAATCCAAAAATAAGTTCCATCACCATCGATGCCCATAAAATGCTGCAATCTCCTTATGGAACGGGTGTTTTTGTTTGCCGAAAAGGACTCATTGAAAACGTTTTGACCAAGGAAGCCGAATATGTCGAAGGAATGGATTTAACCCTTTGCGGAAGCCGTTCCGGGGCCAATGCTGTGGCAGTTTGGATGATTTTGTTTACATATGGACCATTTGGTTGGTTCGAAAAAGTAAGCGTATTACAAATGCGAACCCAGTTTTTGTGTCACGAACTGGATGAATTAAAAATCAAATATTTCAGAGAACCTTTTATGAATATCGTGACCATTCATTCTGAATATATTCCAGAGGAAATTGCCGTAAAATTTGATTTAGTTCCCGAGCAACATAATGAAAACAACAAGTGGTACAAAATTGTTCTTATGGATCACGTAGAAGTGCAACATTTGACCTCTTTTATAAACGAATTGAAAGCGACAATTCATGCTTAAAAAGGAATTAAGGCAAAAATATAAAGGCAAAAGGCAAGAATTGAGCGATACTGAAATCGAAGATTTGAGTTTGGCTATTGCCAATAAAGTTTTGACACTTCCTATTTGGGAGAAAACTTATTTCCATATTTTCCTGCCAATCACTGAACATAAAGAAGTCAACACTGAGTTTATTTTGCATTTACTTTCCGGGAAAGACAAAGAAATTGTAGTCTCAAAAAGTGATTTCGAAACCCGAAATATGACTCATTTTCTTTTGACTGACAATACCAAAATCAAGAAAAACCAATACAATATTCCAGAACCCGTTGATGGATTAGAAGTTCCAGCCAGCAAAATTGATGTGGTTTTTGTACCGCTTTTGGCTTTTGACAAAACGGGACATCGAGCTGGTTACGGCAAAGGATTTTATGACAAATTCTTAACAGAATGCAAACCCGAAACGATAAAAATTGGGCTTTCCTTCTTTGAACCCGAAGAAAAAATTGTGGATGTTATTGAAAATGACGTGAAGCTGGATTATTGCGTGACACCGAATGGGGTTTATAGGTTTTGACAACTAAATAAACATCACAATATGAAAAAACACTGCTTTTAAATTCATTTATGGAACTGACAAATAATCTTTATTATCTACCATTTCGTTTAACGATTGAAGTAATGTTTTGATGTTATTCTTTGCTGAAACTTCATTAGCAAGTTGTAATCTTTTCGGACCATAAAAAGCATCTGACATAGTTGCACTTCCCGATTGATTAATATTTTTTCTAAAAACTAATTTATTTTTATAATATAATTTATAATCTATTGTTGTTTTAACTGTAAAGGTAAAACCAAAAAAAGGTTGATCAACAGAAATTAAATTAATTTCAAGAACCCAATCATCATCCATAACAGTTGATATTTTTGAAAAAATATTGGATTCAACAATAGATTTTTTAAACGCTTCTGCAAAATTTTCATTAGAAATATTAGACACCCAAAGTGGATTTGTTTTTTTTCCTCCAGTCACAGGTTTTATAAATATTCTATCTCCAATTTGTTTTGGTGATTTATAATCTTTTACCGTCATACCTTCAATACTGGCTGCTGGAGCACATTGAACTAATAAAGTTGAAAGAAAAACCAATAGAACCAAATATTTAAATTTCATATTCAATAAAATTATAGAATTAATAAAAGATTCAAGGTATAGAATTATTAACGATTTGCTAAATTACCCCCATTCCCTAGCCCTGATAGTAGCGAAAATCCTTTTTCTTTTTCCTTTAAAAAGAAAAAGATTGCAGCGAATAGCAGGAAAAAGCTCCTAATGATGATGATGAAAAGCCTTCTTATTAAAAACAATCAGAATCCCAACGCCTGTAGAAATCGCCATATCGGCAATGTTGAAAATCGCATTGAAGAATTTAAAGTGGTGTCCGCCCCAAACAGGGAACCATTCTGGCCAGTTGCCTTCGAATAATGGGAAATATAACATATCAACCACTTTTCCGTGAAACCAAGTCCCATAAGGTTTGTCTGTGAATAAAGTAGCCAAATGACCGTAGCTGTCATCGAATATTACGCCGTAAAAAACAGAATCAATAATGTTACCAAAAGCGCCCGCAAGAATCAGGGAAATTGCTACAATCAAATAGTTTGAACTGTGCTTTCTTTCGATAGAATCCCAAAGCCAATAGCCAATTCCCGTAACGGCAACCAGACGAAAAATAGTAAGAAACAATTTGCCGTAAATGCCCGGAATCACAGTTCCCCAAGCCATTCCTTCGTTTTCTATCAATAGGATTTTGAACCAACTGGTAACGTCAATTTGTCCGCTTTCGCCGTAAACAAAATTAGTTTTGATATATATTTTTGAAAGTTGGTCAACAAGTAAGATGATAAAAACTATCAGATAAGCTTTTCGTAATGTCATTTTGTAAATTTTAATGCCGCAAAAGTAGTGTTATTTTCTAAAAAAAACGCCCCAAATGGAGCGTTAATTGCTTTATGACTAGTGAATTATCGTTGCTGATTTTTTGCTTCGATACTCATTGTAGCGTGAGGAACAATCAATAATCTTTCTTTGCTGATTAATTTTCCTGTTACTTTACACGTTCCATAAGTTTTATTTTCTACACGGAAGAGTGCGTTTTTTAAGTCACGAATGAACTTCTCCTGACGGATTGCCAACTGTGAATTAGCTTCCTTAGACATTGTTTCGCTTCCTTCTTCAAATGCTTTGAATGTAGGCGAAGTGTCGTCAGTTCCGTTATTTAAATCATTCATATAAGCACTTTTTATCAAATCTAGATCTGCTTGTGCTTTGTGTATTTTTTTAAGGATAAGCTCTTTGAACTCAGCTAAATCTGCGTCTGAGTATCTTGCAATTTCATCTATCATTTTGGTTCTATTTTGTAATTGATATTTTCGTTTTTATCTCGTCAAATTCTATTTCGATACCATTGCTTATGGCATCTTCAAATATTAATATTTCCGTTAATGTTTCTGATTTAATATATGCTTCATTTGCCTTTACGGCTTTTTCCAACTCGGAATTTTTTTGCAAATGTACTTTAATTTTATCAGTAACTTCAAATCCCGAATCTTTTCTTATGTTCTGAATTCTGTTTACCAATTCTCTGGCAATTCCTTCTTCTTTTAATTCCTCAGAAATCGTAATATCTAGCGCAACCGTTATTCCGTTTGAGTTGGCAACCAGCCAGCCCTCGATATCCTGAGAAGAAATCTCCACATCTTCTAATGATAAAGTTATGCTATTTCCTGAAATAACAATATCTATGCTTCCTACCTTGTCTAATTGACTGATTTGTTCTTGAGATAAACCCTGTATCTCTTTGGAAATCAATCCAATATCTTTTCCAAAGCGTGGTCCAAGCGCTTTGAAATTGGGTTTAATTTGTTTCACCAAAATTCCCGAAGCATCGTCCAAAAGCACGATTTCTTTGACGTTAACTTCGGCTTTTATGAGGTCAGAAACCGCCTCAATTTCAGCTCTAAAACCTTTGTCAAGTACCGGAATCATTATCTTTTGCAGTGGTTGACGCACCTTTATCATTTCCTTTTTTCGAAGCGATAAAACGAGTGACGAAATCGTCTGCGCTTTCTGCATTTTGCTCTCCAACAATTTATCAACAAAGTTTCCAACATATTTTGGAAATTCTGCCAAATGTACAGAGTCAAATTCTTCCGATTGTGTTGCCAATGTTAAATCTCTGTAAAGCTTGTCCATAAAGAACGGAGCGATTGGCGCACCCAGTTTGCTTATGGTCAATAAACACGTATATAAGGTCTGGTAAGCCGCGATTTTGTCCTGTGCATATTCGCCTTTCCAGAAACGACGACGACACAAACGAACGTACCAATTACTCAAGTTTTCACTCACAAATTCTGAAATGGCACGAGCCGCTTTTGTAGGTTCGTAATCTGCATACGCTTCATCCACTACTTTTATCAAAGTATTCAATTCCGAAATAATCCATTGATCGATTTCCGGCCTTTCGTTTAACGGAATTTCCGCTTCGGCGTAAGTAAATTTATCGATGTTAGCATATAAAGCAAAGAAAGAATACGTGTTGTATAATGTTCCAAAGAATTTGCGTCGAACCTCAGCTATTCCTTCCAAGTCGAATTTTAAATTGTCCCAAGGATTCGCATTCGAAATCATATACCAACGCGTGGCATCAGGTCCATATTCATTTAATGTTTCAAAAGGATCGGCTGCATTTCCCAGACGTTTGGACATTTTTTGTCCGTTTTTGTCTAATACTAAACCATTTGAAACTACATTTTTATAGGCTACTTTGTCAAAAACCAAAGTGGAGATTGCGTGTAAAGTATAAAACCAACCACGTGTTTGATCTACACCTTCTGCAATGAAATCAGCAGGAAAATCTTTATTTTCGTCAATTTTGTCTTTGTTTTCAAAAGGATAATGCCATTGTGCATAAGGCATTGAACCGGAATCAAACCAAACGTCAATCAAATCAGCCTCGCGTTTCATTGGTTTTCCAGAAGCAGAAACCAAGGTGATTTCATCGACCACATTTTTATGCAAGTCAACCAAATCATAATTTGCTTCGTCCATATTTCCAATTTCGAAACCTTTGAAAGGATTTTCCCTTTGGAAACCTGCCGCAATAGATTTTTCGATTTCGTTGTATAATTCTTCAACAGAACCAATCAATATTTCTTCGGTTCCTTCATCGTTTCTCCAAATTGGCAATGGAATTCCCCAAAAACGAGAACGCGATAAATTCCAGTCATTGGCATTTTTTAACCAATTCCCAAAACGTCCTTCCCCAGTTGATTTTGGTTTCCAGTTGATGGTTTCGTTCAGGTCGAACATTCGATCCCGAACTTTGGTGATTTCGATAAACCAAGAATCCAGCGGATAATATAAAATTGGCGTGTCAGTTCTCCAGCAATGTGGGTAACTGTGCACATATTTCTCTACTTTGAAAGCTTTATTTTCTTCTTTTAACTGAATAGCAATTTCCACATCCATCGAGCGTTCTGGTGCTTCTCCTTCGGTGTAATATTCGTTTTTAACGTATTTCCCTGAATAACTTCCTAAACCTTCGATGAATTTTCCTTGCAAATTGACCAATGGAACTGGGTTTCCGTTTTCGTCTAAAACTAACATTGGTGGTACTTCTGGAACGGCTTCTTTAGCTACTTTTGCATCATCAGCTCCAAAAGTTGGCGCGGTGTGTACAATTCCTGTTCCGTCTTCGGTGGTCACAAAATCTCCTGAAATTACTCGGAAAGCATTTTCTGGATTTTGGTATGGCAAAGTAAATGGCAATAATTGTTCGTAACGAATTCCAACTAAATCAGCGCCTTTGCATTCGGCTATAATTTGATATGGAATTTTCTTGTCGCCTTCTTTGAAATTTTCAAAATCAGAAACTTCAGTACTTGCAAAAAAGCCTTTCGAAAATTGTTTGCCAACCAAGTTTTTGGCTAAAATAACATTCGAAGGAAGAAAAGTATATTGATTAAAAGTTTTAACCAATACATAATCAATTTTTAGCCCAACTGTCAAAGCAGTATTCGATGGCAAAGTCCAAGGTGTTGTCGTCCAAGCGAGGAAATAAAAATCCCCTCCCCAACCCTCCCCGAAGGGAAGGGAGTTGAGTCCGAAAGCCTTTATTACCGAATTTTCAGTCTCGGCTCCCTCTCCTTTGGAGAGGGTCGGGGTGAGGAATTGTGCCACAACCGTCGTGTCCGTTACATCTCTATAACTTCCTGGTTGATTCACTTCGTGAGAAGATAATCCGGTTCCGGCTTTTGGCGAATACGGTTGAATAGTGTAACCTTTATACATCAAATCCTTGTTGTAGATTTGTTTCAAAATCCACCAGACGGTTTCCATATACTTGGATTTGTAGGTGATGTATGGATCTTCCATATCTACCCAATAACCCATTTTTTCGGTCAAATCGTTCCACACATCGGTGTAACGCATCACGGTTTTTTTGCAAGCTTCGTTGTATTCTTCTACGGAAATGGTTTTTCCAATATCTTCTTTCGTAATTCCTAATGCGGCTTCAGTACCTAATTCTACTGGCAATCCGTGCGTATCCCAGCCTGCTTTACGCTTTACTTGGAACCCTTTTTGAGTTTTATAACGGCAAAATATATCTTTAATCGCACGCGCCATCACGTGGTGAATTCCCGGCAATCCGTTTGCTGAAGGTGGACCTTCAAAAAATACGAATGGTGGGTTGCCTTCGCGAGTGGTGACACTCTTCTCGAATATGTTTTCTTTTTTCCAAAAATCAAGTACTTCTGATGCAACTGTAGGCAAGTTAAGTCCTTTGTATTCAGTAAATTTTATGCTCATTTTATCCTTTTCTTAAATCGTGGTGCGAAAGTAAGGAATTTTGAATAATTGAACACTAATTTCACAAATTTTCACGAATTTATCTTGCTCAAAAAGGGAACAAAACCACAAATAGGAATTTATAAAAAGTTTTTTATGGATTAGAAACATTCGGCAACTACTTTTCATCATCATCCAATTCGAAAAAATCATTGACTGATTTTCCAAACAACCTTGATAATTTTAGCGCCAAAACTGTTGATGGCACAAAACGATTGGTTTCTATTGAATTTATTGTTTGCCGAGAAACACCTATTTTCTCAGCAAGCTCCTCTTGCGTAATATTTAAAATGGCGCGTTCAACTTTTAGTCTATTCTTCATTGTACGCTTTTTTTAACTTCCTGAAAGTTAGAATCTGCATCATAAGCAAAACCCCTAATACAGAAACATCCTTACTGCCTTCTATTTTTGGCATTGATGAAAAAATTGATTTTATAATCAAGACAACAAAGGGAAATGCTAAATAAAACAATACTGTTCCAATAACGGCATAATTATAAGATTGCGTGCGAATTTTTGCCATTAACTCATCTTCAACTTTTTCTTTCGAAATTGAAATCATAAGTAATCCTAAAACCGTACCTGTCAGTGCTATTCTTTCAAATAAATCCTGGTACTTTATGTTAATAAAATAAATCTTAAGAGAAGAAATAATTAATAAAATGGAAACAATAAATAAAATCAAACCAACAATTTTAAATTTATTAGGAAGTTGATAACCTGTAATTTTATTGATTTTTTCAATATCTCCTTCTTGCTTAGCTTTTAGTTCCATAAGATTAATTAGTTAAAAGTATACTTTCCATAAAGGAAAATAAACTTGATTAAAAGACAAATATACTTTACTTTTAAATACAAAATTATATTTTATGAAATTTTTTTTAATTTCAAGAAAAAACTTCCTTCAAAACATCCAAGGATTTTGGTTTTTTGAATCCATCAAGATGAAAAGTAAAGTAATCTATCAGGATTTTCAAGACGATTTGTCTTTCGATTACGTGAAAGATTTTTTGGTCGTTGTCGAATTTCAAATTGATGAGCTTTTTGAAGAGGTTGGTTTCGTGTTCCGTCAATGAACCAATGCCGTGAAATGGAGTAAAAACTCCTTCATTGGCGTCGAAAAAAGGGAATTCCATTTCGGAAATATCGGGATAAAAGCCTAAATATTTGGTGATTTCGAGCATTAGAATCAAATGGAAATTAGCTGTTTCATCGTGGTTATCGAGCCAGAACAAAGCGGTTTCCAAAAAAGCAAAAAGATGCTCGTTTTTTTCTTCTTCGTGAATGGAATGGTGCAGGATTTCGGAAATAAACATCACAATCGTACTCTTGAAAATATCCGAATGAATGGATTGAAAAGGCATTGCAATTTTGATTTCCTTGAAGTTTTCCAACGTTCCTTTATTCTTGTGAACAGCTTCGATTTCGAGAATTGTCAGTGGCTGGAAATAAGCAATTTTTTGGTTTGATTTTCGGGAGGAAAAGGCATCACGAACAAAATAAGATTTTAAACCGTTAGATTGCGTAAAGCATTTTACAATCAAGCTTTTCTCCTGATATTTGAGAGACGAAATGACGATGGCTTTGGTTTTGACTAACAATTATAGATTTTAGATTTTGCCCTTCGACTGCGCTCAGGGTGACGTTTCGGATTACATTTCTCTGCGGACTGAAACCTGCTGTCTGGTTTTACCTTATTATCATCACTTTTTTAACCTTTGTTTCTATTCCGTCTTGGGCTGCAACAAAAATCAGATAAACTCCGGAAGCTACTTTGTATTTCCCAAAAGCAGTGGTATCCCATTCTATAGTTCCGCCTTCGGAAGTGGTTTCGTAGACAAGATTACCTTCAATGTCGGTGATTTTTACATTGGCTTTATCTAATAATCCGGCAATTTTTACGGTTCCTTCATATTCCGGGCGTACTGGATTTGGATACACATATACATTATTTAAATCCTCATTGGCTATAGTTGCCGCCCCTTTGAAGGAAATTAAGCCTTTGGTGGTAGCTATAAAAACTTCACCTGTTGCACTATTTATGTCGATGTCGTTTATTGTGTTGCTAGGCAATGGTGAATTGTTTGTCGTAAAATGATATTTGGTTTCCTGTCCGTTTGGAGAAACTAAAAACACGCCTGAATCAGCAGTTCCAATCCATTTATTATTAGCTCCATCAACAACAATATCAGTGATGAATTGTTCATACATCAATTCCTGAGCAAGATTATTATCTAAAATTATTATGGAATTTGTTGTCATTTGGTCTTCGGTTAGAAAAGCACTTACATTGGACAAAACCCTTAACCCTTTTTTGGTTCCTATCCAAAGTTGGTTTCTATTATCCACCGCAATTGCTCTGACATCAGTAGTTGGCAAATTTCCTTTGTCTGGACCAAATGTAATTTTTTTGAACTTATTGATAGATTCATTATAACTTATCAACCCTTCACTATTAGTACACCACCATTTGGTGCTGTTTTTGTCGATTATCAGTCGACCCATACTCGCATCAATACTTTTATTCAAAATACCGTCTAATGAAAAACTTTGCCATTGTCCATCTTTCTTTAATTCTTTTAATCCGTTATTTATCAAGCTATTATTCATCCATAGATTTCCTGATTTATCAAATGCAGCTCCATTAATTCTAACATCAATATAGTTTGGACCTAGAAAAGTTATAGATTCCAATCCGCTATTCGTTTGATTGTACAAGATTTTAGGCACATCATCTACAATTTTTAGCAATCCCGAAAAAAAGGAACTAGCATAAACTTCGTTTTCATCATTAGGATTCACCGTAATCCTAGATATTGACTTAGCTCCCAATACTTTTTCGTAAGGAATATTCAACCATCCTGTTGTGCTGTATTTACTAATGCCATAACTGTCTAATGAATATGGATTATATCCTTCATCATAATCACCATACACAGTCCAAAGTGTTGTTGAAGTGGCTTGAAGGGCAAATATACTATTTCTGGAAGGACCGATTGGAGTATTATTTTCAAAAGCTGAAGTGATAGAAATGGTGGTGTTAATTAATCCTTTTTCTTTCGTTCCAATATATACTATATCTCCAATACTCGTCGCGCAAGTAAAAGTAGAAATACTTCCCGAAATCTGATTGCTGTTAATTTGACGAACAATTGCCAATTGTTTATTATAAACATACACACTGCTTGCTGTAGTTACTATCAAATAATCAGTACTCACTCTCATATCTACAGAAGCTTGCGGAAGTTGTATAGCGCCTGTAAAAGAATTAGAACCTGAATCGTATTTATGAATATACCCTGATGCATTTATTGCAATTAACTCAGTATCGAAAGTCTCTACACTTGACCAGCTTCCTAAGGCAATTTGTTCCCACTGGTTAAAATCAATTAAATTTTTACTGGCAATATCTGCCCTTCTGATACCGTCATTTGTAGCTGCATAAATATAGCCGTTAAATACGGCTGTTTGGGTTACGCTAATCTCAGCTCCATTATTACCAATAAAATAAGTGTCGCCAAACAGCATTGTGGCTAAATTGAATTGAACGATTCCAAAATCACAGGAAACATAAACAATCCCATTATATTCCATAAAATGATTGATTTTTTTTAGGTTAGAAGGAAGCTGCTTATTGATAATATCTACAATATTCAGCATACTGCCATCGGCCTCGTTGATTACAATCATCAATCCATTTTCATAGCCTACAAGAGTTTTATTGGATGTATTGCTATAATATATTGCCGATATTGTTTGACCAGAAAGCCCATCAATGGTATTGGTGGTTTTAAGCTGGTTTGTACTTGTGTTTTTTGAAAACAATGCGTTTTCAGAAGCTGCAAAAATAGTTGTTGTTGATTGAGTTACATCTCTAATATCATTATAGGAAAAATAGCCTTGCCACAACAAATTGTTTTGGGCAAAACCTGATTGCGCAAAAATCAGAAGTAAAATATATAAAACCTTTTTTTTCATTTTTTGTTTAAATATTGGTTCACAAATATAGTACAAACGAAAGTAATGGGATTTTGTTACACGCAAAAAAAATGCCTTCAATCTAATCCTGATAACTCAGGTCGAAAGAAGGCATTTTTGTATTTATTAAAAAGGATTTACACCACTCCCTGAGCTAACATAGCGTCAGCCACTTTTACAAATCCTGCAATATTTGCTCCTTTTACGTAATCAACATATCCGGTTTCGTCAGTTCCGTATTTTTTGCATTGATTATGAATTCCAATCATAATATCTTTTAATCTATGATCCACTTCTTCACTAGACCAGTTTAAACGAATAGAATTTTGTGTCATCTCTAATCCAGAAGCCGCAACACCTCCTGCATTAGCTGCTTTTCCTGGTGCATATAGAACTTTTTTGCTCAATATGTATTTAATGGCGTCTAAAGTACAAGGCATATTAGCGGCCTCAGTAATACAAATAGTGCCATTTTCAATTAATTTTTTAGCATCAGCTACATGTAATTCATTTTGTGTAGCACAAGGAATAGCAATATCAGCTTTAACCTCCCATACGCTTTTCCCTTTGTGGAAAACAGCATTTGGATATTTCTCTACATACATTTCGGCTCTATTGTCTCCACTGGCTCTCATTTCAAGCATATAATCAATTTTTTCGCCTGAAATTCCGTCAGCATCGTAAATATATCCGTCAGGTCCTGAAATAGTTAGAAGCTTTCCTCCTAATTCATTTATCTTTAACGCTACACCCCAAGCAACATTTCCAAATCCAGAAATGGCAACAGTTTTTCCTTTGATTTCCTGTCCTATTGTTCTTAGCATTTGTTCTGTAAAATATACTACTCCATATCCAGTTGCCTCAGGTCTTATTAATGATCCTCCGTAAGCAATTCCTTTTCCTGTTAGAACGCCTGTAAATTCATTTCTAATTCTTTTGTATTGACCAAATAGGTATCCGATTTCTCTTGAACCAACTCCAATGTCTCCTGCAGGAACATCAATTTCCGGTCCTATATGTCGACATAATTCTGTCATAAAAGATTGGCAAAAACGCATTACTTCTGCATCTGATTTACCTTGAGGATCAAAATCCGAACCTCCTTTTCCACCTCCCATAGGAAGTGTTGTTAGGCTATTTTTGAATACCTGCTCAAAAGCAAGAAATTTAAGTACTGATAAGTTAACTGAATTATGAAATCTAATTCCTCCTTTATAAGGTCCAATTGCAGAATTCATCTGAATTCTAAACCCTCTGTTGACTCTGATTTCACCTTTATCATCAACCCAAGTTACACGAAATGTTATCGTTCTTTCTGGCTCAGTAATTCTAAGAAGCAAGTGCTTACCATCATATTTCCTTTCTGCGGCTATAAAAGGAATAACCGTTTCGGCAAATTCTCTAACAGCTTGAATGAATTCAGGCTCATTTGGATTTTTGGCCTCAACTTGAGCCATAAAATTATTTATTTTTTCTTCCATTTTGAAATATATTATTCAATCAAGGTTAATATTAATCATTTGCTTAAACAAAAAAATAATTTTAAGAAAACGATTTCGTAATTGTGTGCAAATATACATTATATAAGAATATTTATATCTAAAATTGAAATTTCTTCACGCTTTTTTAATCTTTTTATAAATGTTGAAATGATTTTATTTAAAATCAAAACTATTGACGGGAAAATACAAAAAATCTTATATTTTGTTTATGTAATATTCAGAAAGTTTGATGTTTTTATATATTTGTAAAGTTACTATTCGGAATGATTGATGTTTTTATATATTTGTAAAAAAGTAATCTATTATAATGATCCCAAAATCTATTACATTTTTCTGCCTCCTCTTTTTTGGAATTTCGAATGTAGCAAATGCCCAATTTGGGTTTTCACACGAAATTGGCGCCATAGCCGGTCCTGTAGCCTTTCAGTCTGATTATGGAGAGCGATATGACTTGACCACAAATGCAGGTAATACAGGATATGGAATTGGTATTATCCACTATTTAAATTTTTCTTATACAGCAGAATGTAATTGCTATACACCAGAAACATATTTTAATGATCACTTCAAACTAAGAAGCGAATTGTCTTATAATAGCACGAAGTTAGATCACTTTGGTCAATGGGTAGAAGGTAAAAGTTCCGTAGGAAAAGAACAATTAAGAGCAATGCAGGGAAGTACTGCGGTTACCAATATAGGAATGCAACTTGAATTTTTCCCTTGGAGTATTCGCGACTTTACTGAAACAATAGAAAGTTGGGGGCCATTTATAAGTCTCGGAGGACAATTTAGTTTTTACAATGCAAAAGCTTGGTCAACAATGGGCCCTTTGGGAACACCACTAACAACTTTTCCTAAATATCTAGTTCCTACTGACGACCGCCCTTATGGATATTCAACTGAAGGCGGTTCTGTTTGGTCAGTGGTTTCAAGTGTGGGAACACGATATAAATTGGCTCCATTATCGGATTTAATGGTGGATTTAAGATTGCAATATTATTTTTCTGATTGGGTTGATGGTCTAAAACCAAATCCCGCTCTTTATAAAGAAAACAAGGCAAACGACTGGTTAGTCTGGTTCAATGTGGGCTATATTTATTACTTGCAATAATAGAATACAACTATAAAACAAAAGCCCGATTTTAGTAAAATCGGGCTTTTGTTTTTTATTCCAATGCTTGTTTTAAATCCTCGATTAAATCTTCTGCATCTTCAATACCTACGCTCAACCGAACTAAATCATCCGTGATTCCAACTTCTTTTCGTTTGTCTTCCGGAATCGATGCGTGCGTCATCAAGGCTGGATGATTTGCCAATGATTCAACTCCACCTAAAGATTCAGCCAAAGTGAATACTTTAAGTTTCTCCAAAAAGTGAATTGAATCCTCTTTTTTACCTGAAACAAATGTAAAAGAAACCATTCCACCAAAACCGCTCATTTGCTTTTTGGCAATTTCATGATACGGATGACTTGGCAATCCTGGATAATAAACTGTTTTTATTTTGGGATGTTGACTTAAAAATGCCACCACTTTTTCGCCGTTTTCGCAATGTCTTTGCACTCTAAGATGCAATGTTTTTATTCCTCGTAACACCAAAAAACTGTCCATTGGTCCCAATGTTGCTCCCGTAGCAAATTGTTGAAAATGCAACTGTTCACCTAAGTCCTCATCTTTTACAATCAAAGCTCCGGCAATTACATCAGAATGTCCTCCGAGATATTTTGTCGCCGAATGCATTACGATATCTGCTCCCAAATCCAAAGGTTTTTGCAAATAAGGCGTTGCAAAAGTATTGTCAACAGCAAAAAGAATATTTTTTTGTTTGGTAATTTTAGCAATTTCCTGGATATCGGCTAATTTCATCAACGGATTTGTTGGTGTTTCTACCCAAACTAGTTTAGTGTTTTCATTAATTAAAGAATGGAATTTCTCCAAATCATTCATATCAACAAAATGGAATTTTATTCCAGAATCTTTATAAATTCGCGTAAACATTCTATACGTACCACCATATAAATCGTCCATTGCAATGATTTCATCTCCTGATTTGAATGAACGCAAAACACAATCAGTGGCTGCTAATCCTGACGAAAAAGCCAAAGCACGAGTTCCGTTTTCGATACTTGCCAAGGCGTTTTCCAATGCTGTTCGTGTAGGGTTTGATGCTCTGCTGTATTCGTAATCCGGATTTATTGGTTTCCCGGGACTTGTTTGTGCAAAAGTTGACGTTTGATAAACCGGAGGCATAACAGCTCCAGTACTTGGATCGTGATGTTGCCCACCGTGTATGGTTTTAGTATTGAATTTCATTTGGAATATTTTTTTTGTAAAGGTAATTTAGTTTGTGGTAAAATTTTAAAGTCTTTTATAAAGCTTCCAGCCTTTGGAAGGCTGGAAGCTTTATAATAATGATTACAAAAACTTACGAATACTCATCATAATCCCTATGTGAAGCCCTTCATGAAAATTGTTGAATGTCATTGCGTCCTCCGCGGTTTTTATGGTAAAACCTGTTGAAGTTGGATATTCCTGATAGTTTTTAAAAATTTTATTGTCGAAATCTTCCTTAGTTTGATCGATGGTTTTCAATAATAAAGACTTGATTTCGTCAACTTCGGATTCTGTGACATTGTGCTCCGGCTTTGTCCCTTTCATATATTTCTGTATCAATTCCTCTGAAACCATCATAGGCAAACCCGAGAATTTATAGACTAGTAATTGTTGTGTCACGACAATATGTGCAATGTTCCAAATAAGATTGTTCTTGAAGCCTTCGGGTATTTTGTTGAGTTGTTCTAAAGTGTGATTTTCCAGAAACTGGGAAACTATTTTTCTGCTTGTGTTGGTAATATCGAATGTCTGTTGCATTTTTTTAAATTTTTGATAAAAATACTCATTTTCAAGGTCAAATGGATTTTCTTTGTATAAAGAAATTACCGTTTATTATGAACAAAATATATTATCTCGCTTCCTGCGATACGTGTAGAAAAATTATAAAATCGTTACCAAAAGGTCATAATTTAGTTTTTCACGACATTAAACAAGATCCAATCACAATTCAAGAATTGGAAGAAATGCACCAACTTTCAGGAAGTTACGAAGCGCTTTTTAGCAAAAAAGCACAACTTTACAAATCGATGGATTTAAAAAATAAATCACTTACCGAAGCCGATTTTAAAAAATACATTCTGGAACATTATACTTTCCTGAGTCGTCCGGTTTTTATTATTGATGGCAAAATTTTCATTGGAAACAGCCAGCAAAATATGCTTCAGGTAATGAAAGCATTAGCCTAATGTCAAAAAGAAATCTTGCCCTCATTGGCGCTACAATTGTTTCCATAATATACGGTGTGACCTTTACGATTGCCAAAGACGTGATGCCAAAATATGTTGATGCTTACGGATTTATTTTGATGCGCGTGGGCGGTTCCACGATTTTATTTTGGTTAGTTTGGCTATTTAGCAGAATGTCTGTAGCAGTTCGTGAGGAGAAAATAGATCCCACCGATTTTCCTCGAATTATTTGGGCAGCCTTTTTTGGTGTTGCCTTAAATATGCTTTCTTTTTTCAAAGGATTGAGCCTTACTTCCCCCATTTCGGCATCAGTGATTATGGTTTCAACACCGATGATTGTGCTGGTACTTTCGGCCATTATCATCAAAGAAAGAATGCGAAAACGAATGGTTTTTGGCATTGTGTTGGGTTTGATTGGCACCGCTTTTCTTATCCTTTACGGAAAATCTGTAGGTAATGCCCCCAACGCTAGTTTGGGGAACTTTCTAGTTTTTGTCAATGCAGCTTCGTATGGATTATACTTGGTAATGGTCAAAAAACTGATGGACAAATACAATGCTTTTACCTTTGTAAAATGGATTTATTTGATAGGTTTTATTATGGTTTTACCTTTTGGTTGGAGTCAATTTGAAGCGGTAAATTGGGCTTTGATGCCATCGGATATTTATTGGAAA
The DNA here is from genome assembly GCA_945874225.1 of Flavobacterium psychrophilum. GTDB lineage: Bacteria > Bacteroidota > Bacteroidia > Flavobacteriales > Flavobacteriaceae > Flavobacterium > Flavobacterium psychrophilum_M. Next base: position 144,729 of record CAMCFT010000001.1, read on the forward strand.
ATAGGATTTGTGGTGATTTTTTCGACCTTCTTGACTTATTTGCTGAATTTGCTCTCGATGAGAGAATTAAAACCAACAACTGTTGCTGTTTTCGTTTACTTACAACCCGTTTTTGCAACCGTTTTTGCAATTAGCCTCGGAAAAGACGAACTGACTTTAGTGAAAATAATTTCGGCTATTTTGATATTTTCTGGTGTATACTTGGTTACACAGAGGCCCCCTAACCCCCAAAGGGGGAATAAATAATATACAGCTATTCCCCCTTTGGGGTTAGGGGGCTTTTTTTCTTATCTTTGAACTCTTTTAGAAAATTATATGATACAATCAATGACTGGATTTGGCAAAGCAAGCTTGCAATTGCCAACCAAAAAAATAACAGTAGAAGTAAAATCCTTGAACAGTAAAGGGTTGGATTTAGGCGTGCGAATGCCTTCGACTTATCGCGAAATGGAATTGGGTTTACGCAACCAAATTGCCTTGAAACTCGAAAGAGGAAAAGTGGATTTTTCCATTTTTATCGAAAGCACTGCCGAACAAACTTCGACGAAAGTGAATGTGCCAATTGTGAAAGCCTACATCAATCAATTGCGTGAAGTTTATGCTGATGCCGATGAAACCGAATTGATGAAAATGGCTGTCAGAATGCCGGATACAATGAAAACCGAGCGAGAAGAAATCGACGAAAATGATTGGGTTCAAATTCAAACCGTTATCGAGGAATCTTTGCAAAACATTTTAAATTTTCGCAAAGACGAAGGTGCTTCGTTGGAAAAAGAATTCCAGTTGCGAATTGGTAATATTCGCCAATATATGAACGATGCTTTGGCCCTTGATCCAGAACGTGTTCAGGCTATAAAAGACCGTTTGCAAACCGCCATTTCAGAGTTAAAAGTCAACGTTGACGAAAATCGTTTTGAACAGGAATTGATTTATTACCTCGAAAAATTAGACATTACTGAAGAGAAAGTTCGTTTGACAAATCACCTAGATTATTTCCTGGAAACCATCAACGGAACGGAAGCCAATGGTCGAAAACTAGGCTTCATTACCCAAGAAATGGGACGTGAAATCAACACAATGGGTTCAAAAGCCAATCATTCACAAATGCAAAAATTAGTTGTGATGATGAAGGATGAATTGGAAAAAATTAAGGAACAGGTTTTAAATGTGCTTTAGACTTTAACCACAAATTAATTCGTGATAATTTGTGTAATTCGTGGTTGAAAATAAAAAAACAAATTGAGGATGAGATTGCTTCGTTCCTCGCAATGACTTTAAAATGAAAAAAGGAAAATTAATAGTGTTTTCGGCGCCATCAGGATCGGGGAAAACCACCATCGTTAGGCATTTATTAGGAAAAGAAGACTTGAATTTAGAGTTTTCAATTTCGGCAGCAACACGTCCCGCTCGTGGTGAGGAAGTAAATGGAAAAGATTATTATTTTATGTCTTTGGAAGAGTTTAAAAAACACATTAAAAACGAAGATTTTGTAGAATGGGAAGAAGTCTATCGCGATAATTTTTACGGAACTTTAAAAAGCGAAGTGGAACGCATTTGGGCAAAAGGGAAAAACGTGATTTTTGACATTGATGTTTCTGGCGGATTGCGAATCAAGCATAAATTTCCGGAAGAAACCTTGGCCGTTTTTGTAAAACCACCAAGTATTGATGAGTTAAAAATTCGCCTTAAAAAACGCTCTACTGAAAGCGATGATAAAATCAATATGCGCATTGCAAAAGCTTCAGTAGAACTTGCAACAGCGCCTCAATTTGATAAAATTATCAAGAATTACGATTTAGATACTGCCAAAGAAGATGCGTATCAATTGGTAAAAGAATTTTTAAAATAAGTCGCCACGAATTTCATAAATTTACACTAATTAATTCTTGAAATTCCGGCAAAAATTGGTGTAAATTTATGTAATTCGTGGCAAAAAAATGAAAATAGGATTGTATTTCGGAACATTCAACCCCATTCATATTGGGCACTTGATTATTGCCAATCACTTTGCAGAATATTCTGGTTTGGATCAAATCTGGATGGTCGTAACACCGCACAATCCTTTGAAAAATAAAGATACTTTGCTTGATGATTATCAAAGACTACAATTGGTTTTTTTGGCTACTGAAGATTATCCAAAAATAAAACCTTCGGATATTGAGTTCAAGTTGCCGCAGCCTAATTACACCGTGAATACATTGGCACATTTACAGGAAAAATATCCACAACATATCTTTTCATTAATTATGGGCGAAGACAATTTAAAATCGTTGCATAAATGGAAAAACTACGAGATAATTTTGCAAAACTATGAGGTTTATGTGTATCCGAGAGTTTCTGAAGAAAAAGACACGAGCCTGAAAGGCGAACTGGCGAAGCAAAATTTAGAGTTCAAAAACAATCCAAAGATTCACTTTATTGATGCACCAATTGTAGAAATTTCATCGACATTCATACGTGCTAACATCAAAAACAAGAAGAATGTTCGCCCGCTTTTACCTGAAAAAGTTTGGGAATATATCGACCACAATAATTTATACAAGAAGTAACTTCTTGAAAAACATTTGAAAAATTATTTATCACAAACTTGTGATAAATAGACTTCGTTACTAACATATTCAACCTAATTTTGTACAAATAAAATAAGTTATGAGAAAAATTGCAATTTTTGTCGTTTTAGCATTAACTGCCGGTTGCATATCTGCAACTGCACAAAAACAAAATAAAAAAGTTATGAAAAAAGTATTATTTGTTGTTACAAGTCACGATAAATTGGGTAACACAGGAGAAAAAACAGGTTTTTGGACAGAAGAATTAGCAGCGCCGTATTATGCTTTGGCAGATCAAGGAGTTGAAATTGATATTGCAACACCGCTGGGAGGTCAACCGCCAATTGATCCAAAAAGTGAAGATCCATCTGCAGCGACAGAAGACACAAAAAGATTTGACAGCGACACCGTACTTCTTGAAAAACTAAAACACACGTTGAAATTAGTTGATGTTAACCAAGAAGATTATGATGCGGTTTTTTATCCTGGAGGTCACGGTCCACTTTGGGATTTAGCCGAAGATGCAAATTCAGCAGCATTGATTGAAGCGTTTTACACTAATAACAAACCTGTTGGTTTTGTTTGTCATGCTCCGGGTGTTCTTAAAAATGTAAAAATTAATGGCGAATTTCTAGTGAAAGGAAAGAAAGTAACTGGTTTTTCAAATACTGAAGAAGCAGCTGTTGGTTTAACCAATATTGTTCCTTTTTTATTGGAAGATGTTTTACAGAAAAATGGAGCAACTTATTCAAAAGTGAGCGATTGGCATCCTTATGCAGTTGAAGATGGCTTATTAATAACTGGACAAAATCCAGCTTCTTCTAAATTAGTTGCAGAAAAAATATTGCAACAATTGAATTCAAAATAATAATTAATTGGATTAGAAAATAAAAAGAAAGGCGTTCCTAAACTACCTTTAAGAACGCCTTTTACAAAAATACTAAAACAAAACTAACTAATTCAATCCTCTTACTCATTTATAAAATACTATTTACTCATAAATTACAACGTATAATAAAAAAATATATTGTGTAGAAATAAAAATTTTTTTAACTATCTTTTTTTGATGTTTTTGAAATAGATTTCTATGATTAATTTATTGCTTTATTAGTATATTTTTAAGTACTTTTGGTTAAATCTAATAAAAAAATGACCGATAATTTAAAATTTGCGGTAATTGGTGGCGGAAGTTGGGCTACAGCAATTGCTAAAATGCTATGTGTAAACCTAAAAGAAATTGCTTGGTATATGCGAAATGAAGATGCGATTGAACATCTAAAAATCCATCATCACAACCTTAATTATCTAAGTTCTGTTGAATTTGATATTACAAAACTTAAATTGACCAGTGATATAAATGAAGCAGTAGCTTATGCTGATTATATCATATTTGCCATTCCTTCTGCTTTTTTGGGTGGAGAATTGAAAAAATTGACGGTTTCATTGGAAGACAAAGTTATTTTTTCGGCAATTAAAGGAATCGTTCCCGAAACGAGTTTGATTGTTGGCGAACATTTTAATAAAACTTACGGAATTCCTTTTGAAAATATTGGTGTAATCACAGGTCCTTGCCACGCCGAAGAAGTCGCACTGGAACGTTTGTCCTACCTAACTATAGCTTGTGGTGATGCCGAAAAAGCAAAAATAGTTGCCAAAAATTTATCTAGTGATTATATCAAAACCAAGATTTCGGATGATATTATCGGCACGGAATATGCCGCAATGCTTAAGAATATTTATGCTATCGCAGCCGGAATCGCACACGGTTTAGGCTATGGCGATAATTTTCAATCGGTGTTGATGAGTAACAGCATTCGAGAGATGAAGAAATTCATTAGAAAAGTTCACAAAATGAAACGCAACATCAATGATTCGGCTTATTTGGGCGATTTATTGGTAACGGGTTATTCCGTTTTTTCAAGAAACAGAATGTTCGGGAATATGATTGGGAAAGGGTACACCGTAAAATCAGCTCAAATGGAAATGAGTATGGTTGCCGAAGGGTATTATGCTACGAAAAGCGCCTATAACCTTAATCTTGGTTATGGTGCCAAGACTCCCATTATCGATGCGGTTTACAGCATTTTATACGAAGGAAAATCAGCTAAAAAGGTTTTTGAAAAATTGACAGAGAAATTAGATTAGGTTTCAAAAAAAAAGTAATTATGAGTGAAAGATGGAAATATCAGATTAAAACAGGAGCTCCTTGGGGAGTTTTTATGATTGCTATCACTACTTATTTTGGCCTAAAGGAAAATCCATTTATGTCGCAAATAGCTGATCCAAATTTCTACTTTCGATCTGTTGGTTATATTTTATTTGGAATATTTGCATTAGGATATTCAAGCTGGAAAGCAAAAAACAAAAAAATTCAAAAGTAAAACTATCTCACAATCACCCCATCCACAAACAGAATTGGAACTTCCTCAACATAATCCGGGGTTATTGTATTTGCTCTGAAAATGAATTTTCTATCGTATAATTTGTCTTCCTTAAAAAAAGTCAGCATAAATTCGTTGTTGAGTGCCAAAACACTTTTCTCCAACATTTCGATTTTCACCACTGAAACTGCGGGAACTTCAACATAAGCGTGACGCAAAAGTGATGTTTTTTTCATCTCGCCATTGAGGGTTCCAAAGGCTTTAGAAACAATCATTACGCCATCAAGATTGAAATCGCTGTCGTTTACTAAATAAGCATACCAAACCTTTTCCATGAAATCGTCACTCCATTCCTGAACTGCGGCTATGAAAACATTTTCTACTTCGGGTATGTTGATGTCGGATTTCATTGCAGACGATTTGTTTGATAATTATGAGATTGCTTCGTTCCTCGCAATGACTATATTGACGCCTTGAATTGTTCCAAGAAACGAACGTCGTTTTCATAGAACATTCGGATATCGCCTATTTGATATAACAACATTGCAATTCTTTCGATTCCCATTCCAAAGGCAAAACCGGTATATTCATCGGAATCGATGTTACAGTTTTTCAATACATTAGGATCAACCATTCCGCAACCTCCTATTTCTAACCAACCTGTTCCTTTAGTAATTCTATAATCGGTTTCAGTTTTTAAGCCCCAATAAATATCAATTTCGGCACTTGGTTCCGTGAACGGAAAATACGATGGACGAAGACGAATTTTTGATTTTCCGAACATTTCTTTGGTGAAATATAAAAGCGTTTGCTTCAAATCAGCAAAGGAAACATCTTTGTCAATATACAATCCTTCGACTTGGTGGAAAATACAATGTGAACGCGACGAAACAGCTTCATTACGGAAAACTCTTCCGGGAGAAATAGTACGAATTGGCGGTTTATTGTTCTCCATATAACGCACTTGCACGGATGAAGTGTGTGTGCGCAACAAAATATCGGGATTGGTTTGGATGAAAAATGTGTCTTGCATATCACGAGCCGGATGATATTCTGGCAGGTTTAATGCGGTGAAATTATGCCAATCATCTTCGATTTCCGGACCTTCAGAAACATTGAATCCAACGTTCGAAAAGATATCGATAATTTGGTTTTTTACCAATGATATCGGATGGCGAGAGCCAATAATTACTGGCTCAGCCGAACGCGTTAAATCACCGTAAAAACCTTTGATTTCTTCTTTACTTTCTAAAGCTTCCTGAATCGATTTGACTTTTTCCTCTGCAGAAGATTTTAGCAAATTGATTACCTGTCCAAATTCCTTTTTTTGATCATTTGGTACATTTTTAAATTCGGCAAAAAAGTCTTTTAAAAGGCCTTTACTTCCTAGGAATTTGATTCGGAATGCTTCCAGTTCTTCCTTATTTTGTGTTGAAAAAGCTTGTGCTTCACCAATATATTCTTTTATCTTGTCTATCATTTTCATCCAATAATTGAGAGTGCAAATTTAGGAAAAAGTTGTAAGTTATAGGTTGTAAGTTGTAAGTTTTTGAAGCAAATCTTAAATCTCCAATCGTTAATCAACAATCATCAATCAATTAGTTCCTTTTCGATAAAATAATTAACGATGGCTTCTTTCATTAAAACCGATTGTTCTCCCGCTTTTAGTGCTGGTAATTCCTCTTTTACCTTGTAATGTGGCCAACCTTCCTCATCGAAAAATTCAAATTCATAAAAACCATAAGGTTCCAATAATCTGCAAATTGCGATGTGCATCAGGTTTAGTTTTTCGTCTTTTTCGAAGGTATTATGTACTTTTCCGAGTTCCTGAACTCCAATTAAATAAATTATGGCATCCAAATCCAAGTCTTCACCCTGTGAAAATTGGTTTGAAAGTATCATTACAAGCTGTTCCCAGCGTTCTTTAAGTTGTATATCTCTTGACATTTTTGATTTAGGATTTTAGATTTTAGATTGCAGATTTAACGCTGACTCGTCACTTCGAGTGATTTTGGGTAGTAATGCGTCAGCTTTACTATCCTAAATAGTATCGAGAAGCTACAACATTAGGGTTCTCGATACATTTTATTAAAAAAAGCTATCGCATTTGTTAATAAAACACTCGAACTGACGAACTATACTATTATTCATCTATTTCACAAGAAAACAATACTGACTATTAAATCTTAACTCTAAAATTATTCGTGCAAAGATACCAACATAATCTTTTATCTTTGCTCTTTATTTTTCCCCCTTTATTTCCTTTTATATGAGTTTTTTAGATATTTTTTTGGGTGTATTGCTAGCCATTAGTATTTTTAAAGGCATAAGAAACGGTCTTTTTGTAGAGTTGGCTTCTTTAATCTCTTTGATTTTAGGAATTTATCTGGCCATAAAGTTTTCGTTTTTAGCAAAAGTAATGCTTGCTGGAATTGTGCATTGGAACCCAAAAACAATTCAAATCGTAGCCTTTATAATCACATTTCTTCTGGTTGTTATTGGAATTTCTATTATGGCAAAAGTACTTACCAGCGTGGCTAATTTTGCGCAACTAGGCGTGATAAACAAACTAGGTGGTGGGTTTTTTAGACTTTTAAAAACGATATTGGTAATCAGTGTTTTTTTGAACCTTTTCGAAAAAGTAAATTTCAACAATACCTTTGCCAAAAAAGAAACTTTAGATAAGTCGCTTTTTTATCGTCCAATCCAAAAAACGGCTGGATTCATTTATCCTTCGATTGAAAAATGGTATGAGGATTTGAAAAAGAAGTAAGCCGATATCAGGTTGCAGATTTCACAAGTTCTGCCATCTGCAACCTAAAATCTGCGGTCTATTTCACTTCCTTAATTGCAGTTTTTTCAATCCAGCCTTCGGTTCCGTCAGTCAGTTGAATTTTTTTCCAATTTTCTAATGTTTCCTGAACAAAAACTTTGGTTCCTTCGTGAAGTGTAAAAACTGTTGTACTAGCCTTTTGTGGCTCACTTTTTACCAAAACCATTTCGGCAAAAACAATTGCAGGTCTTTCGTTTTCGAAATCATTCTTCTCAGAAATTGCTACTGAAACACTAATCAAAAGCAGAATAAGCAAGACAAACATTCCAAAGAAAAATATTCTTTTGGACAAAGCTATTTGGGAGAAATAGTATCCAATAAAAAAAAGCAAAAACAGCGTGGAAAATGCAACTGAAATCCAAGCCCAAGTATTGTAATGAAAAACTGAAGCGAAGTCGTGAACCATTTTTGAAAAGCCCACTTTTGGCACCTCTTTTACTTCGTCAATAGTCATTTTTTGAGCAAATTTTAAGTTGTTTTTTATTTCGAAATCGTCCGGACTTAGCACTAATGCTTTTTCATAATTATAAATTGCTGGTGCAACCTTGTTCAATTTATAATAGCAGTTTCCAAGGTTAAAATACAATTCAGCCGAATGATTTTTGGTTGCCAGAACACTTTCATATTCAGAAATTGCCTCTTCGTATTTTCCTTTTTGGTATAAATAATTCCCTTTCTCAAAGCCACTTTGGGCAAAGAAAACTTGGGTTGTCAGTAGCAATATAAAAATTATCTTTTTCATTATTTATTTTTTTTTGGACACGGATGACACGGATTCGATAAATCGAAAACACGGATTTTTTACGAATTTTTTAATCTGTTAGTATCCGCGTTGCTTGCATCCGTTTAATCTGCGTACTATTTTTTTAAGAAATTTGTTTTTCCAAATCCGAAATTATCAATACCGCTTTATCAAAATCCTGTTGAATTGCCGTGCTTGACGATAACGCAAAACGTGCTAGTTCACAGTTTTCTGTAAGATTTATAAAATCAATCACCGTTTCCGGACTTGCATTTCTGGATATCAAAAGTTCCTGAATGTTGCTTTTGCTCATTTCCGATGTTTCGATATGCAATTTAGCTTTTAGGAAATTGTGCATCGCTTTTTCTAACGCCACATAAAATGGTTCTTTGTTGTTGATTTGTTTTTTGGCTTCGGATAAATATTTCTTAGCCAGTCTGTTGTTCATTTTAATTCTGTTTCCAAAAACATCACTGTCAATGGCTTCTTTTTTCTTTTTGAATAACACAATCGCAGGAAGAATTAAAAACGGCAAAAACAGCAAGCCATAAAACAAATTCGACCCTAAGAAATCATCATTATTCATTGATTTAAGATCGCTTTTTAACTTAATGAATTTGAATTGTTCACTACTCGAAATTACATTTTTGGAGTTTCCTGGTGTTGTTGTCGCTACTTGATCATTAGCCGAAGGACCTTCAAGAACATTAATCATTATTTCAGGAGAGCTTATGGTTTTATAGCTTCCTGAACCCAAATCAAAATAAGAAAATTGTAACGGTTTTATTGGATAATTCCCTTTGAATTGAGGAATAATTGTGTAACTATCCGAGATTTTTCCAGACATTCCTGACAATGTTGTGTTTACTTTTTCACTGTGAACGGCATCATACATTTCCAATGAATTTGGAACCACTGGTTTTGGCAAATTAAATAATTTCATATTTCCGCTTCCTGACACGCTAACCACTAAATCCAGACTTTCCCCGCTTTTTAAACTGGTTTTCGAAGGTGTCACTCTAAAATCAAATTTTCCTACAGCTCCCGAAAAGTCTGCTGGTTTTCCAGCTTCAGGAAGTGGTCTTACAGCGATTGTTTTGGCTCCGGCAGAAACTCTTTTGTTTCCATTGGTAACAACAACTCGCCCAAACATATCTCTACGATTTGTAGGCAATTGCACATCAATGTCTAAGGACAAAGGTTCGATAACCAATTTGCCAGATTTTTGTGGATATAAAACTGTTTTTCTGAGTACTACAAAACGATATTTTTCGCCTTTAAACATTCCTTCTTCGCCTATGAGTTGTTTGATGTCAATGTTTTGACTCCAAAAATCATTGTATTTAGGTTTGTCCAATTCTCTCCAATTCGAGATTCCAATATTGTAGCTGAAATACAGTTTGTAAACCACCGTAATGGGCTCGTTGATGTATGGATTTTTTTTAGAAATATCGGCAACAAGATAAATATTATCATCGGCAGAAATCTGTGTGTCGTTAGGGTCTTTTGGCTGTTCTACCGCTGAAGTAACATTGACTTTTATTGGAGTTGTTTTATAAATTTGCCCATTATATTCTATAGAAGCCTGCCTGATAGTCAGGTTTCCTTTTTGTGTTGGCAAAAGATAATAGGAATAGATTTTTTCAAAAGAACTTTTTCCATTTACCCACGACTGACTCACTTGCTGACTTGGTCCGGCAATAATCTTAAATCCCTCAAAAGACGGTTGGTTAAAGTTGTCGCCATCTATGTTCATTACGAAATCTATGCGAAGTCTTTCGTTTAATCCAAGAGTCGTTTTGCTAACTTTTGCTTCAAATTGTACTTGAGCCAAAAGCGATTGGGTAATTAAAAACAGTATTAATACAATTCTTTTCATTTCAATTTAAAATCATTTATTTCTTGCTAATTCCCCCTTTGGGGGCTAGGGGGCTTTACCAATCTTTTTCTGTCTGGACTGGTTTTCCTTTTACTTTTTGGGCATTTACTTTGTCTTGAATCTTCTTCTCTTCATTGTTTACGGCGTCCAAAAGATTTTCTGTCCTTTGTTTAGAAATTCCACTTGGACTTGGTTTTGGTTTTCCTTCATCCTTTGGTTTATTATCTTTTTTATCTTTGTCTTTGTCTCCTTTGTCGTCTTTCTTATCTTTTTCTCCGTCTTTTTTATCCTTATCCTTTTTTTCTTTGTCCTTTTTTTCTTTGTCCTTATCCTTATTTTTGTCTTTATTCTTATCGTCTTTTGGTGGATTTTCTTTCAGCTTCTGTTTGGCCAAAGCATAATTATATCGCGTTTCTTCATCCGAAGGTTTGTTGCGCAAAGCATTTTTATAGGCTTCAACCGCATTAGTATAATTTTTTTCCTTCATAAAAACATTTCCTAAATTGTGAAATATTTTATGTTTCTGAACTCTTGATTTTGTATTGGCCAATGCCGTTGCATAAGCAAATTTAGCTTCTGCATTCTGGTTTTGTCTGTAAATAGCATTTCCTAAATTATATGGCGCAACAGTTCTCTTGGTAAATTTTGAGTGTGAAATTCTGAAATTGGCTTCAGCATCAACGAACTTCTTTTGAGCATATTCCTCGTTCGCTTTTGGCAACGTTTTGTCTTTCTCCTGAGCAAATAAGCCCCCTAACCCCCAAAGGGGGAATAAGAACACCAATATGAAATATTTTTTAATCATTTGTAATTTTTATTATACTTTTTAAGTCCGGTTTCCTCCCCTTTGGGGAGGCTAGGAGGGGCTTTTTTCTTCGTTAAATAAATTCATCTTTTGAACCCATTTTGTCTTTCTTTCCAATAGGAAAATATCCAAAAACAAAAAGGCAAAAGCAAAACCCAAAAACCATTGAAATTGCGATTGAAAATCCGCCATTTGCGTTGATTCAAATTCGGTTTTTTGAATATTATTGAGTGCGTTTTTTATGTAATCAAGCACTTGTTTTGTATTATTTCCATCAACATATCCGCCTTTTGTGGCTTTGGCAATGGTGGTTAATCCTTCCTTATTTAGTTTTGTAATAACCACTTCATTGTTGTTGTCTCTTTTAAAACTTTCGATAACTCCATTAACTCTCAAAGGAATTGTGCTTCCTTTTTCAGTTCCTACTCCAATGGTGATGATTTTCATTCCCAACTTATTCGCTTCTTCGGCTGCATCTTCAGCACCTTCAGAATGGTCTTCACCGTCAGAAATCATAATCAATAATTTACTGGTTTTGCTTTTGTCGTCAAAATAAGTTGCCGACAATTTTATGGCTTCGTCCAGCGAAGTTCCTTGCGAAGAAACGATATCCGTATTCATACTTTGAAGGAACATTTTTGCCACGCTGTAATCCGTGGTTATCGGTAAAACCGGGAATGCACTTGCTGCATAAGCCACGATTCCTATTCTGTCATTGCCCAGTTGATTGATTATTTGCGAAACAATTTGTTTGCTTTTTTCCAATCGGTTTGGTGCAACGTCTTCGGCGAGCATACTTTTAGAAACGTCCATTGCAAAAACAATGTCAATTCCTTCTCGTTTTACGGTTTCCATTTTAGTGCCAATTTTTGGATTTACCAATCCTAAAACCAGGCCAACTAACGCCAAAAGTATTACAACCAACTTCAAAATAGGTTTGAAAACTGATTTTTCGGGACTTAATTTCTTTACCATTTCTAAATCACCAAATTCTCGCTGTTTTTTTCTTTTCCAATATTGATTGTATAGAAAAAGCAGCACAAAAAATGGTACTATAAAAAGAAGGTATAAATATTTTGATTCGTCTAATTCCATTTTTATTTAACCACGAAGGGCACTAAGTTTTTTCACTAAGTTCACAAAATTAATTGCAAACTGTATTTATAATGTTCCGTTTATTACTCTTTTAACACCGTTTTTTAATAAATCAACATTGAAATTAATTAATAATCCTAATTTACAATTTGATAATCTTAGGTAAGTTAACAATTGTGCCAGATGAACATCATTCAAGGATTCAACTGATTTAATCTCAACTATAAATTTATCTTCAACAATAATATCAATTCTATATCCTGCATCTAGCTTCACTTCTTCATAAACTAGAGGCAATTGTTTTTGTTTTTCAACTTTTAAATTATACTTCTTTAGCTCATAAAACATACATTCTTCATAAGCACTTTCTAATAAACCTGGACCCAAAATTCTATGGATTTTCAATGCACTTTCAAAAACAATCTTTGATATATCATTCTCACTCATATTTACTTTAGTCTTTTATATCGTTTGCTTTGTGCTCTTTGCGTATTCCTTGTGTCCTTTGTGTCTAAGTTTAAATAAAACTTCTGTAAACCGTGTTTCGTAATCCTAATTCAACCAAAATTAAAAATCCTGCCAACCATACAAACGGTCTGAATTTTTCGTCATAATCATAGAATCTTAATTCTTTGATTTCTGAGGTTTCCAGTTTATTGATAGAAGCATAAATTTCGGCTAATTTGCTGTTGCTGGTTGCTCTGAAATATTGTCCATCGGTTTTTCTGGCAATAGTTTTTAATAATTGTTCGTCAATTTCTACCTTCATCATTTGGAATAAAATCTGTCCGCTAGGCGTCATTTGGTATGGAAAATCTGCCATTCCGTTTGTTCCAATTCCTACAGTATATACTTTTATTCCGTATTGTTTAGCAATATCCGCAGCGGTTTCCGGCTCAATAAATCCTGCGTTATTTACACCATCGGTCAAAAGAATAATCACTTTGCTTTTGGCTTTACTGTCTTTTAGTCTGTTTACGGCTGTTGCCAATCCCATTCCTATTCCTGTTCCGTCTTGCAAAACCATGTCGTATTTTATCGCTTTTATCGCTTCGAGCACAACTGCTTTGTCACTTGTTACGGGAGTTTTTGTATACGCTTCAGAAGCATAAAGTACCAATCCAATTCTGTCATTTGGTCTTTCTTCTACGAAATCAGCAGCAACATCTTTCAACGCTTCCATTCGATTTGGTTTCAAATCTTTAGCAAGCATACTTCCCGAAACGTCTATTGCCATAACAATATCAATTCCTCTGGTCGTTTTTGTTTGATTGCTTATGTCAACTGTTCTTGGCCTTGCCATCGCAACAATTAACGAGCTTAGCGCCAATATTCTCAAAACATTCAAAAGCGGTTTTAGTCTTGCCAAAAGCGAATTTGAACCCTTGAACCCTTGGGTTGAACTTATCTTCAAACTTGCCGATTGTTGGTTTCTTTTCCAAAATAACCAAGCACCAGCAATTGGAATCAGAAGAAACAGCCAAAAAAACTCTGGATTTAAAAAACTTAATTTTTCCATTATTGTTTGGTGTTTTGAAGTTCGACAGAGCTTAAAATTCGGTCTGAAATTTCATTGGCATATTTATCACCTTCTTCGTGAACGATAATAATTTGCTGCAATCCGCCTTCCTGACCAAAGATTAAAACTTCATAATATAATTTTGTGCTGTTTTGATTTTCACCATCAATTTTCGAGAAAGTTCCGTAACCTTTGATTCCTTTGATTCCTTCTTTGGTCTCAAAATCTTCTTGTTTTACAATCATATTTTGCGCTCCTTGAGATTCCATAGATTGCAAGGCTCCATCCAATGATTTTGATAAATCAATCTGCGTATCCTGCTTGTAATGTATGGTAGAAACCATAATGTAAAAATTGTTACTCAGGCTTCCATAAGCAAAAGATTGCATTTCTTTAATCAAAGCCATTCCGTTTTTAGGCAATGTTTTAGTCAAATCAATTCTTTTGAGCACTTTTGGTGTTTCAACTCTCACACTCGGATTTCCGTATTCACTTTTTATCCATTCTCCTTCTAATAATTCTTTTGATGAATTTCCAAAAACGTTATCTATTACATAATCGAATCCTTTGGTCATAATAAAATAACTTGTTGTTGTGAAAAGCAACAGAAATACGGAAACAGCTGTGATAAGAATACGTTTGTTGCGTCGTTTTTTTAATTCTCTTTTCAATTGTTCCTGACGCTGCATTTCGTTAAGCAACATTTCATCTGCATTTTCAACTACTACCGGAATGGATTTATCCAAAGTAACAATTGCTCTTTCTATTTTTTTTCGGTCTTCGGTAATTTCGAAATCCAATGGTTTTGATTTGGCGAATTTTACTAAATCCGCTTGTTTTAAAACCACAAAAAGGCTGTTGATTGTTTCTTTCGAAAGCTTCATTTTCTTTTTCAGAGAAGCCGTTTTCAATCCTTCAATCAGTTCTGAAGTGGTGCTTTCCATTGCTGGAATATCAATGGCTTCTTCAATATAATTTCTAACAATATCTGTCAATTCACTATAATACGCTTTGACTTCTCCGTGTTGCCAAAGCTCCTTCATTTCCAAATTATTCAGTAAAGTTGTGGCTTTTTCTATTGGAGTTTTATAAATTTCTTCTTCTATTTTCTCCTTTTGCCTTTTTTTGATGTACCAATAAACCAATGCTCCAAAACCGGCAATCAGCAATAAAACCAAAAGATATTTCCACCAATCGCCAATTCCTTCATTTGCAGGAACAATATCCTTGATGTCGTACATTTTTTGTTTCAACGTATCCACGAGAACATTTGCAACCTCAACTTTAATCGAATCTGATAAAAAAGCTTTGTTGTTGATTAAAATCTTTATACTTGGAATGGTGTATTTTCCAGAATCAAATTGGGTCAAACCGTATTTTTTGATTAATTCGTAACGGTCATTCTTTCTGATAGTATCAATTGGGTATGACTGAATTACTTCAAGAGCGCCAAAGCTTTTTGCGTTAGGAAACACCACTTTCGACAAAGTATCGACATTGGTTTTTAACGTTAGTTTGAACTCGGCACCAATTTTATTTTTGGTAGTATCAATGCTTGTTGTCACTTGTTTTTGTTGAGCAAAAACAGCGGTGGTAAGAAGTAAGTATAGTATTAATTTTTTCATTCTTTATTTTGACAAACTTTTGATTTTTGATTGAAGATTAACGATTTTTGATTTCAGATGTCTCTCGAAAATATTGAATCTCCTATTTCAAAATCATTTCATATTTGTTTTAGCGGTTTTTATACTTGACACAAAAATTGAAATCAATTCATTGGCTTCCGTTTTTGCAATCGATAAATTATTTGAATCCGTCGTTAAATTTGCTTTTTCTATAATTTTTAAACAAACAAAACTTTCTCTTAATTCTTTTAAACAAACTCCCATTTTATGAATGAAATCTTTGCTGCTTTCGGCACTTTGAGCTTCTCCATAATTTAAAGCTGGAGATGTTCCTGAACGAATAATTTGCCCAGATAGATGATTTCCAGCATAGTTTTTTTCAAATTTACTCGCAACAATTATTATTGTTGCCGCAAAGTCTATCAATCTATTTTCTAATTCTTGTTTATTCACTTTCTATCTTAAAATATTTATTTTTCCATTCAAACAAAAATCTGAAATCAAAAATCGTTAATCTAAAATCTAAAATCAACCTCTCAACTCTCCATTTCAACCAAATCTGAAATCAAAAATCGTTAATCTGAACTCAAAAATCTTTATCTCGATTTAAAATAGCCCAATAATTTTGTTACATAACTTTCGTCAACTCTAGTATTTACAACTCCAGCTCCCGATTTGCTAAATGTTTCCTTGAAATATTTTACTTTTTCGTTATAGTATTTTTCATAATTGATTCGCACCGATTTTGAACCTGTATTAATCAACTGTGTTTCGCCAGTTTCGGCATCAAGCATAGAAACCATTCCTAGATTTGGCATTTTTTCTTCGCGAATGTCATACACTCGAATGCCGGTAATATCGTGTTTTTTCGAAGCTATTTTCAATGTATGTTCGTAATCTTCAGAAATGAAATCAGAAATCACAAACACAATAGCTTTCTTTTTTTGAGTACTTGACAAGAATTTTAAAGCTTGAGCAATGTCTGTTTTGTGGCTTTTAGGCTCGAATTCTATCAATTCTCGAATGATTCTCAAAACATGTGAACGTCCTTTTTTTGGCGGAATGTATAATTCGATTTGGTCCGAAAACAAAATCAAGCCAATTTTATCGTTGTTTTGTGTTGCTGAAAAAGCCATTGTTGCGGCAATTTCCGTAACGATGTCTTTTTTGAATTGGTTTTTAGAACCAAAACTTTCTGATCCCGAAATGTCGACCATCAACATCATTGTCAATTCACGTTCTTCCTCGAAAACTTTGACGTGTGCCTCATTATAACGAGCCGTCACATTCCAGTCAATCGCACGAATGTCGTCACCATATTGATACGGACGCACTTCGCTAAAAGTCATTCCGCGTCCTTTGAACGACGTATGATATTCTCCCGAAAAGATATGATCGCTCAATCTTCGGGTTTTGATTTCTATTTTTCGTACTTTTTTTAAGAGGTCTTTTGTTTCCATTTCTTGTGGTTGTTGGTTGTTGGTTGTTCGTTGTTGGTAAAACACCATCAACTATCAACCAAAAACTATCAACTTATTAAGGTACTTCAATCTCGTTTACGATTTTGTTGATGATGTCAACCGAAGTAATGTTTTCGGCTTCAGCCTCATAAGTAAGTCCAATTCTGTGACGCAATACATCGTGAACCACTGCGCGAACATCTTCCGGAATTACATAACCACGACGTTTGATAAAGGCATAACATTTTGCTGCATTGGCAAGATTAATACTTCCACGTGGCGAAGCTCCAAAACTGATTAGCGGTTTCAAATCGGCCAATTTGTATTTCTCTGGATAACGAGTGGCGAATACAATATCAAGAATATATTTTTCAATTTTTTCGTCCATATAAACTTCACGAACGGCTTCTTGCGCACGCAAAATTTGTTCTACTGAAACTACTGGATTTACTTTTTCGTAATTTCCTTTTAAGTTTTGACGTACTACCATTCTCTCATCTTCCATTTTTGGATAATCAATCACGGTTTTCAACATAAAACGATCGACTTGCGCTTCTGGCAAAGGATAAGTTCCTTCTTGTTCGATTGGATTTTGAGTTGCTAAAACTAAAAACGGCTTGTCTAATTTGAAAGTGGTGTCGCCAATAGTGACTTGTTTTTCCTGCATCGCTTCCAATAATGCAGATTGCACTTTGGCCGGAGCACGATTAATCTCGTCTGCAAGAACGAAATTGGCGAAAATGGGTCCTTTTTTTATGGAAAACTCATTGGCTTTAATGTTGTAAATCATTGTTCCCACAACATCGGCAGGCAATAAATCCGGAGTAAACTGAATTCTGCTGAATGAACCGTGAACGGCTTGCGCCAAAGTATTTATCGCTAATGTTTTAGCTAATCCCGGAACACCTTCAAGCAAGATATGTCCCTGTCCTAAAAGTCCGATTAATAATCGCTCAATCATATGTTTTTGACCCACGATTACCTTATTCATTTCCATAGTAAGCAAATCGATAAAAGCACTTTCTCTTTCTATTTTTTCATTGATTGCCCTAATGTCCAAAGTCGTTGTATTTTCTTCCATTTTCGTATTTTAATTACTATAAATTGTGTTCATTATTTTTGACGGTGCAAATTGAATTTTTTTTTAGAAGTACGATGTTAAAAAATGGTTAAAACTTCTCACAAACACTGAATTTTAAGGATGATTTGTGATAGTATTTTCATAATTTTAAAGTTTCTAATAAAAACGCCTTAAAAATGAATATTCTTAAAAATTAATCAACAAAATGAAATTATGAAAAAAACACCTTTTTCCAAGATAATTGCCGGTACTATGACGTGGGGTTATTGGGGCAAAAATCTGAATAAAAACCAGATGATTGAACTAATGAATTCTTGTATTGAAACCGGGATTACAACATTTGATCATGCCGATATTTATGGCGGTTACACCACCGAATCAGCTTTTGGAAACGCTTTTAGCGAAAGCCAAATCGACAGAAAAAAAATACAAATAATTTCGAAATGTGGCATTCAATTACCCTCAGAAAATAGAAATACTAAAATTCACCATTACAACTATTCGAAAGAGCATATTATTTGGTCAGCAGAACAATCGCTTAAAAATTTGAAAACTGATTATTTGGATTTGTTTTTATTGCACAGACCAAGCCCATTAATGCAAGTTGACGAGATTGCCGAAGCCATTGAAAAGCTTAAAGCCGAAGGGAAAATTCTGGATTTTGGTGTTTCGAATTTTACTCCAAGTCAAACTGATTTAATTCAGACAAAATTGAAAATAAATTATAACCAAATTGAGTTTTCTGCTACCCATTTTGAACCTATGCTCGACGGAAGTTTAGACTATATGCAAGCACACAACATTAAGCCATTGTGCTGGTCTCCAATGGGAAGTGTTTTCAAAAAAATCGATGAGAAATCGGTTCGAGTTAAAAAATTGGCAACGAAACTTTCAACAAAATACAATGTCGAGGTTGATGTATTACTTCTCGCCTGGATTTTGAAACATCCAGCTGGAATTATACCCGTTTTTGGTACAGCTGACAAAAAAAGAATTGCTAATTTAATGAAAGCGACAGAAGTTAATCTGGAATTAGAAGATTGGTTTGCTTTTTGGACGGAAAGTGCCGGGAATCCAATCCCTTAAAAGATTTCAGATTTAAAAAAATGATTAATAAACGTCTTTTAATTAAAAACCTCCTAGCTCACAATGATGAGAGCAGTTTTTATGACAAAAAACGGCAGTTGAATTTGCATACTCGTGAGGGAAAAGCAAAGTTTTTGAAACACATTTGTGCCTTATCCAATTCGAATCCGGCGAATAATTCCTATATCGTTGTTGGTGTGGAAGACCACGATAACGAGATTGTAGGTGATGATTTTTTTGATGACAGTCACATTCAGAATCTGGTAAATGCTTATCTCGAAAATCCACCGAAAATTCAATACGAAAACGTGCCTTTTCCTAATTTGCCTAAAGATAAAGTCATCGGATTGGTGTCTATAAAGGCCAAAAGCAAGACGTCACATTTCAAAAAAGGAATCCATACGATTCCTGCCAAAAGTATTTTTATACGTCGGGGAAGCAACACCGTTCCAGTTGAAGGGGAAGTTGAAAAAAATTATCAAAATACGGAAACCGTCATTGGTATTGAAAATAATTCCAGAAACAGCATTGGATACACACTTGATGGTGTGATTGATTTTATGAATTTTCGGCACAAAGATATGATGCCAAAATACAAGGTTTTCAAGGAATTATTTGTCATTTGCTGGGCTGGTGTTCCTAAAAAATCACGAGATAAAACTTTTCTTTCTCGTGTTGATATTGAGCTGATAAACGAGCAAATTAAGCTTTTTTATTCAGCTCAGGATGTGGTGACGATAACTTTTGATGAAGATTCTTTTACGATTATTGAATATGTTCCTTTGGGTTTGAATGACAAAACGAGTTATTATCCTTTAGAGAAACAAACTATCCATTTTCACGATAATGGTTATTATAAAATTGACCGGGAAATCCTTTTTCAACCACCAGAATTCAACCGAAAAATGTTGTTTCATATTTATAACTCCAATATTTCTTTGCTCAATAAACTCCAAAAAGGACTTTCATTGACGCAACGGGAACAAAAAGATTTAGAGAATTTACCTTCGACATTTATGATTTGTTACCTCAACGGATTTGAAGATGCCAAGCAAAAATTGATTGACGCAAAATCACTTTTGAAACCTTTCACTTCTGTATATTTGTCGTTTAAAGAAGCACTACGGATCTTGAGGAAGATGAAGTATGATGTGCAGTAGAAAAAAACAAACAAAATAGAATGAGAACACTCGTTATAGGCGATATTCACGGCGGTTTACGTGCCTTGCACCAAATTATAGAAAGGGCAAAAGTTACCACAAAAGATACCTTGATTTTTCTGGGTGATTATGTTGATGGCTGGAGCCAATCGCCACAAGTTCTTGATTATTTGATGGAATTGAAAACCACTCACAACTGCATTTGCATCCTTGGCAACCACGACAAACTATTATTAGAATGGCTCGATGAAAGCAAGGATAATCCTTTGTGGTACAAGCATGGCGGTGAATCAACAGTTTTGGCGTATGACAAAACCAGTGGCGAAACTATCAACAAACACATTAAATTCCTAAAATCTTTACAGGAATATTATCTCGACGAAAAGAATCGTTTGTTTATTCACGCGGGTTTTACCAATATGAATGGTGTGATTTATGAATATTTTCCTGAACTTTTTTATTGGGACAGAACACTGTGGGAAACCGCATTAGCATTGGATAAAAAGATGAAAAAGAGTGATTTATTGTATCCAAAACGATTGACATTATACAAAGAAATTTACATTGGTCACACACCTGTTTCCAGAATTGGCAAAACCACGCCGGTAAAAATGGTCAATGTTTGGAATGTTGATACAGGTGCTGCTTTTAAAGGGCCGCTAACCATTATGGATATTGATACCAAAGAATTCTGGCAAAGTGAACCTTTACCCAGTTTATACCCGAGTGAGAAAGGGAGAAATTAAAAAAAAGGCTTTCGTTAAATAAAACGAAAGCCTTTTTTAATCTTTAAAAGCAAATAGTATAGTTTACTGTAAATGAAAAAAAATTAAATTATTTACTGATTATAATGCTCCAATCAGCACCACTAAAAATTTTATATTTTTCGGAAAAATTTCCTTGATTAATTGCTAGCGAAAAATTCAAAAGACTATTAAAGTAACAAACATCATTATTAGCGGCCACTTCCCCAAAAGTATTCACTAGTGGCAATTGATTTTCATAAACTTTCTCGGAACCTTTAAATATTTGGATTTTTACTAAATTTCCTGCTTTCAAACCTAGATTTTCAAATGTTTTTTTATCAATGTTTGTCCAAACGTTTCCATATTGAATGTCTAATATTGGAATTCCGCCTTTAATAATTCCTTTCTCGAAAATTGGTTTTTGATAGGCTATTTTTACTACTTCGTTTGGCAATTTAGAACCCACTTCTTCAAATTTGATGATATTAGACGCCAATCTAGCAGCTGTAAATGCATATACATCACGACCATGAAAAGTATAGGATTCGCTCGTGTTTTTTCGACGATTTTTTACTTCGTCTATTTCTCTGATTTCCTGTATTCCCAACTGTTCAGCGACCAAAGTTAAAGTTCCATTATCCGGAGTAACAAAATAATGACCCGATTTAGTAAGGAGAACTACAGAATGTCTTGAAGTTCCAACTCCCGGATCACATACGGACACAAAAACGGTACCTGCTGGATAATATTGGGCTGTTTGTGATAGCCTATACGAAGCTTCCCAAACATTATAAGCCGGAATTTCGTGAGTCAAATCAAATATTTTAAGATTTGGTGAAACTCCTATTGCAACACCTTTCATTGCTGATACTGCCCCATCTTTTGTACCAAAATCAGACTGAAAAACTAATATATTATTTTGTGAAAAACCACAAAGGGAAAATGCAAACACTAAAATTAACAACCGTAATTTCATATTTTTTACTTTTTAAATTTGAACAAATATATATATTATTTTTAAATTCCTTTTTTTCGTGTATGTTTCTATTACCTAATTTGTTATTAAATTTAAAAACTCCCTTTTTGTTAAAAAAAAACACACATTCGTATTTTAAAATTATATTTGCATTATCTATAATTAAAACATTCGTTTAAGAAACAATCGTTTAAAAACGAAAAGCTATCATTATAATTAAAAAAACTATCTATGAAAAAAATTCTAAAAATTAGTGTTACCTCTGTTTTTATATTAACAAGCGGACTTTTTTATTCACAAAACAATGATCCAAAAGGAAACTCTCAGAAAAAAGACAGCCTAGAAACGCCGATCAACTCTCTTGATGAAATTGTAGTTGTAGGAAGTAGAAGTCCTAACAAAAGCAAACTAGAAACTGCTGTTCCTATTGATGTCGTGAATTTGGCAAAAATTAAAAACGTTACGCCACAAACAAGCATAAACGACATTTTAACTTATATGATTCCTGCTTTTAATTCCAATCGCCAATCAGCATCGGACGGAACAGAGCATATTGATCCTGCTTCTTTGAGAGGTTTGGGTCCAGACCAAACTTTAGTTTTGATAAACGGAAAAAGAAGACATACCACATCCTTGGTAAATTATCAAAATACCGTTGGAAATGGATCTGTTGGAACTGATTTAAGTACTATTCCGGCTTCGGCAATAAAGCGAATTGAGGTTTTGCGTGATGGTGCTGCTGCTCAATATGGTTCAGATGCCATTGCGGGTGTTATCAATTTAGTCTTGAAAGAAAACACAGGTTTAGAAGTTAATGGTACTTATGGTCAAACTTCTCGCAATGATGGTCAAACCACAAACTTAAATTTGAATTATGGTCATAAACTGGGCGACAAAGGCGGTTTTATCAATCTAACTGCTGAATTTAACAATCGCGAAAAAACCAATCGTTCTCAAAATCACAACTTAATTATTTTTGACCAATCAGCTTACAATAATTATTTTGCTTACGATTTTTGTGATGACCCGGCAGCTGCCCGTAAAATTGATGATGATTTACTTGCCTCCAAAGGTTTAAACCGTGATGATTTTAATTTTCAGGTGGGTGATGCGAAGATTCAAAACATCCAAGGGTTTGTAAATACTGTACTGCCTTTAGACGACAACATCGAATTTTATGCTGCTGGTGGTTTCAATCAAAAAAACGGTACTGGATTTGGGTTTAGACGTTTGCCAAGCGAAACTTATAATGTTGTTCCGGAATTATTCCCAAATGGTTTTCAACCGGAATTAAAGTCAAATATTCTTGATGTATCCTTAATTTCAGGTTTCAGATTTAAATACACGGATTGGAAATTAGATTTAAGCAATACTTTTGGAGTAAACAATTTTCAATACGATGTTGATAATACTAATAATTCTTCTTTGGGAGCAGCTAGTCCAACTAGTTTTGATGCCGGTAGCCACTCTTTTACACAAAACACTATAAATGCTGATGCTTCACGCGCTTACAAATCAGTTTTTAAAGGACTAAACTTGGCTTTAGGAGCAGAATTCAGATATGAGAATTATCAAATTTTTGCTGGCGAAACAGCTTCCTACGAAAACGGTGGTGCACAATCTTTCCCTGGTTTTTCTTATTTGAATGTTGTAAATAAATCTAGAAATAGCACTGGTGTTTATGCCGATGCCGAATTAAATTTTACAGATAAATTTATGGTTGGAGCTGCAGTACGTTTCGAAAACTATACTGATTTTGGTAACACTACAAACGGAAAACTTTCTGCCCGATATAAAATTACTGACAAATTTTTTGTTCGTGGTTCTGTAAGTACAGGATTTAGAGCTCCTTCATTGCAACAACAATATTTCAACAATATTGCTACTGATGTTGTCGATGGTGTAATTTTAAATTCAGGCATTTTTAGAACGGATAGTGACGTTGCTAAACAACTTGGAATTCCAAAATTAAAAGAGGAAACCTCTAATAATTACAGTTTTGGTATTGTATATTCTCCATTAAAAAAATTGCATTTTACGGTTGATGCCTACCAAATTAAAATCGACAATAGAATTATCCTTACCGGGAATTTAGGAAACGATCCTTATGGTGATCCTGTGCCGGAACTTCGCGCATTGTTTGCAGCTTACGGAGCAGAAACAGGTCGATTCTTTACCAATGCTATCAATACAACTACAAATGGTGTTGATTTTGTTGCAGATTATGACTTGAATTTAGGAGCTGGAAATCTAAATATTTCTTTGTTATACAACTACAACAAAAACAAAGTATCTGATAAATTAAATAATATTCCTACGGCATTTGTTGGTCAGGAAGATGTTTATTTTGGCCCGCAAGAAAGAAGCTTGATAGAAACAAATACACCTTTACATAAAGGAACATTAGCTTTAAATTATGGAATTAATAAATTCAACTTCTTGTTAAGAAACACTTATTTTGGTGAAGTTACACGAAACGGATTCCCTTTTGGAATTTCACAAACACACGGTGGAAAAGTTGTAACTGACCTGACTGTGGCTTATAAAGCAACATCAAAAATCCAATTTGTTATAGGAGCCAATAATTTATTAGATGTTTTCCCGGACAAACAAGTTTATGAAAACAGTTATTTTGGTGTGTTTAATTATGCTCCGGTTCAAATGGGAACTACAGGCGCTTACTATTTTGGAAGAATAAGTTACCAATTATAAATCACTATTTTAAAGTTATTTTTATTACTTTGCCAAGGCGAAAACCTTGGCAAAGTTTTTTTTTACTAAATACAGCAATTAAGATTGAAAAAAATTACTTGGCTTACAGCCACAGCATTGGTGGTTTCAAATATGATAGGTACCGGGATTTTTACTTCTTTGGGGTATCAGGTGGCTTATTTGACAAATACGTATTCCATAATTTTACTTTGGCTCATTGGTGGAGTATTAGCAATGTTTGGAGCTTTTTGCTATTCTGAATTAGGTAATTATTACAAAGAATCGGGTGGTGATTACATCTATTTATCGCGCGGTTTTCATCCTGTTTTTGGATATTTAAGTAGTTGGATTTCGCTGATTGTAGGTTTTTCTGCTCCTGTTGCATTGGCGGCACTAGCGATGAGTAAGTATTTGCAGATTTTTGGATTAGAATTAGGAAAAGAGTTTGCCATAGGAATTATTATTCTAATAGCCATTTCACAGTCTTTTAGTTTAAGAATTAGTAGTGATTTTCAAAATGGATTTACACTACTAAAAGTTTTATTTGTTATAGGGATAATCGGACTCGGATTGTACTATGCTCCAGAAGCCCAAAACGGTTTGAATTTTAATAATAGCTGGATAAAAGAAGTCCAAATGCCAGAATTTGCAAGTTCATTAGTTTTTGTGTCTTTTGCTTACACCGGCTGGAATTCTGCTTCTTATATTGTTGGTGAGATAAAAAATCCAACTAAAAATCTTCCAAAATCACTAATTATAGGAACTCTATTTGTGACATTAGTTTATGTTTTAATCAATTATGTTTTTCTAAAACACGCATCGATAATTTCATTATCCAATCAAGAAGATGTAGCATCCATTGCTGCAAAGGGGTTTTTAGGATTGAATGGCGCAAAATGGGTTAGCTTTTTTATTGCATTTCAATTAATTGCAACCATTAGTGGTTATTTATGGATTGGTTCCAGAGTCAGTTTTGCAACTTCAAAAGAAAATAAACTTTGGAGTTTTATGAACAAATCTAAAAATGGTATTCCTTATTTAGCGTTATGGATTCACGCAATAATAGCAATTATTATAATTTTGACTGGTGAATTTGAACAAATTTTTATCTATGCTTCTTTCTTGCTGCAATTATTAGCTACTCTAGCTGTGGCAACGGTTTTTACTATTCCTTCACACAAAAGATACATATTCAAAGGGAAATATTTCTGGTTTTTTCCGGCTGTATTTTTAGCTTTTGGTATTTATATTTGTTATTTTACATTTATAGCACACCCAAAAGAAAGCATCATTGGACTTTCAACTATTTTAATAGGTTTGATTTTATATTTCTTAGATACAAAAAAGAAAATAAAACCATAGATAATTAGTCCTACAAGGTAGTTTAAGTATAAGTAATTAATTGTTTTATTCCTTGTGCCAATACCAATTGCGTGCTATAATTAATCGTGTTCGTTTGTATTCGAGTTTAGCTGTACTCAGCTATTTTACAGAATTGATAAAAACACACCAATAAAAATGCTCAACGTTTGGAATGTGGATATAGGAGCTGCTTTTAAAGGGGCTGCTGACATTATGGATTTTGACACAAAAGAATTATGGTAAAGCGAACCTTTACCTAGTTTATTCCCAAGTGAAAAAGGAAGGTATTAAAAAACTATAATTGCAAAATATCAATACGTGCCGTTTTTAAAGGAACTCCCCAACTTGAATAAGTTCTCCTGTCCCCAAGTCAAAACGGCCAATCGCTCTAAGTAAATAAATAGATTGTTTTTCATTTTAAAAACATTGACGTTATTTAACTATATAAGTTAGTGAAAAATTATTTTTGTTAAAATAAAAGTCAATGTTTATGAATTGAAGTATCTTTATAAATAAATCCTTTATATGAAAAAGCTTGCTAATATATTCATCTCATTTATTCTTATACTTTCCTCTTTACTTTTTGTAAGCAGTTGCAATAATAGTAAAGCAAAAGACATAAAAATTGAAAAAGTCGTCAAAAAATCTGTAATAGATACGTCAAAACCTAGAATCGCAAACCTCAAAATTGACACTGCTGACTATAACAAAAGAATGCTCGCATTGAGTAATAATGATACTAGTGGAAAATGGCCTGTAAAAACACCATACCCATTGCCTGGAGCTATCTTGCCTTACAATAGAATTATTGCTTTTTATGGTAATTTGTATTCCAAAAGAATGGGGATTTTAGGCGAGTTGCCAAAAAATGAAATGCTGAAAAAACTGCAATCTGAAGTAACTAATTGGCAAAAAGCAGATTCCACTGTAAAGACAATTCCTGCCTTGCATTATATCGCCATCACAGCTCAAGGTTCGCCTGGGAAATCGAATTTACACCGCATGCGAATGCCCTTTAAACAAATTGATACAATTATGAATTGGGCAAAATCAATTAACGCACTAGTATTTCTGGATATTCAGGTTGGCCATAGTACCGTAGAAGAGGAAGCGTCCTCACTGGAAACGTATCTTAAATTGCCCAATGTTCATTTAGGTATTGACCCCGAGTTTTCGTTGAAAAATGGAGAAATCCCCGGAAAAAAAATTGGCACATTTACGGCAGATGATATCAATGATGCCATTGACATTTTAGCAAAAATAGTGCGTGAAAATAATCTGCCTCCCAAGGTTTTAATTGTTCATCGTTTTACTCAAGGAATGGTAACTAATTATAAAAAAATAAAAAAAGTTCCCGAAGTTCAGATTGTTATGGATATGGATGGATTTGGTTCAAAAGTTTTAAAAAAATCTACCTATATGAGGTATATTTACAGAGAACCTGTGCAGTTTACGGGCTTTAAATTGTTTTATAAAAACGACAATAAAAACGGATGGCAAATTTACACTCCTCAAGAATTACTAAAATTTACACCTAAACCCATCTACATTCAATACCAGTAGTTTTTGGCAATCCCATTTGAATTATGAAAAATATTTTGTTTCCATTTCTATTTGGACTTCTGATTTTGACAGGATGTCAATCTAAGCCCGATACGGTAAAAAAAGATGTGGCTTTCGCCGAAAAAGAAGTCAAAATAGAAATCCCAAAAAAGAAAGAAGCCAGCCCTGAAGAAATAGTTAAAAAACCCGAAGTGCCAATTTTATGTTACCATCGCATTCGTAATATACTTCCTAGTGACGGGTCAAATATGAAAGTATATTCGGTTACTCCTTCAGCTTTTGCACAGCAAATGAAAACATTATCAGAAAATGGATTTCACACAATTTTACCAGCTCAACTAGAGGAATATTTAACTCACAACGGAAAATTACCTTCAAAACCCATAATGATTACTTTTGATGATACTCGCGAAGAACAGTTCACTATAGGTGCTGCCGAAATGAAAAAATATGGTTTCAAAGGCGTATTTTTCATTATGACGATTTCTATCAACCGTCCTAAATATATGACGAATGAGCAATTAAAAAGTTTATCAGATGACGGAAATGTAATTGGTGCTCATTCTTGGGATCATCATATGGTTACAAAATATGAAGGAGAAGATTGGGAAAACCAACTTACAAAACCCAAAAAGAAACTCGAAAACATTATTGGTAAACCCGTAAATTATTTTGCCTATCCTGATGGAATATGGAATCAGGCAGCAATTACTCAAATACAAAAAAACGGGTATAAACTTGCCTTTATATTGTCAACCAAAAGAGATTCAACTCTACCTCTTTTTACTATCCGAAGAATAATTGTTTCCGGAACTTGGTCAACTCCCGGATTTATGAAAGCAATACAATCCAGTTTTAATAAATAATTATTTTATAATCGCTGTAATTAATTCATTATGTCATCCTGAGTATATCGAAACCCAAACACCTATCGATATCCTAAGGATAACAATGGATTAAAAATTTTCCCAATAAATCGAAAATGATATTGGTAGGTTGTTTAAAAAAACTTAAAATAATTTTACCCCTCAAAAAATACCCCTTAAATTAAATTTTTAGTGTAAATTTTAAATTGTACCCCATAATATGTTTGGGGTAAGTATGCTATTTGTATTTATATGATTGCGAAATTGAAAAAATGAGATTGAAAAAAAATATAATTGTTAAAAATAATTATCGAAATAACGAATTTGGCAATAGTTGTTGAATATTCAATAAAATAAACTTTTTGATGAAAATAAATTAATAAATTTGTATAAATCAGTTTTTTTTTTTAACAGAAAGCTTTAAAGTTTGAATATTTAATAATAGACACTATGATAGATTTTATGCCTAAATTAAACCCAAATGGTTGGGATGAAATGTTTTCAAATAAAGGGGTAAGGAATTCTTACCGCAAAGTACTTCAAACACTAGAAAATCTAAATCCTGAAAATCTAAATCAAAAACAAAAGCAAGCAGCTGATTTATTTATGAACCAAGGCATTACTTTTACAGTTTATAGCGATGATAATCAGGGAATTGAAAGAATTTTCCCGTTTGATATTATCCCGAGAATTATTGCCCAAAAAGAATGGCTTGAAGTAGAATCTGGAATAAAACAAAGGCTAAAAGCACTCAACTTATTTTTAGAAGATATCTACAATGAACAGCTCATCATAAAAGAAGGTATTATTCCCGCAGCATTAATAGCGTCTTGTCCTCATTATATTCAGGAAGTTCACGGAATAAAAGTGCCTCATAATATTCACATACACATTGCCGGAATAGATTTAATCAGAGGTGCAAAAGGTGAATTTTATGTCTTAGAAGATAATTTAAGATGTCCGAGTGGAGTTAGTTATATGTTGGAAAACAGAGAGATTACTAAGCGTATATTTCCTGAAATGCTCTCTGCTAACCAAGTAAGTATGGTAGGGAATTATCCAATGATTTTTCACAATATACTTGTTTCTTTATCTCCAAGAAATATATCAAATCCAAATGTCGTTTTGCTGACACCTGGCATCTACAATTCCGCTTATTATGAGCATACTTTTTTGGCAAGACAAATGGGGATTCCATTAGTAGAAGGACGAGATCTTGTTGTAAGTAACAACAAAGTGTATATGAAAACTACTTCAGGTCTTCACCAAGTAGATGTAATATATAGACGCCTTGACGATGAATACCTCGATCCTTTAGTTTTTAAACCCGACAGTGCTTTAGGCGTTCCGGGTCTGATAAGCGCTTACAAACAGGGAAATGTAGCATTAGTAAATGCTGTGGGAAATGGCGTTGCAGATGACAAAGCAGTGTATGCTTATGTTCCGGATATGATACGATATTATCTCAACGAAGAGCCTATTCTTAACAATGTTCCTACCTATCAAATGGAAAATAAGGAAGAACGAGAACTTGTGTTTGCCAATATGGAAAACATGGTCATAAAAGAAACTAACGGAAGTGGTGGTTATGGAATGATTATGGGAAATAAAGCTTCTGAAAAAGAACTAAAAGACGGGAAGATTGCAATTCTTGAAAATCCTCGAAATTTCATCGCACAACCTATTATTCAACTCAGTACTGTGCCTTGTTTTATAAATGGTGAACTAAAATTGCGACACGTAGATTTAAGACCTTATGCTTTATGCGGTCCAAACGGTGTTGAAATAGTCCCTGGCGGACTCACTAGAGTGGCGCTTACAGAAGGCTCTTTGGTTGTCAATTCTTCTCAAGGCGGAGGAAGCAAGGACACATGGATTATTGGATAAATCAAAAAAACAAAAGGCCTTTTTACCCCTTCTAAAAAAATAATAAAATGAAAACAAATATGCTCAGCCGAGTGGCAGACGGAATGTTTTGGCTCAATCGATATATGGAGAGAGCCGATGGTATGCTGCTTACCCTAAACACTTTCTATATCTTGTCTTTTGACAAAGAAATGAATGATTCTCAAGGATATAAACCTTTGTTGGAACACTACACCGATTTATCAAAAAATCAAATGATTCAGTCCCAATACGATACTAATTTTGTGTTGAAATACATCATTTGTGACAATCAAAATACTAATTCAGTGAAAAATCTTGTCATTAAAGCGCGCGAAAATGCAAGAGGTTCTCAAGACAAAATAACCAAAGAACTATGGGAACACATCAATTCTCTTTATCATTTCATGAATTCTCCTGATTTGCCTAAAAAGTTAGAAACTAATGAAGCGCTAAGTGTTATTACCAAACTCAACAAAGATCTTTTGCTATACAATGGAATACTTCATGTTACAATGCCTAGAGGAATGGGCTGGTGTTTTTCCTGCGTTGGTAAACACATAGAACGCTGTTTGCAAACCATTTCAGTAACACAAGCTTACTACAAGCCCATTAATTATAATCTTGACGGAGAGGAAGATTTATTGTATTGGAGAAGATTATTATTGTCACTATCGGGTTACGAACAATATTTAAAAAGTTACAGCAATATTTCACACAATCGGAAGATTGTACAACATGTGATTTTTAACAGAGATTTTGCGCATTCTGTAATATACACATTAGGGTATGTTGATAAATATTTGGACTACCTTTTTAAAGACAATAACCTGAGCGAAGCAAGAACATTGAAGAATCAATTTGGAAGATTAAAAAGTTATGTAGAATATACAGACTATCATCACCTAACCGGACAACAACTAGAGGAAATGCTAGATAACACAAGGGCCCAATTGATCCAGTTTTCGACAGATTTCTCAAAATTATTCTTCTCATATACCTAAAAAATGGCGGTTTTCAAAATAGTTCATATTACAAAATATCAATACAATTGGCCAATTAAGGAGAGTATCAACGAGATTCGTTTATTTCCTCACAATTTTGACAATCAAGATGTGTTGCATCACCAACTCTTAATAACCCATAATCCAGATGTCGAAATTTCGAAAGATTACTATGGCAATAGGGTTGGAAATTTCAATAATTTAGAGGCCCATGAAGAGATGACCATCGAATCAAGAATGCTGGTGCGCGTAAATCATTCGCTCAAAATACCAAAAATTGACACTACCACGGTTCAAGATTTGGAAAAAGAAAAAGAAAAAAGTATTGCTCTGCTTCGGCTATGTTATCCGGAGACGATTGCAAAACAAAAAAAAATTGTTGCTATTTTAAAAAAAATAAATTGTGTTGACAAACCAATTATAGAAATTGCCCAACAATGCAATGAATATGTTTTTAAAACCTTTACCTACACTAAAGGAATTACAAATATAGAAACTACCATAGATGAAATTTTAGAGATTAAAAAGGGCGTTTGTCAAGACTTTGCCCACATATTGCTACAACTATTACGCACTGCTGGTATTCCTGCTAGATATGTAAGCGGCTATATTTGTCCAAACGAAAGTGGTCTTAGAGGAGAAGGTGCAACGCATGCTTGGGTAGAATTTTACACTCCAACACAAGGTTGGCTTGGGCTAGACCCAACCAATAACATTTGGACAATGGATAATCATGTGAAACTTTCTGTTGGACGAAATTTTGATGATTGTACTCCCGTAAAAGGAACATTTAAAGGGCTCTCCAAACAAACACTTTCTGTGTGTGTTTCCATTGGTTACGAAGACGGAAGGCAGTTTGAGGAAATAAATGATGTAAAACTTCAGGAAGTTTCAGTAGAAGAACAAAAGCAACTTGACCATATAGAACAGCTTCAACATCAGCAGCAGCAGCAACAGCAATAAAAAGACTCTTTAAACAAACAGCACCATATTATCTTTTTGAATAAAATGGTGCTGCCTTTATATAATACTATCTGATTTATCACATATTATACAACCAACTTGCCGGATTGTTGTAAGTAGTGTTCTGTGAAACAGTAAACTTAAGCACTGTTCTTCCAGATTCTCCATTGGTTCTTACTTTTCCAATGCTTTGTTTTATACTCACTTTATCGCCTTTACTCACATAAACAGCGCTTAAGTTTTGATATACCGTGAAATAATCCCCGTGTTGTATCATCACAGCTTTATTTACCGGCGATAAAACAATAACGCTCGTTACCTCACCACCAAATACAGCTCTTGCAGTAGCGCCTTGATCTGTTGTGATTTCTACGCCGCTATTGTGAATCGTTAATGAAGAAAATTGTGGGTGTGGCTGATCGCCATAAGGCAATGAAACAAATCCTTTTTCTACAGGCCAAGGTAATTTTCCTCTATTTGCTCTGAAATTATCGGCTAATATTTTTGATTCTGCTGTTAATATTATTCTTGAGGAAGAAACCGCTGCTCTGGATTTAGAAACCGTTGCTTTTGGGTTAGCTTTTGCGTTTTCGGCTGCCGCTTTTCTGTTTGCTTCCGCGATGGCTTCACGTATCAATCTATCTATTTGTCTGTCAATAGCTCTGGCTTCCTGTTGTTTTTTCTTGATTTCGGCTGCAATTTTTTTCTTGTCTTTTTTGATAGAATCAACCAACTTTTGTTGCTCTTGTTTTGCTTTCAACAGGGACAATCGTTCTTTTTCGTTTTCGGCAATCAGTTTTTGTTTGGCCGTTTTTTGAATATCTAGTTTTCCGTTATAAATAATGAGTTGGTCAGATTTAGATTTAATTTCCTCTCCTTGCAATTTTCTGTAATTAGTATATTGCTTCATATACTGAGCTCTTTTATAAGCTTGCAGAAAACTATTGGAGGATAAAATGAACATTGCGCGACTTTCCTCTGATCGACTTTTATATGATTTTACAATCATTCTGGAGTAATCTTCCTTGAGTATGACAAGTTCTTTTTTTAGTTTGTTGATTTGGATTTGATTAATATACATATCATTGCTCAACAACTTTTTTTGCTTTTCGGTAGTATTGATCAGTTTTTCTTTAAGCTTTATTTTGTTGGCTTGAATAACAATCACGTTTACCGCTGATTTTTCTTTTTTCTTGACCGTTTGCAACAACCTTTCATTTTCTCTAATTTCTTGTTGTATTTGGGCTTTTCGTTCTTCTAATTTTTCTTGTTGGGTCGATTGGCTCCACATTAGTGAAGTCATACACATAAAAATCAGGCTTAGGAGAAATTTTGGCATCTTAAAAATATTTATGCAAACTTACTTAATTATAATTCTTTTGTAATCATTTGGAACACTATATGGAAAAGAAAGTTCTTCATTAAAGGTTACCGTGTTGTATACTAAATTGATTTCGGTTTTGCCTTTCTTTTGATAGGTGTCTATATTAATGGCTAGAGGCAAAATCATTTCATTAAATTCTTTTTTGTTTGAATACACAACCTGAATCATTCTTTCCTCGTTAGTTTGTGTGATTTCCTGTTTATTTACTAAAAATTTGTCGGCGTCAAAATAGAAGGATTTCTTGGTGTTATCATCAGATGTATCATCTAATCTATAGACTTGTTCCGCTAACGACTCCGTGTATTTCCCTTTTTTTAAATCATCAATTACTCTTCCCAATAACATATTTTGAACTTTATTGAAGTCTAAATCTGTTCCCAACAATTGACTTAATGCGCTGAAGTCGCCTTCATAATAATCGCCGTTTATCTTTTCGTAATAGCTTACTCTTGTTGGCGTGATTGATGCTTTTGCCATTGTGATTCCCAAAAATCGAATGCTAATCAAAATTTGTTCGTCTTTCTTAATTTTTATTTCGGCAGTGACATTCTGTGTTTGTTTCTCATTAGCAAAATGTGCATTTGCTTTTATATATAATGTCGAAAATACGTTTTTATTGTTGTAGTAGTTTTCTATTATTTTATTGGAACTCATTCGGCTTTCTTTTTTGGTTACGCCTACCACTGCCGATTTAGATTTGCAAGACACGAGTGTCAGCGAACTTAAAAAGCTAACCATAAAAACAACTACTGCTTTTGTCAAAAATCTATTCATTTTAATTCTTATTTTTTATCTTTTAATAATTGATTGGCTTTGGAAAAATACAATTCTTTTTTCTTAAAATCGCCCAATCCGTTGTATGCTTCGCCAAGTTGAATGTTGAAATTAACTTCTAAAAGCATGTCTTCAACTACAAAATCCATTCCAATTTCCAGCATTTCCTTTGCTTTTTTGAATTGCTTCAATTGATTGAATGCCAAACCGGAAAAATAATAAAACTGGGGTTGAGTCGGGAATGTTTCTGCCAATGCTGTTGCTTTTTTGGCTACCAATTCAAATTGTTTCGTTTCAACATAAGACTGAAGCAAGAGCAAATTAGTTTCGATATCTTCGCCAGAATTATTTTTTAAAGCCAATTCATAATATTGAATGGCTTTGCTCCATTGCTTTTTATTGTGATAATATTTCCCTATTTCCTTAGCTACTTTTACATCCGGGTCATTGTCAAAATGTGCCATTGCTTTCTCCAAATCTGTTGCATACTGCGGATTTGTATTGACTAAAATCAAAAATTCATTCAGTACTCGGTGCTTTATCTTCGAATCTATTTTGGTACTTGCCAAAACTACATTCATCGAATTTATAGCTTTCTGTCCTTCGTTATTGTCGAGATAATACTTAAACAAACTCACTTGTGCCCATTCAGAAGTTGGAATTTCCGCTTCTAGTTTTTTAGTAATATCAAGTGCTTTTTCGTTTTCATTATTCTCCGAATACAGTTTAATTAAAGCAATATAATTTGACTCTACCTTTGGATTTTTACTAATTTGGTCGATTAGATTAGCAATTTCGGTGTTTTGATATTTCCCTTGAGACAAAATCTGTATTTTGTAGGATTCTCTTCTTTCCGATTTTCCAATTTTATCATTCAACTCATTAATGAGGTCGAGCGCTTTGTCAAATTGTTGTGTATTCATATAAAGCGAAACCAAATCTTCCTTATACACTTCGTTAAACTCAATCAATTTATTGACCGTAACAATGGCTTGGTTGTAATTCTTGGTTTGATAATTTACATCATAGATTCCCAGCCAAAACCATTTGTTTTTTGGATCAATTTGGGTAGCTTTTTCGAAAGATTTATAGGCGTTTTCATAATCTTTCGATGCTAAATAATTCTTTCCCAATTCAAAATAAACTGTGGCATCATTGGGTTTTATTTTCGAACATTCTTCCAATGCCTCTATGGCCTTGTCATAATTCTCGATTCCTTTTTGCTTCAACGACTCATAGAAATAATCCTCGAACTTGTCGGTTTCAGGCACAATTGATTCTGGTTCCGTTTGTGCCAAAAGCAAAACCGGATTGCAAAGCAAAACCAAGAATAAAAAGAATGAAACCGTTTTTTTCATTTTTGTTGTTTATCATTCTACATCCAAATCCTGCAAGGTTTCAAAAAACCTTGTAGGTATGATTTTTATACCTACAAGGTCAAAAAAAGACCTTGCAGGAAATTAAAACCTATTCCAATACCGAATAATCTCCTATACTAATACTTGTAAAATTACCATCAAAACTAGCGTGACTTCCTATCATTGCATTGTCTAAATTGGCGTTTTTAATATGAGTATGCGTTTGCACCAAACTATTTTTTATTGAACTGTTACTCACGTGACATCCTTTTCCTAAAGACACATTTGGACCCACTGTTGCATTAATCAAAACCACATCTTCTCCAATATAACAAGGCGGAATGATAGTTGAATTTTCTGATTTTACGTTTTTTGCTACTAAATCTTCTCCATCGTTGTGCAAGAAACCCAACATTCTGGAATTGGTTTCAACCGTAACGTCTTTGTTTCCGCAATCCATCCACTCAGCGACTTCTCCCGGTACAAAAACCATACCTTTTGCCATCATCTGCTTTATTCCGTCATTAATTTGATATTCTCCACCGTTAATAATGTTGTTATCCAAGACAAATTGAAGTTCATTTTTCAGAACGGCAACATCTTTAAAATAGTAAATTCCGATAACGGCAAGATCGGAAACAAATTCTTTTGGTTTTTCAACCAATTCAATAATTTGATTCGCTTCGTTTAAGTTGACCACACCAAAAGCTTCCGGCTGATCTACTTGTTTTACCCAAATAACGCTATCGGCGTTTTGATCTAAATCGAAATCGGCACGAATCAATGTATCTGCATAAGCAATAACGGCAGGTCCGCTCAAAGAATCTTTGGCACACATAATGGCGTGACCTGTTCCAAGTGCTTCGTTTTGGTAATAAATTGTTCCTTTGGCACCTAGTTTTTTAGCAATGGCGATTAAATCTTCTTCTACTTTTTTACCAAAACTTTCGTGAATGATAAAGGCAATTTCCTCAATATCCTGATTTAAAACTCCTGCAATATCTTCAACTAAACGGTGTACGATTGGTTTTCCGGCAATTGGAATTAAGGGTTTTGGAATGGTTAAGGTGTGTGGTCTTAGTCTGGAACCCCGTCCAGCCATTGGTACTATTATTTTCATATCAGCCCCCTAACCCCCAAAGGGGGAACTGCTACTAGGGGTGGTAGGTTTTAATTTATGTCTTTATTTTTATTGTGCTCTTTTTTTAGTTCTTAATTCCCCCTTCGGGGGTTAGGGGGCTTTACTTCACTCCCGTACTTCCAAAACCACCTTCTCCTCTTGATGTTTCAGATAATTCCTGAACTTCAATCCATTCGGCTCTTTCGTGTTTGGCGATGATGAGTTGGGCAATGCGTTCGCCATTTTCGATAACGAAAGCTTCATTGGATAAGTTTACTAAAATCACACCTATTTCTCCACGGTAATCGGCATCGACAGTTCCAGGTGAATTCAAAACCGTAATTCCTTTTTTGGCTGCCAAGCCACTTCTAGGACGCACTTGTGCTTCGTAACCTATGGGCAATTCGATGAAAAGTCCAGTTTTAACGATAGTTCTTTCCAATGGTTTCAACGTTATTGATTCGTTTAGATTGGCTCGCAAATCCATTCCTGCCGAAGCTATGGTTTCATAGTTAGGTAAGTCGTGTTGCGATTTGTTGATGATATTGATGGTCATTGTTTATTTTTTTTTTTGGTAGGGACAAGTCGCGACTTGTCCGTACGTGTGCGTTTGAAATTTAATTATTTTCTGTTTAAAATTCGTTTTAATGTTTCTTTTTCGTTGTAATAAATAAAATACAAGAATATTGCCAATAATGGGATTCCCACGAAATAATTTTCTCTAAATCCATAGAAAGAAATGGCTGAAAATAGGATTGACAATCCCAAATAACCTCCTATTTTATTCATATCATACGGAATTGGGTAATATTTATTTCCGAGTACATAGGAAATAATCATCATACTTCCGTAAGCAGCAATAGTGGCAATTGCCGAGCCGTAATAGCTATATTTTGGGATTAAAAGATAATTTAAAACCAAAGTTAGTATGGCACCCACAATGGAAATATAAGCGCCAATTTTGGTTTTATCAGTGAGTTTGTACCAAACCGAAAGATTGTTGTAAATACCTAGGCAAAAGTTAGCCAAAATAATTAGCGGCACGACTTTCATCGCTTCCCAATAAGATTTGTCGTCAAGTAGCAAAAACTTCAAAACATCGGCAAAAACGATAACACCAAGAAGAATTAACGAACCCATTATCACGAAATATTTGGTAATGACGGCATACGTTTCCGGTGCGTTTTCGTTTCCGGAATGACTGAAAAAGAAAGGCTCTATTCCCAAGCGGAAAGCAGTGGCAAACAAAACCATAAACAATCCGAGTTTGTAACAGGCGGAATAAGCTCCAACTTCGGATTTTGCAATGTTTTCCGGAAGCAAGTAGCCCAATAGTATTTTGTCTAAATGCTCATTGACCGCAAAAGCGATTCCAGCCACAAGTATCGGCAAGCCGTATTTCATCATTTTTTTCCAAAGTTCGGTATCGAATTTTCGGTTTAAGGAAAGGTAATTTGGCGAAAGCACGACCAATGTCAGTAAACTGGCCAACAAGTTAGCCACGAAAATGTATCCTATTTCGAAGTGCTCGATATATAAATTATCGATGAATGAATTGGGATTGGCTTGGGCTAATTTTGGCAAAAACAGCAAGAAGAAAATATTGAGAATCAAGTTGACCATCACGTTTCCTATCTTGATTGCGGCATACATTATTGGGCGTTGATTCGCACGCAATTTTGAGAACGGAACGATTACCAAAGCATCCAGGGCTAAAATCCAAATGGAATACGTAATGTATTGTTCATCGACATTGGCTAGGGCTGCCAAGGAACTCCTGAAAATTAAGGCTCCAAAAAGGAAAAAAATCGTAGACCAAAATATGGAAATTGTGGTGGTGGCAATTACATTTTGCTTGTCTTTTTCGGAATTATAAAACCGAAAAAAAGCGGTTTCCATTCCGTAAGACAAAATAACATTGAAAAAAACCATCCACGATAATAGAATGGAAACTTCTCCATATTCGGCGGTGGGCAATATTCCTGTGTATAAACGTACCAATAAGAAACTCAGCATTCGAGGTAAAACCGTCGCGAGTCCGTAAATGGCAGTTTGCTTGAAAAGATTTTTATATAATCCCAAAAGTATATTTATTAATTTATAAGACAAAAATAACCATTTCTTTGGTTTAATCCTGATTTTATTGATTCAAACCTAATAGTTTATAAACCTTCGAACTATGTCAATCCTTCTTCGTTTAATGTTTTAATAAAATGAAATCCTCTTGGATTATACCCTTGATTGTAATAGAACCTATGTGCGGTAAAATTCTGTGTGTAAGCATCAAGAACAATCATCGTACAATCTAAATCGGTTGCTTTTTGATTGACAAAATCCGTTAGAATTTTTCCAATTCCCTTGGAACGATGTTCCGGATGAACAATGAAATTGTCGATTTCTATATATTTTCCGGACCACAGTTTGATTCCATACCATAAACCGGTAAGTCCAACGCATTCCTCTCCGTCAAAAACCGCAACCTGTGTATAATTGTGCGGAATCATTGCTTCAAGATAAGATTTGTATTTTTCTTCGGAAATATTTGGGTATAAATGACGGATTATTCCGATTTGGGCATACATTTCGTCGAATGTGGTGAGTTCTATGGTTT
Source organism: Flavobacterium psychrophilum (assembly GCA_945874225.1). Classification (GTDB taxonomy): domain Bacteria; phylum Bacteroidota; class Bacteroidia; order Flavobacteriales; family Flavobacteriaceae; genus Flavobacterium; species Flavobacterium psychrophilum_M. The sequence continues at coordinate 184,267 of CAMCFT010000001.1, forward strand.
TCAAGGTTGTGAATTTTTGTAAATTTAATCAAAAAAAAAGAGCCACGATATCCGCAGCTCTTCAATATATATTTAGAATAAGATTCTTATCCTTTCAAAGCTTCGCAGTTTGAAATTTGAAAAATTAAAAAATTTTTCTTATCCTTTCAAAGCTTCCGCTCCACCAACGATTTCTAAGATTTCATTAGTAATCGCAGCTTGACGTGCTTTGTTGTAAGTTAATTTCAATTGATCTCTCAACTCAGTTGCGTTGTCTGTTGCTTTATGCATTGCAGTCATACGCGCTCCGTGTTCAGAGGCAAATGAATCTCTAATTCCTTTGTATAATTGTGTTTTCAATGATTTTGGAATCAAAGTCAATACAATTTCTTCTTTGGATGGTTCAAAGATATAATCACCAGTTGAAGCTGGTTTATCCGTTTTTATTGCTGCTAATGGTAAAAATTGTTCGGTTTGAACGATTTGAGTAGCCGCATTTTTAAATTGGTTATAAACCAATTCGATTTTGTCATATTCTCCGGAAACAAATTTCTGGGTCAATGTTTCGGCAATTACAGTAACATTGTCAAAAGTCAAATCATCAAAAACGTGACTTTGATTGTCTACCACAGAAAGCGTTTTAGTTAATATGTCATTCCCTTTTTTACCTATGGCAAAAACATCAACTTGTTTTCCCGAGTAAAATTCGGCCCGGCTTTTAACTTCCTTGATTACATTACTGTTGAAAGCCCCGCACAAACCTCTGTTTGAAGTTATGGCAACAACCAATACTTTTTTAAGCTCGCGTTGTGTTGTGAATTCTCCTCCAACGTCTCCATCAAGAGTCGCCGAAAGGTTTTGCAGTAATTCCGTTAATTTTTCGGCATAAGGTCGCATTGCTGTGATGGCATCTTGTGCCTTCTTAAGCTTTGCAGCAGAAACCATTTTCATCGCAGAAGTAATCTGCATCGTTGATGAAACGGAAGTAATTCTATTACGGATTTCCTTTAAATTTGCCATTTTATAAAAGTCTAATGTCATAAAGTCATAAAGACAAAAGTCTATTAAAGTATCGAATCGTTAGATTTGACTTTAGACTTTCGGCTTTAAGACCTTTGACTAATTTTAGTTATATTTCGCTGAAATTTCTTTTGCTACTGATTCAAGTACATCTGTAATTTCGTCAGTTAATTTTCCTGCTTTCAAAGCATCAAGAATATTTCTATGTTTGTTGTTTAAGTATTCCAAGTAATCTTTTTCGAATTCTTTCACTTTATTAACAGGAACATTTCTCAACAGGTTTTTTGAACCAGCATAGATAATGGCAGTTTGATTTTCAACAGTATAAGGGTCGTTAAGATTTTGTTTCAAGATCTCAACGTTTCTTTTTCCTTTTTCAATTACGTTTAAAGTAACTGCATCCAAATCAGAACCAAATTTAGCAAACGCTTCTAATTCGCGGTATTGTGCTTGGTCTAATTTTAAAGTACCTGCAACTTTTTTCATTGATTTAATTTGAGCATTACCTCCAACACGTGATACCGAAATACCTACGTTAATCGCTGGACGAACACCTGAATTAAACAAATCACCATCCAAGAAAATCTGACCATCTGTAATCGAAATTACATTTGTTGGGATGTATGCAGAAACGTCACCCGCTTGAGTTTCGATAATTGGCAAAGCAGTCAAAGAACCACCACCTTTTACGATACCTTTTAATGAATCTGGTAAATCGTTCATGTTTTTTGCAATTCCGTCATCGGCAATTACTTTACAAGCTCTTTCTAATAAACGAGAGTGCAAGTAAAAAACGTCTCCAGGATATGCTTCACGTCCTGGTGGTCTTCTCAACAAAAGAGAAACTTCACGATACGCAACAGCTTGTTTAGATAAATCATCATAAACAATTAAAGCTGGACGACCTGAATCTCTAAAATATTCACCAATTGCAGCACCTGCCATTGGAGCATAAACTTGCATTGGAGCTGGATCAGAAGCATTAGCAGCCACAATTACTGTGTAAGCCATTGCACCTCTTTCTTCCAACATTTTTGCGATTCCTGCTACAGTTGACGCTTTTTGTCCAATTGCAACATATATACAAAATACAGGTTTTCCTGCATCGTAAAATTCTTTTTGATTCAAAATGGTATCCAAACAAACGGTAGATTTACCTGTTTGACGGTCACCAATAACTAGCTCACGTTGTCCACGACCTACTGGAATCATTGCATCTACTGCTTTGATACCTGTTTGTAATGGCTCAGTAACTGGCTGACGGAAGATAACTCCAGGAGCTTTTCTTTCTAATGGCATTTCGAATAATTCGCCAGTAATAGGTCCTTTTCCATCAATTGGAAATCCAAGTGTGTTTACTACACGACCTACCATTCCTTCTCCTGTTTTTAGGGAAGCAATACGTTGTGTTCTTTTAACTGTTGAACCTTCTTTGATTCCTGTTGATGGTCCTAAAAGTACCACACCAACATTGTCTTCTTCAAGATTCAAAACAATAGCTTCAAGTCCATTGTCAAATTCTACAAGTTCACCATATTGAACATTAGAAAGCCCATAAACACGAGCAATCCCATCTCCTACATTTAGTACTGATCCAACTTCTTCAAGTGTAGCTCCAGATTCGAATGCTTCAACTTGTTTTCTTAATATTGCTGAAATCTCAGCAGGTTTAATTTCCGCCATAATTATTTATAAATAACTAGTTATTCAATTCTCTTTTTAAAACTTGTAATCTGTTGGCAACAGAAGCGTTGTATTGCTTGTCACCTATTCTTAAAATAAATCCTCCAATGATGGATGGATCTACAGTGTTTTCAATCGTAATCTTCTTGTCTGAAAATGTTGCTATTTTAGCCGAAACTTTAGCTTCCAAAGCGGCGTCCATAGGAATGGCTGTTGTGACTTTTGCCACTTCAACACCGTTCATAATATCAAACAATTTGTTGTATTCTACTGCAATGGCACCTAAAATTTCAAATCTTTTGTTTTCCAATAATAGATGAAAAAGGCTTTTTGTTACCGCATTTGAATTTGCAAAAACTTCTAAAAGTGCATTTTCTTTTTGCTCTACTTTAATAGTTGGGCTTTGAATAAAAATATTCAATTCCGCATTGGTATTAATCGTAGAAGAAATCAATGCCATATCAGCACTAACTTCAGAAGCTACTTTTTTGGAGTCTGCGATTTCCAGAATGGCTTTTGCGTAACGAATTGCTGCTCTTGTACCTGACATATTAGCTTAATTTAGCGTCGCCTAACATTTTCTCCACTAATTTTACTTGAGTAGCTTTGTTAGATAATTCGTCTTTTAATAATTTCTCAGCAATTTCAATAGACAAGGTAGAAACCTGAAGTTTCAATTCTGCCAAAGCGGCATTTTTTTCGCTTTCGATTGCAGCTTTCGCTTGTTCGATCATTTTCAACCCTTGAGCTTGTGCTTCGTTTTTGGCATCTGAAACCATTTTCTCTTTTATTTCACGAGCATCTTTTAACATTGCATCGCGTTCTAATCTTGCTTCTTGCAAAATACGTTGATTGTCAGATTGAAGATTTTGCATTTCTTTTCTAGCATTGTCAGCTGAAAGCAAGGCGTTTTTTATACCTTCTTCTCTTTCGTTAACGGCGTCAAGAATTGGTTTCCAAGCAAATTTTTTCAATAGGAAAATCAATCCTACAAAAATTATTGTTTGCCAGATAAATAATCCAAACGAAAAATCATTTATTAACTTTTCCATAGTATGTCTTTAATTGTAATCTTTTAATTTAATTTTAAAAACTAAAGCTGCAACCAACCGTTGCAGCTTTTTGTTTTGAAGAATTATACAGCGAATAAAGCTGCAAATCCAATACCTTCAATAAGCGCAGCTGCAATAAGCATTGCTGTTTGAATTTTTCCAGTAGCTTCTGGTTGACGAGCGATTGCGTCCATTGCAGAACCACCGATTCTACCAATACCAATACCTGCTCCAATAACTACTAATCCTGCTCCAACGATTTTAGGAATTTCCATAAAAATATGTATTAAAAATTAAACATTCTTTGTTAGGTCTTAATGTCTAATGTCTTAATGTCTAGTGTGACTTTATGACTTTCGACTTTATGACATTTGATTAATGATGAGCTTCTTCGTGATGATGCTCTTCAACTGCCGATCCAAAATACAATGCCGATAACATTGTGAAAATATAGGCTTGTAATAACGCAACTAATATTTCGATTATTGAAATAGCGAATGACAACATAAATGACAAGCTACTTCCTAACCAACTTTTGAAAATAAATATCAATCCTATTAAACTCATCAATACAATATGTCCTGCAAAAATATTTGCGTACAAACGTATCATTAATGCAAATGGCTTAATAAATACTCCCAACAATTCTATAGGCGCAAGGATTATTTTCATTGGAGTTGGCACACCTGGCATCCAGAAAATGTGTCCCCAATAGTTCTTGTTAGCTGTACCATTTGTGATTATAAATGTGATTACCGCTAATCCAAAAGTTATGGCGATATTTCCTGTAACATTAATTCCTAGTGGAGTCAAACCAAAGATATTCAAGAACCATACAAAGAAAAAGATGGTCAATAAATAACTCATATATCTTTTATAATGTTTTTCGCCAATGTTTGGAATCGCAATTTCGTCACGAATGTACAATACGATTGGTTCGAAAAGTCTTCCAAAACCTGAAGAAATTCCTCCGTTTTTAGCATACGATTTTGCCAGGCTTGTAAACAATAAAAACATTAACAGTGCCACGATCATAATAGTCAAAACTCCTTTTGTAATAGAAAGGTCAATAGGTTTTGCATTTGTTGGATGGTGCTCATCTCCTGTTATGGTTCCTGCAGCATCAGTTTTGTATATTTTTTCGTTGTGATACAAAACATAATAATTCCCATTAGATTCAACAACTGCTTCTCCGTGGTGAAATTTTGAAGAAGAGAAAAAGTGAACTCCGTTATCCCAAAGAATAATTGGTAATGGAAATCCGTAATGTTCTCTTTTTGCTGCGTCCGCAAAAAGAGAAAATTCGTGACCATCAAGAACGTGATGCCCAATTACTTCTTTTATTTGTTCTTTAATTTCCGATGTTTCCTCTTCTGCTACAGGAGCAGCTTCGTGTGCAACGGCTGTTGTTTCAGTTTGTACTGGTGTGCCTTCCGATGGTGTATTGGCAAAACCAAATAGTGGAAGACAAGCTATTAAAATTGCTATTATAAATCTAAGTGATTTGTTTGAAAACACCATAACTGTTAAATATCTTAATTTTTACTTTCTGAAATTGGGTGCAAAGGTACATTTTAAATTAATATGCCAAAGGCATTAAATAAAAAAGTTTGGAAGAATTTCGGTTTAAAATGCGATTTATTGCTTATTGTTTAAAATTCTTATAGTTTCAATGGTTTCAATTGTTAAAAACAAAGCAAAAATGACGAAAAAGTTAATTTTTTCGGTTCCCGCATTTGGATTTCCAGAATGTAGTATAGGATACAAAACGGCGTAAGAAATCGCCATCTTAATACAGGTCACCAATAAAAAAGTGTAACCTACATTGTCAATATTATTAGATTTGACCTTAATAAGAATAAGAAGTATAATCACTGAGCAAATGAAGAAAAATCCGTACTCAATTTCTATTGGAAAATGAAAACCCTGAAACTTTGGATTATTGTCATTCAGAAAAAAAATCAGCTTGTGTACAAGATAAACCAGAATTGAAAGGAATAATACTTCAATAATGGGTTGGTACTTTTTAAAATTCATTTTGGTTTATGACGATTTATTAATTTCTTTCAGTTGTCTGTTGATGTTGTAAAATGCAATAGCAACTCCCGCCAACGTGAGGATTTTGACATATACATTATGAGAATTTGGATATTTCTCGTCCAGCCAATTTCCAAAATACGAAAACAGAAATATAATTGCTCCCATTTGAATGGGAATATTAATAAGAGCGAGCCACTTATTATTGGTTTGCTTCTTCGGGTTTGGGTTGTCCGTCATTTGCAATGTGGTTTTTGGAATTGGTCTTCATCATACAAGAAGCGCTAAAATCGGCGCCGGGTTCCACTGATAATTTTTCGCAAATTACTTCTCCGTGAATGCTGGCTTTATGCTTCACATTCAGTATTTCGGCAACTTGAATTTTCCCTTTAAATCTTCCTTCTATGTCGGCATTTCTACAAACAATATCACCAGTAACAATTCCTGCCGGTCCAATAACAATTTTTCCTTTCGATTGAAAATTTCCTGTTAATTCCCCGTCAAGTCTAAAGTCGGCCTGGGAAATAATATCTCCTTTTATTATTGTTCCTTCAACAATTCTATTCGTTTTTCCAAGTAGTTCAGTATATGATTTTGGCTTTTTATCAAACATAATTTAAGGCTTTGTAGGTGAAGTAGGATTCGGATTGTCTATGTCGTCCGTAGTCGGAATTCCTGCTGGAGGTCTTGTTCCTGGAGGCATTCCTTGTTTTGATGTTCTTTGTTTTAGAGCAGCTTGGTCTGGATTTAACGGCTGAGGAACTGCTTGTTGAGGAACTACTGCCGGTTGAACAGGAACAGGAATGACTTTTGGCGGTGCCAAATATTCTGCTAGATTTTTCTTGATTTGAACTACTTTATAGTTTTCATTAGAAATCACAATCGCCGGTTCCGTGATTTTATATTTTTTATCGTCTTTCATTATTACAGCAATATTTCGTGCGTACGCTTCTGATGTTATGCCCCGAATCGTTATGAAATTTTCTTTTTCGGTATAAATATCAAATGTATAGGATAGCTTGTTTATATTTTCGCTGGCAATGAATTTCTTGATTTTTTCTTCTAATGCTTTTGTGTTTTTATCTTCGCTTTTTCCAACTTTATAAAGTATTTTCCAGTTTTTGGTGTCGACTGTGGTAAAATTCATTTTCTCCAATAACGGAATTTGGGTCTTCAAAATTTCCTGTGCATTTTTGCCTTCTTCGCTATTTGGATAATTATCCGCAACAAACTGCATTGCTTTTTTATAGGCTTCTAATCCTTGAAGTTTTCCAATGGTATTTGCTTTAAGCAATTCAAATTTTGGCACAATCTCATCTCCAAAAAATTGAATAATAAGTCCGTCCATTTTTTCTAAAACTACGACAAATTGCTCTTCCTGATATAATTTATACCATTTATTATATTCGGCTTCAGGAGTATCAATTTCAGAAACTGAATCGGAATTTGTATTGTTAATGATTTGTGCATAGCGAGAATCCGGATATTGGCTGGAAATTCGGTTTTTCATCTCTTCCGCCTTTGCGCTATCAGTAATTTGATAAATTTTATACAAATTATACATCGTCGGAAGTACTAATTTTTCATCTGGATTATACTGTAACAATAGCTCTAACTTGTTGCTCGCCAATTGATATTCCTTGAATTTTTCTTTGTAAATAACTCCAAGCTGATAATAAGCAAAGTTTCTTTCTTTAGCAATACTGTCAATTTCTTCTTGCGTTTTCGGAAGCTGGTCTAAATAAAAAGCCGTTGTGTATTGAGGTGTTTCTTCTTCAGCTGTTTTTTCTTCCAAATCTGGATTTGTTTCATCTGCCACGTCTTCTTCCCCAGCGTTTGTTCTATTGGCAGGCAATCGCCAATTGCCACTTAAAGCTCTGTTTCCCCATCTTTTTTTGAACTCTACTTTCCCAAAAGCTACCGTTGAAGGATTGTAAAAATAAAAAGTGTTTGACGCATCCTTCGCAGAAGTATTAGTCATTGAAGGTGGCGCAAGTCCAGGTTTTTTTATTGGTTTTCCGGCTTGCTGAACGCCTGTTGCAGGATCATCAGAGCTGGTTAAACTGTTTCTTTGAATGTTTTCAAGTTTTTCTTTTTGTTTTTCTTCAAAGATTTTTTTGGCCTCATCTGATTTTTTTAATTTGCTAATGTAATCCTCAAAGTATAAAATCCTGTCTTTATCTGACATCGCAACTACATTTAAAATGCTATCATTTCTTTTGGCGATAGATTCATACTCAATTACTTCGTCTAAATCTTTTCTGACCTTTTTTATATGAATGTATTCTCTGGTTTTAACATCCATTTTAACTAAAGTACTGTCATAATATTTAGCGGCTATTAAATATTCTGTGTTTTTAAAATGCATATTTCCCAAATTCCTATAATTTGAAGCCGCCAAATAGGCGTCTTTAGAATTTGTTTTTAGAGACTTATTGTAAAATTCTTTGGCTAATTTCTGATCGTTTTGTTTATCATAAAAAACACCCATTTCATAATAAATAATATCTAAAAAGGGTCGGTTTTCTCTGTCTGCAACCAGTTTGTTATAGGTTTTTACAAAAGCATCTCCATCTCCGTTTTCAAAATCAAATAACTCGGCTTTCTTAGCATACGCTTGAATAATATATTCTCTTTCCGCTTTTCTATTCATATCTATCACGGATTGATAGCTGATTATAGCGCTGTCTCTTTTGCCTAATTCCTGATACAATTGTCCAAGGATAAAGCGATATCTTGTTTTTTCGTAATTTACTTTGGTGAAACTTACAGCGATTTTTAATTTGGCAATAGCACTGTCTTTCTCTTCAACATTTAAAAATGTTTCTGCTAAAAGTGCGTTGGCATCTGCAATGTCTTGCTTTTTAAGCTTTTTTTCGTCCAGAAGTTTGGATATATTTTTTAAAACCTGCACGTCATTTCCTAAACGCATATTGGTTTTCTCTCTCCAAATTTTTGACTGATATATATTGCTGCTGTTGGGATATTTGTATAAAATATAATTAAAAGCGTCTAATGCAGGAATAAATCTTTGGTCATAATAACGGGCTTTGCCAAGCAGTAAATAAGCCTCATCTATTTGATAATTTTTTTCTTGACCGCCAATATTCATAGAGTGTTTTTGAATTGCTTTGGTCGCTTTGGCCTCGGCTAGTTCAAAATTGGCGTTTTTCGATTTTCCATCTGGAGTATTGTCTTCTTTAATTTGCATTCTTTCGACAGGCAATCTCTTCCAAAAATTGTCTTTGCTATCTTCTTTTATGCTTTCAATTCCTTTGTTCAAGCCAATTTGACCATTATATAAAATATTGTCTCTTGTGCTTAATGCATGGGAATTTCTAGCCAAAAAAGTGTCTTTCTTAGTAGAACAAGCTACCAAGATGATTAAAAATGCTATAAAGAAGGTGTGTTTAAGTGTCTTGGTTTTCAATGGGAAACAGTTTATCATTTAACTTTTAAAAGCGCATTTTAGTATAATGACTGGTAAAAATACGTTTCTTTTTGAAATATCGAAATTTATACCGTTAGTTATTTCAAAATAGTCCAAAAAAATTTGGACTTAAAGAAATATACAACGGCATTATACCAAAATCATTTGATTAAAAATACACTGTATTAAAGTATTAAACGGCAAAAAACGTTTCAAGCTCTTGTAATGTTTCTGGCGATGTTTGAATGTCTTTCACAATTTCGCCTTTATTAAGCACAACAATTCTATCGCAAACCTCAACTGTATGCTGTAAATCGTGGCTTGAAACCAGAACTGTAACGTTTGGATTCTCGGCAAGTTCCTTTATTATTTTTTTTAGTCGGCTAACGGTTGTTGGATCTAAATTGGCAAACGGTTCGTCGAGAATTATTACTTCTGGATTACCAATGAGTGTGGCAATGATTCCCACTTTCTTTTGGTTTCCTTTGGATAAATCTCGAAGATATTTCTTGTTTTTCAAGATTTCACCATTAAAAAACTCATCGTGTTTGACTAATAAAGCATCCACATCGGCTTTGTTTTGATTGCGTAAATCTCCAATGAAATAAAAATATTCTTCAGGAGTCAAATAGCCAATCAGAAAACTTTCGTCCAGAAAAGAAGACGTAAATGGTTTCCAATTTTCACTAACATTTACCTGAACATCATTGTTAATTATATTCCCTGTCGAAGGTTGAATTAAGTCCAAAAGCAAACTAAAAAAAGTGGTTTTTCCAGCTCCATTGTTGCCAACGAGACCAAAACTTTGACCTTTTGGGATTTCTAAAGTATCTATTTTTAATACGGCCGTTCCGTTGTATGATTTTGAAAGATTTTGTACTTGTATCATTTTAATTTACGATTTCAGATTTACGAATTACGATTTTTGTTTGTAAGCGTCAATAGTTTTATATTTTTCGGTTTTGTAGATTTTTTCAATTAATGAGAAAACTTTATCTCTCAAAGCAAAACCTAAAACTCCTGCAATGGCGACAAATGCAAGCCCTAAATTAGGATTCATAATGGCGGAACCAGCCCAATAAAGCAAAATTGGCAACAATAATTTGGGTAAGGAAAGCAACATTGCGCTTGTGTTAAAAGCTTTTTTGTCGCCAAATGCACCTTTACTGGACTGCAAGTCTATTGGTGTTTTTGTATAAGCCCCGCCAAGCAAAACCAAATGAGAATTAACCCCAATATTATAAATCGCTCCAACGACAATCGTCAAGTAAACTTGCCATCCATAAAACAAATAAAAGGAAGCCAAAATGGTCGAGATAAATGTAGCAATAACTACAAGCCACCATTTTGAACTCAAATAACCTTTGTATGAAATATTTTGTGACATCATCAGCGGATAATAAGAACTATCCCAACTGGGTACAAATTGCCCAAAAGTGAATAAAAATCCACCTGAAACAAAAATCCCTGCAAAAATGCGCATCACTTCCGGTTGATGTGAATTTTCTCTGAAAAAGATTAATCCATAAAACAAAAATAAAATGCTCATTACAACCGTAGTTCTCGAACGTTTGTTTCTTTTGATGAGCTTGATGTCGTTCTTTAAAAAAGTTCCCAAAGTTCCAAATTGGTTTAACCAAGTTAGATTCTCTGTTTTGGCAATATCGTGTTTGCTTGATAATCCTGCATCGAGATATAAATTGTTTTTGAGATAAACATACGTGTAATAATACAAACCCATCAAAGCCAAAACTGGAAATAAAAACATCCATTTGGTATTGAATAATCCATCGAAAAACACCGAAGTATAAGTAGTAATATCAAAATATTGATAGTATTGAAAACCTCCCAACACTAAAACAATTGCTATGAAAATGGCAAATACATTGTCTTTGTTTGTCAAAATAATATTCAGGAAATTATTACTGTAAACTAATGACATCATTGCCAAATGCCAAAGAATCACGCTCACAACATCGTACCCTTCGACCAATAAAACAATTGTGAAAGGCAGAAAGAAAAAAACGTGTAGAAAATTAAAAAAGGACAAGAGCGTTTTTCCAATGGAGAAGTTAACGATTGTCGGTCTTTTGAATGGCAAAGCTAGTAACGGCCTAATGTTCATTACTGGGATTTTTTGCAATAATAATCGAATGCCCAAATCTATTAAAAAATAATAAATCAAGAATTTATTTACTTGCTGCAACGGATCGAGATTCATTTCTTTTAATCCATAAAAAGCCCCAATTCCGGCCATTAGCAAAATGAAAGAGTATAGAATTGCTAAAAAACCCAAAAGAATTTTCAAAGCCAAATTAGTTCCGAATGAAGCAGAACGTATAAAAGCTTTCCATTCGAGATAAAGGAATTTTTTAATCATAATTTTGACTTTTGTTTTCTATTTGTTGATAAAAGTAGGGAAATGTTACAAAAAACTAAACTTCTAAACTCATAAACTTCAATACTTTTTTTGGGTTTACTATCTTTGTAAAAAATATTCCCATGCCATCATTCAAAAAACTCATCATAAAAGAAATAAAACGCGAAACCGCTTCAGCCGTTTCGATACTTTTTAATGTACCCGAAGAATTAAAACCAAATTATACTTTCATTGCTGGTCAATACGTCAATTTGAGATTAACGCTGGACGGACAAGAAATTCGTCGTGCTTATTCTATTTGTTCTTCACCTGAAAGTAGAGAATTGAGAATTGCGGTTAAAGCTGTGAAAGACGGCGTATTTTCACAATTTGCCAATACAAAACTAAAAGCAGGTGATCTTATCGAAGTAGGTAAACCGGAAGGAAAATTTACTTTCGAACCACAAGTTGACAGACAAAAAAACTATGCTGCTTTTGTAGCGGGAAGCGGAATTACACCTGCAATTTCTATTCTGAAATCGGTTTTGAAAGGCGAACCAAAAAGTTCGTTTGTATTGGTTTACGGAAATAAATCGCCCGAAGAAACCATTTTTTATCAGGAATTACACGATTTACAATCTAAATATACAGGCCGATTATTTGTTCATTATGTTTTTAGTCAGGCAAAAGCCGAAGGGGAACTTTTTGGAAGAATTGATAAATCCGTGGTGAATTTTGTATTGAATAATAAACATAAGGAAATAGAATTCGACAAGTTCTATCTGTGCGGTCCTGAAGAAATGATTAATCTGGTTTCGGCTGTTTTAAAAGAGAACAACATTTCGGAAAAGAATATCAAGTTCGAATTGTTCTCCACTTCATCTGTCGAAAACAAAATCGAAAAATCGCTGGAAGGTCACACCAAAATCACCATTCTTGTTGATGATGAGGAAACGACTTTCGAAATGTCACAAAAACAAACTATCCTAGAGGCAGCTCTAAAACAAGGCGTTGACGCTCCTTATTCCTGCCAAGGCGGAATTTGTAGCAGTTGTCTCGCTCGCATTACAACCGGAACCGCTGTGATGAAGAAAAACTCCATCCTAACCGATAGCGAAATCGCCGAAGGTTTGGTTTTAACTTGCCAAGCGCATCCCACATCTGCAGAAATTGTGGTAGATTATGATGATGTTTAAAAAATCTAAATGATGAATTATCATTTTAGAAAAGCTGAACTTTCAGACGCCTCTCGAATATGGACCATTTTGCAACAAGCCATACTACGGAGAAAAGAAGACGGTAGTAATCAATGGCAAGACGGATATCCAAATCCAGACGTTGTTCAAAAAGACATTGAAAAAGAGGAAGGATATGTTTTGGTTGAAGGAAAAACTGTCATTGGTTATTGTGCCTTATTGGTCAATGACGAGCCTGAATATGAAAAAATTGAAGGAAAGTGGTTGTCGAATGATGATTTTGTAGTGTTTCATCGAGTAGCTATTTCAGAAAAATATTTGGGAAAAGGTTTAGCTAAAATGATAATTGAATATATAGAAGATTTTGCTATTAAGAACAGCATTTTCAGTGTAAAAGCAGACACCAATTATGACAATATTGCCATGTTGAAAATTTTTGAAAAATCGGGCTATACTTTCTGCGGTGAAGTGTATTTCAGAGGAAGTCCAAGAAAGGCATATGAGAAAGTACTTCCTAAAACATTGTAAATAAGACGTAAAAAAAGACTGTTTTGAACAGTCTTTTTTTACGTCTTAGAGAAAATGGTTTATGCCATAAACAAAGTGTTTTTGTAACAGTTGTATAAAGCCAAATCATAAGGAACTAGTTTAGGCGCTACTTTTTCTGAAGTGGCATCAAACATAATATTGTTGTGTTTTCTGAACAAGTAAACTTCTTTTAAGCAATTAGACAAACTCTGATGAATTGATGTCGTAAAAGTTGGCAATTGCTTGTCGCCTACTAGTAAATCTACTTCGTAATTAGAACTACTTTTTGATAAATTGTTTCCGTTGATTCTTATTGTAAACGTTGTCGGAATTCCGTTTTGTTTACCTTGATACTGTATTACCATATTATTTAGTATTAAAATGTGATTAAAATAATTTTATAGCCTCAACTTTTTATTCGTTGAATTCTGTGCTAAAATTAAAAAAATTTGGAACCTGAACTAATAACAGCCCTAATATTATTCCCTTTAAACCAAAATTAATTAATAAATCAGGTTCAAACGTCATTTGAATTTGTAAAATTTTCATAAATTCTTCCGTTGAAAAAGTCCTGTGTTTGGCTAATTTCGAATTAGATTTCTTTGCTCATTCGCTCCAAAGACATTTTGTAAATCAGTGCGAAAGTACCATCTGTCATAAATTCATTAAGTTTTGGCTTGAATTCATCAGCCATTTCTGTAATAGCAATCATCTTTTGGTTGTTTTCCTGATCTTCAGGGTCGGTTTTTTGAACTCTGATTACTTCTATGAATTTATCCATCCATTTTTCGTGGAGCATAATAAATTCCTTTTGTTCGGGGGTTAACTTTTTGATCTCGGTTTGATCTAAGTGGGCGCCAAAACTTGCCTGACTGATCAATGTTGTTCCGGCAGTCAAGCCGAGGAATTTAAAAAAATTTCTTCTGGAGGATTTTGAATCTAACATAGGGCTTGTTGATTTTTAAATTATACGAAAGATAAAGATAGTTGATTTCTTTAACAAATTACATTTGCTAAAAATAAATCAGGTTAAATAATCCGGCTTTTTTACACTTATTTAATTTTCAAAATTTCACACGAATTACACGAATTATCACAAATTTTTTTTCGCATATTAATTACACAAACATTGTTTTGTAAAATTTTTAATTCGTGCTAATTACTGCAATTCGTGTCTTATAAAAAGGAATTGATTTTGTTTATGACACTTTCAACTGAAATCGTTCGCATTGCACTTTCATAACCTGCCACTTTTTTATTCCCGTATACCGAAGTGGGTAATTTTGGGAACAAATTTCGATTAGCCATCAAAGCGATTTCAAAAGGCTGATTAAACGGTAAAAATCCGGCAAACGGATGTGTTGCACCCCAAAGTGTAATCACTTTTACACCCAGCATGGCAGCCAAATGTCCATTCGCACTATCCATAGAAAGCATCACACCAAGATTACTAATGAGTTCTAATTCCTGCTGAAGATTAATTTTTCCAGCGACATTGACAACATTTTCTTTATCTTTTGAAAGCGAATCCAGGATTTCGATTTCCTTTTTTCCTCCACCAAAAAGCAAGATTTTATGATGCTTGTTCTCCGCTAATTTATCGATTACTTCCTGCATTAAATCCAAAGGATAGACTTTGGAATCGTATTGTGCAAAAGGCGCAATTCCTATTAGTTTCTTATAGTCTTCTCTAATTAAATGGACTATTTCTGGGGCTAGTTTTTGTTTTGGTGGAAATATCGGATTTGACAAATCTATTGAAAAACCGAGTTCTTCAAACACTTTTGTGTGCCTTTCGAACATTGAGGGCAAAGGTTTGAAAATTTTGTTTTCAGAACGAGTCAAAGCTGCCTTTTCAGCTCTGCCTTTATCGACATAAGCTGTTTTTTTTCCAGTCAAGGCGAAAAGTGTCCTGACCACTTTCGATCGCAAAACATTATGCAAATCAGCAAAAGCGTCAATGTTTAATGCTGCTAAATCCTGAAATAATCGCAACAATCCAAAAAATCCTTTGTGCCGTTTTTTCTCGTCGAAAGCAAAGAAAGAAACATTGGGAATCGTGTCAAAAAGCGGTTTAAAAAACGGTCTGGAAATTACGGTGATTTTTATATCCCGATTTTGGGAGACAAAAGCCCTTAAAACAGGAACCGTCATGGCGACATCTCCCATTGCGGAAAGTCTCATGACGGCTATATGTTTAATTTTTTTTGACAATTAATTAATTGTATAAAACCATTAAGAGATTAAGAAAATTAAGTAAAACTTAATGAGCCTTAATCTCTTAATGGTTTAAAATAATATTACTTATTTTTTATTCTGATACAAAACTGGATTCAAATCATCGTCATTGTACATTTTCATTTGTTTGTACACTTTCATGAATTTATCGCCGCTTTCAATGTCATTTAATAAATCATCTATTGCAGTTGACAAATCAGATCTTTGTTCTAACAACACATTTAATTTTGCCTGACATTTATCTCTGTGATCTTGTGAAGCTTCGGCACGATTGGCTTCTTCGCTCATGTGATAAATTTTTAACGCTAAAATAGACAATCTGTCAAATGCCCAAGCTGGACTTTCGGAATTGATTTTAGCATTTTCTTTTACAGTAACGTGAGCATTTTTTTGAAGAAAATAACCATCAATGTATTCTACCATATCAGTACGTTCCTGATTTGAAGCATCAATTCTTCTTTTTAAAGTCAGGGCTGCAACTGGGTCAATATTGGGATCCCGAATAATATCTTCGAAATGCCATTGTACGGTGTCAATCCAGTTTTTTAGATATAATAAATGTTCAAATTTTTCCTTTGGAAAAGGATTATTAATAGGTTGGTCTACATTATCAAATTGATGATAATCGCGAATACTTTGTTCGAAAACGGAATAAGCTAATTTTGAAAACATATCTTTTATATTTTATAATTACAAAGATACTTTTTATACTTTTATAGTCTATTAAAAACTTAAGAAGTTTAATACCAAAACGTAAAACAATGCAAACACATTATTTATCAGAAGACAATAGTATTCTTAATCATTTTCTTGGCCAAATCAGAAACGTGAATATACAACACGACAGTATGCGTTTTCGCAGGAATATTGAACGCATTGGCGAAGTGATGGCTTATGAATTAAGCAAAGATTTGCATTATAAGAATGTGGAAATTCAAACGCCGCTTGGCATCAAAAAAACCACTGAAATTGCTGACCAATTAGTTCTGTGTTCTATTCTTCGGGCTGGTTTACCGCTTCATTTAGGATTTTTGAATTATTTTGACAGTGCCGAAAATGGTTTTGTTTCTGCCTACAGACATCATCCTAACAATGATGAATTTTTTGATATTTTAGTCGAATATCAAGCCGTTCCAAGTATTGAAAACAAGACTTTGCTATTAATTGATCCAATGCTTGCAACAGGACAATCGATGGTAGCTGTTTTTAATAAATTAATGGAAAAAGGGCTTCCAAAAGAAATTCACATTGCCGTAATCATTGCTGCTCCAGAAGGAATTGCTTATCTTGAAAAATATTTGCCGGATTCCTGTCATCTTTGGGTTGCAACTTTGGACGAAAAACTAAACGATAAAAAATATATCGTTCCTGGCCTTGGCGATGCCGGTGATCTGGCTTACGGAAATAAATTATAATTGCGAAAAAAACACAAATAAACTGCAAAGAATAAATACGGCCAAAACCATTTCCTGCTTCAATTGAAGTTGTTTCACTTCGATGTGACTTGTTGCCATCATTGCCAAAGGAGCAATGGTAAAAACCAATAAATCATTACTTTTGTTTGAAGAAACTGCAAAAATCACAATTCCAATAAAAAAAGAACCGATGATTTTTTTATAGGAAGAATTCAACACTAATGGCCTGTTGGGCAATGATACAAACATAGAAATTACAAAAAACAAAGCAATAGTCAAATAAATTGAAAAGGTTATATTTTGATAATTGTTGGTAAAATAATCAATGTTAAAATTGGTAATTGCATTGGTATTGATATATCTCAAAACATCTTTGTGGAAAATAACCGAAAAAAGCATAGAAATAATTCCTACTGCAAAAAAGGCTATAAAAGGCAAAACCCAGTTTCTATAATCTCTGGAAACGTGGAAAATTATGGAGATAAAAACCAATACAATATAAAGAATACTCCAAAAATGAAATAGCGCTGCTACAAAAATCCATAAAGAAGCATCAAATATTTTTTCTTTAGACGCTTTTAAAGATTGCAACGAAATTAATCTCCGAAGTGCTAATAAGACAAAGAAATTTGATAAAATTAAATTGACATTATCCAAACCGGAGGGGAAAAAAAGCAGCAATAAAAAATAGAAAAAAACCGTGTAGCTACTGTCTTTGCTCAATCCGTTTTTCTTGGCAATGAAATTTGTGATAAAAATGGAGACTAGCAAAACAACAAATAACATTGCTTTTTTTAAAATGGAATAAGCAGAATTTGTCCAAGTCAAATCTTGAAACTGATAGATTAAAAAGAAAACCAGCATTAAAATTACAACCAAAATTAAATTTATTGGTGTAGATTTTTTAAAAACACTTGTTATCATAAGGATATTTTATACTTTTGTGACTGTAAATATAATACTTGTACAAAGATGAAACGAGCTTGTAAAGTTTTTTCATTAAAAATAGATACAATTGCGATTTACGTCGATTACAATTAACAAATAAAATTAATGAGATGAAAGCATTTTTTGAAGGAATTCAATGGTTATTTGAAAACATTTTTTTCGTTCTACACAATTATCTAAGAGAATTAGAAAGCGTTTGTTGGGCTGGTGCCAATACAATCAACTGGATTTTTATGATTATCTGTGCTGGCGCAATGATTTATTGGATTAACCAATTGAAATTACACCAAGATAGCGGTCAAGAAAACCAAGATACAACGGCTCATTCTTTCTTAAAGTAGTCCCTAACCCCAAAAGGGGAAATTAGCGGAACTAAAATTATAGATCATTGCCAATATCTTTTCTAAAATACATCTTATCAAAATTTAGTTTTTCTATGTTTTGGTAAGATTTTTTTATAGCCTCTTGAAAGTCATTCCCATAAGATGTTATGGATAAAACTCTTCCTCCATTGGTAACCACATTTCCGTTTTCCAATTTTGTTCCTGCGTGAAAAACAATCGAATCTTGAATAGTTTCCAATCCTGAAATTACTTTTCCTTTCTCGAAATCTTCAGGATAACCTCCTGAAACAAGCATAATTGTAGTAGCACTTCTCTCGTCAATTTCAAGCGTAATTTCGTCTAGTTTTTCATTGGCTACAGCCAAAAACAATTCCACTAAATCCGATTTCATTCTTGGAACTACCACTTCGGTTTCAGGATCGCCCATTCTTACATTATATTCGATAACGATTGGCTCGTTATTTACATTAATCAAACCAATAAAAACAAATCCTTTATATTCAATTCCATCTTTCTGAAAACCTTCAATCGTGGGTTTTACGATGCGCGATTCGATTTTTTCCATCAAAACAGCGTCGACATAAGGAACTGGAGAAACTGCTCCCATTCCGCCTGTATTCAATCCGGTGTCGCCTTCGCCAATGCGTTTGTAATCTTTGGCTGTCGGCAGAATTTTATAACTTTTCCCGTCGGTCAAAACAAAGCAACTCAATTCAATTCCATCCAAAAATTCTTCGATAACCACTTTGGAACTTGCGGCACCAAATTTTTGGTTGACCAGCATATTTCTCAATTCTTCTTTAGCTTCTGCCAAATCGTGAATAATTAAAACGCCTTTTCCTGCTGCCAATCCATCTGCTTTTAAAACATAAGGTGGTTGCAACGTTTCTAAGAAATCACATCCTTTCTCCACTGTTTCAGCAGTAAAACTGTCATAAGCTGCAGTTGGAATGTTGTGTTTTATCAAAAATTCCTTAGCAAACTCTTTACTCCCTTCTAAAGTTGCGCCTAATTTTGACGGTCCAATAACTGGAATATCTTTTAAATCACTGTCATTTTTAAAAAAATCGAAAATCCCTTTTACCAATGGATCTTCCGGACCTACAACCACCATTTCTACTTTTTCCTGAATCACGAAAGTTTTTATGGAGTCAAAATCTGTTGGACTCATATCCACATTATTGGCTATCGAAGCGGTACCGGCATTTCCTGGTGCTACAAAAAGTTTGTCGCAAAGCGGACTTTGAATCATTTTCCAAGCAAAAGCGTGTTCTCTTCCTCCTGAACCTAGTAGTAAAATTGTCATTGTGTAGTGTTGTTATGTTGCTTGTCCGCACAATTGTGCTCGAGTGTTATTTGGCAAAAATAGTTCGTTTTAATTTGAAATAATAATTTATTTTACTTACTTTTGACGTTAGTAACGCGAAAGATATGATAATTTCATTTGGATCTAAAGAAACCGAAAAAATATGGAATGGTATTGTCGTAAAAAAACCATCAATAGAAATACAACAAATTGGAAGAAGAAAGCTGAGAATGCTCAACAACTCCCAAGATTTGTCTGATTTGAGAATTCCCCCGTCAAACCGATTAGAAAAATTAAGTGGAAATCTGAAAGAATATTACAGTATTAGAATTAACAATCAGTGGCGCATTATTTTTATTTGGGAAAATGAAAATGCTGGTAATGTCGAAATTGTTGATTATCATTAAAAACTGAAAATTATGGAAAATTTAAAAAACATACATCCGGGTGAAATTTTGCTGGAGGAATTTCTCGTTCCTTTGGAAATAACCTCCTACCGTTTGTGCAAGGATTTGAAAATCCCACAAACCAGAATTTCTGAAATTATCAAGGGCAACCGAAGAATAACAGCGGATACAGCCTTACGATTAAGCAAATACTTCGGGAATTCCGCGAAATTTTGGCTGGGTCTTCAAGATGATTTTGACATTGAAGAAGAAATAAAAAATAAAAAGCAAGAATTACAATCTATCAAACGTTTTGAAATTCAAAAAGTAGCCTAAATGTTTCCATTTTTCGATTTTTCGCTCCAATTAAATGGTTTTCCAATAAAGAAAGCCAAAGCCGAATTGAGAAAAATTGTTGCGCTTCAAGAACAAGAATTCGAAACTTTCCTTAAAAACAAAAAAATTGAAATTGTTGACTATCATCTAAAAAACAATCCTTATTATCAAAATTTTATTGGCAAAACCAGCTTTCAAAATTGGGATAAATTGCCAATAATGACCAAGAAAGACTTTCAGAAACCATTAATAGAAAGACTTTCAAAAGGATATTCTCCCAAAAACGTTTATGTCAACAAAACATCTGGTTCTAGCGGCGATCCTTTCATTTTTGCCAAAGATAAATATTGTCACGCATTAACTTGGGCGAACATCATCAATCGTTTTGGCTGGCACGGAATTGATTTCAATACTTCCTATCAAGCTCGTTTTTACGGAATTCCATTGGATTTTATAGGCAACAAAAAAGAACGTTTTAAAGATTTTTTGAGCAACCGCTTTCGGTTTTCGATTTTCGATTTATCGGATACCGTTTTAGACCGTTTTTTAAACGAATTCAAAACTCGAAAGTTTGATTATATCAATGGCTATACAAGTTCAATCGTTTTGTTTGCCAAATTTCTACAGCAAAAAAACATTGTTTTAACAAGCATTTGCCCAACTTTAAAAGTTTGTGTCGTCACTTCTGAAATGCTTTTTGAGGATGACAAAATCCTATTAGAAAAACAATTTGGCGTTGCTGTGGTCAATGAATATGGGGCTTCGGAATTGGATTTGATTGCTTTTCAAAATCCTGAAGGAGAATGGCAAGTGAATTCCGAAACACTAATTGTTGAAATTTTGGACGAGAACAATACCGTTTTACCTTATGGAAAAGAAGGGCGAATCGTAATCACTTCCTTGTTCAACAAAGCACATCCGTTTATTCGATACGACATTGGCGACATTGGAATTTTGGATGAAAAAAGCACAGCTAAAAAACCGATTCTAAAAAAATTAATCGGTCGAACAAATGACATTGCCGTTTTACCAAGCGGAAAAAAATCGCCTGGATTGACTTTTTATTACGTGACCAAAAGTATTATCGAAGATGATGGCAACGTGAAAGAATTTATCATTAAACAAACTAAAATCGATACTTTTGATATTGAATATGTGAGCAAAACCGAATTGAATTTGGAACAAATCCAAAAAATTGAAGCTGCAATTGCCTTATATTTGGAAAAAGGACTGATTTTTACATTTATCAGAAAAGAAAAACTGGAACGAAGCAATAGCGGAAAATTAAAACAGTTTGTTTCGTTAATGAAATAATTTGATGTCGCTTTTTGAAACTTCCAAATTAAATCTTGAAGTCGCAAAATGCGACTTCAAGATGTTTAAGGTCCCAATTTGCGCTCTTAATGAAACTAAAAGATAATTTATGGAAAACGAAATACTACTTTCTGAAGAATTAATTTCTAATAAAATTTACTTTGTTAGAAGCCAAAAAGTGATGCTTGATCGTGATTTAGCCTTACTTTATGGGATTGAAACCAAAAGATTAAAAGAACAGGTTAAACGTAATATTTCTAGATTTCCTGAAGATTTTATGTTTGAACTTACAAAAGAAGAGTTTGAAAATTGGAGGTCGCAATTTGCGACCTCCAATTCTGACAAGATGGGTTTGCGTTATTTACCGATGGCATTCACAGAACACGGTGTTCTTATGTTATCGAGTGTTTTAAAAAGCGACAAAGCCATTCAAACCAATATTCAAATTATGCGAATATTTTCAAAAGTGAGACAAATGCTTTTGGATACCACCGATTTAAAAATAGATATTCTTCATATTCAGAAAAAATTAGAAAATCACGACAAAAATATTGAATTGGTTTTTTCTTATTTGGATGAATTGTCCGAGAAAAAAGAAAATGAAACACCAAGAACAAAAATTGGTTACAAAAAATAACATCGAATGAAAATCACCATCGTCGCAGGCGCAAGACCTAATTTTATCAAAATCGCACCCATAATTAAAGCGATTGAAAAAAAACAAAATGAAGGAGCTAATATTTCCTTTCGTTTGGTGCATACTGGTCAACATTATGATAAAAATCTCAGTGATACTTTTTTTGATGAACTCAATATTCCGAAACCCAACAGTAATCTGGAGGTAAAAAGTGGTTCGCAAGCCGAACAAACGGGAGCAATTATGGTAGCTTTTGAAAAAGAATTGTTGCAAAATCCGTGTGATTTGGTTTTGGTAGTCGGTGATGTCAATTCAACTATGGCTTGTGCTATTGTAGCCAAAAAACAAAATATAAAAGTCGCACACGTTGAAGCCGGAATTCGCTCCAGAGACATGACAATGCCCGAAGAAATCAACAGAATCGTTACCGATAGTATCACCGATTATTTCTTTACCACCTCAACATCGGCTTCCGAAAACTTATTAAAATATGGTATTGAGAAAGAAAATATTCATTTTGTAGGTAACGTGATGATTGATACTTTACACCAAAATTTAGACAGAATTTTTGCTCCCATTTTTTGGAATGAATTTCTATTGGAAAATGGAAATTATATCGTTTTAACTTTACATCGCCCGTCAAACGTGGATGAAGAACGCTCTTTAATTCAGTTGCTCCAAGGCATAGATACAATGGCTGCTGGCAAAAAAGTGATTTTCCCCATTCATCCAAGGACAAAAGCAATTTTGGGTGAAACTCATTTAGAGTTAAAAAACATGCTTTTTGTGGAACCACAAGGCTATTTAAATTTTATGTTTCTCATCAAAAATAGTTTTGCTGTAATTACGGATTCAGGAGGAATTTCGGAGGAAACGACGGTTCTTGGAATTCCTTGTTTCACAATGCGAAACAACACCGAAAGACCCGAGACGCAAAGCATTGGAACCAATACTTTGGTAGGAACTTCCATAGAAAATTTGGAGAGACTATTTGGAGAATTTATACTATGTGGAAGACGAGACGCTGGAATTCCAGCACTTTGGGACGGAAAAGCCTCGGAACGAATTATTGATATTCTGCTTCAAAAATAATGGACGACATCCTCATCATATCGAATTATTATCCTCCAGAAAAAGGAGCTGCCGCCAATAGAATAGAGCAGTTAGCTTTAAAATTGCATCAAAACAATTATAAAGTTTCCGTGCTTTGTCCATTGGGAAATTACCCAAAAGGCGAATTATTTCCGGAATATAAAGGCAAGTTTTTGGTAACGGAAAATCTTCAGAATATTACCGTAAAACGGCTTTGGATTTATCCAAGCGTGAGCAAAAATATCCTAAAAAGAACCCTTTCAGTTTTGTCGTTTTCTTCCATACTTTTTTTCTATTTATTGACAAAAAAAACACCAAATAAAGTTGTTGTTCAATCACCTCCCTTATTGTTATCGTTTGTTTCGGTTTTTGTGCTTTCACTAATGCGAAAAAAAATAATCTTGAATGTTTCTGATTTATGGCCTTTGGCGGCTATTGAATTAAAGGCGTTAAAAAAGGATAGTTTTTCGCATCATATTTCTCTATTTTTTGAGCGATTTATTTATTCAAAAGCAACTTTAATCTTTGGTCAATCGAACGAAATCATTACCCATGTTCATTCTATTTTTCCGGATAAAAAATGTTATTTGTATCGCAATTTTCCAGACCATCAGGATGCTGAAACAACTTTTGAAACTACGATTAATGACCCTATCAAACTTTTTTACGCAGGATTATTGGGCGTTGCACAAGGTGTTTTGGAATTGTGCCAAAAAATTGAATTACGGGATTTAAACATCGAATTACATATATTTGGCGACGGTGCCGAAAAATCGAAAATCGAAGATTTAATTAGGGAAAATCCTGGGGAAAAAATCTTTTTCCATGGAATGCTGGAGCGTACTATGCTGCGCAAAAAACTACAAACTTTTGACATTGCCATTGTTCCCTTGAAAACAAGAATATACGGTTCGGTTCCTTCAAAAATATTCGAATATGGCGCACTAGGGTTTCCTATTCTATATTTTGGTGGGGGTGAAGGTGAAGCTATTGTAAGAGAAAATGATTTAGGTTGGGTTGCTGAAGTTGGAAATTTTGAAAGTTTAAATGCTTCTTTAATCGAAATTTCAAAAGAAGGAAAAGACAAAATTCAAACAAGGAAGAAACAGGTTTTTGAATATGCTGAAAATAATTTCAATCTTAATTTTCAAATAAAAGAACTCATTGAAAACGGGGTTTTTTAATACGCTTTTTCGTCTCCTTTTAAAGTATTGAAGATGGTGTTGAAAATGATTTTAATATCTAATAAAATCGACCAATTTTCCATATAGAAAATATCATATTTTACTCTATTGATGATGTCCTCGTCTGTTTCTACTTCGCCTCGGAAGCCTTTGGTTTGGGCAAGTCCAGTGATTCCGGGTTTAACAAAGTGACGCACCATAAATTTATCTACTTTAAGAGCGTATAGGTTAGCAACACTTACCATATGGGGTCTGGGTCCAACCACCGACATTTCGCCCATTAAAACATTGAAAAATTGTGGTAATTCGTCAATGCTGGTTTTCCTTATAAATTTACCTACTTTGGTTATTCGAACATCATTTTTTGAGGCTAAATCTAAATCCGCCTTGTCATTTACCTCCATCGATCTGAATTTATAACAATTGAATTCTTTATAATTCAGTCCGTTTCTTTTTTGTACAAAAAACAAAGGCCCTTTTGACTCCCATTTTATTATTATAGCTAAAATTGGTGTAAGCCAGGACAATAATCCCACTATTATTAATGTTGAAAAAAGAAGGTCAAAAACACGTTTGATGATTTTGTTTAAGGTTTCGTCCTGCAAAATATTTCTTAAAGAAATAATTGGTATATAGTCATAATATTCAAACTTAACGCTTCTTGAAAGAATTTGCTTTTCGTTAGGAATGAATTTTAAAGTTTTCAAATTATTGTCGGCAAAATTGATGATATCGCTTATTTGACTTTCAGATAAATCAGTCATCGAGCAATATATTTCATCAGTTTTACTCTCTAAAGCAAAGGAAAGACAGTCATCAATCCTTTTTCTTTTATGGTCTTCAAGGGTAAATGCTTTTATTAATTTATATCCGTAATCTGGATTTTCAGTAAAAAATGCTTTTAATGGATTTATATTTTTATTATTTCCCAATAAAACTACAGTTCTAGAATTCCCTCCAAATAAAACTCTGAATTTTCTTAGAAAATAATAAATAGAAAGCTTGAATAATAGAATTAAAACTAACGATAAAACAACGAATAAAGCAACTCTTTTTTGGTTAGAAGTTTCTGAATAAAAATACTCTAACACGAGGCAAAACAAGGCAAATAATATTCCTTGTTTTAGGGTGCAATTTAAAATTGCAATTACCTTAGTGTATCGATATACTTCATAAAAACCTAGGTTGGCGGCGATGATAAACCAAGTAAAACTTATGAAAATAGCATAATAAATTTCATTTACATGAAATGGCATGATATAAAGAGCCAATACATTGATGATGATTAAATCTATCATGTAGGAGAAGGGGCGTATATAGCCTGAATATCTTCCTGTTTTTGTCTTCATTAATTCATATACTTGGAAAAATCTTTGTGTTCTTCTTTTAAAAGTTCCTCTGTTGATAATGATTTGAAATAATCGTAAGTTATTTTCATGCCTTCTTCTCTGGAAACTTTGGCACTCCAACCCAGTAATTCTTTTGCTTTTGTGATGTCGGGTTGACGCTGCAAAGGATCATTTATTGGAAGCGGATAATACACTACTTTTTGAGTCGTTCCTGTCAATTTTATGATTTCGTCAGCAAAATCCTTGATGGTAATTTCATCTGGATTTCCAATGTTTACAGGATAGACATAATCCGAATGCAGTAATCTGAATATACCTTCTACTTGATCGTCTACAAAACAAAAAGAACGTGTTTGCATTCCGTCACCAAAAATAGTCAAGTCTTCGCCACGAAGTGCTTGACCTATAAATGCCGGAATAACTCGACCGTCATTGAGTCTCATTCGAGGTCCATATGTATTAAAAATTCTGACAATTCTGGTTTCTACACCGTGAAAAGTGTGGTAGGCCATCGTAATGGATTCCTGAAATCGTTTGGCCTCATCATAAACTCCTCTTGGCCCAATCGTGTTTACGTTTCCATAGTAATCTTCGGTTTGAGGATGAACCAATGGGTCTCCATAAACTTCCGATGTTGATGCAATTAGAATTCTTGCTTTTTTGACTCTTGCCAATCCTAAAAGATTATGTGTTCCTAAAGAACCTACTTTCAAAGTCTGAATAGGGATTTTTAAATAATCAATTGGACTTGCTGGCGAAGCAAAATGAAGTATGTAATCTATTTTTCCGGGAACGTGAACAAACTTGGTAATATCGTGATGATAAAATTCGAAATGTTCCAATTTGAATAAATGTTCTATGTTTTTCAAATCTCCGGTGATGAGATTATCCATCCCAATAACAAAATATCCTTCTTTAATAAAACGGTCACAAAGATGTGATCCTAAAAATCCTGCTGCTCCGGTAATTAATATTCTTTTCATTTTTTTGTCATTGCGAGGAGTTGCGAGGCACGAAGCAAAGCAATCTGCTCCTCTCTTTAATTTATTTTACATTAAAAATTTGTTCCAATATCTTGATTGTAATCAAATAAGTAGGTTTTACGCCCGTTGTTCCCAGTCCTCCAGAAGCTAGTGTGCTTCCGGTTTCCAATGGATTATCCGATGCATAATAAGCATATCGAACTTTCACGTCTTGTGGAATACTTTTCCTGATTTTTGAGGCAGATTGAATGGCTTTTTGATAATAAGACCCTTCCATTTCTAATCCAATTACTCCCCAAGTAGATTCGTAAAAAAACTTTAATAAATCTTTATTTTGTAATGATGTTCCCAAAACGGTAACCATTGGTCCTTCAAAAACTGCGATACCATCACCTTCAAACATATCTGCCGTCAATTCATTTTGGAAAAAATAATTATCCGCAGTTCCTTCATTTATGTGAGCAGTCGGAATCATTATGTCCCCTTTTTCTCCTTCAAGAATACCTGCTTTTCCCATTATGGAAACCGATTCAACATTTAATAAAGTATTGTCTTTTTTATATGGTTTCAATAATTCATCAATGGTTTCATATGCTTGTTCGCCAAAAGCATAATCCATTACAATTATTACAGGTTTTTTATCTCCTGTTTTTGCTTTTGGAAATGATGATTTTGCCCAATCAATTTTGTCTGTGTCAAAAATTTGCACATCAATATTAGTTCCGGAATTATCCGGAATCGAAATCATTCCGTGCAATTTAGCAAATTCTTCGACTTGATCTCTAACATCATTCGCTCCAGATTTACTTAATTCTTCATAAATAAAGAAATCAGATTTATCTTTAAATTTGGTTTTTAAAACCGTAGTGGCAAAAATTGAATTCATAACACTGTGCATATTGGCACTGATAACGTGAATTGGTCGATCTAAAAGTTTATGCTTTTTTAAGACTTCTTTTATATTTGTTGCCCAAATTTCGCCGTGAATATGATGTCCTAAACGTTCTCTTAAAATTGGACTAAAAGTTATGGTTCTTTTATTGTCATCAACAACTTCTTCTATTGCTAATTTTCCAAGCCAATAAATAACATCTAAAAACCGATCTGGCGAAACTTCTGAACCAAAAGCGTCATAAATGTTTAAAACTTCAATAAATGTTCTTCCAAGAATATTTGCAACGTGTGAAACCGCTTTCTCTTTCTCAATTTGATTCAGTTTTTTCTTTTGAGAAACTGCCAATTCCAGTTTTTGCCAATCTCGAGAAACTTCGCCTGCATCATCTAGTAAAACTCTGTTTCTTATCTTATGAGATTCAATGAAAATAAAGGTTAAATGCGTCAAAATATCGTAAATATCCGAACGTCCACGAGTAATTTCAACATTCATTTGTTCTTCGTCAATGCGATAACAATTTCTTTTCCTTTTTGGAGGAACAATTGCCTGAAAATGAGATTTTGAATAGCCTTCATCGGAGGTTAAGTTAATAAATCGACATTCTTCAATACCTATGGGAAGACGTTCAATAACATATAAAAGCCCATTTAATTCAACTTTTTCTTCTGCAATATTTCCGTAAATTTCAGGTCGCAAGGTTAATAATGCTTCTCGCAAAGTATCACCTGACACGCCCATTGGCTTATAAAAACCGCGGTTGAACAAGTGGCGCATTGTGATATACATTTTTTCAATTGCCGCTGAAGATTCTTGTGCTCTGGATCTTGATATATTTTTTATTTCTTTCATCTGTAGAAAATATTTGTTTTTTTTAAGGAAGATGGAATCGCCTTACTTTCATTAGTGTTTACGAAATCCATTTAATATAGCGATTTCATTAATTTCTATTTTGTAACCTGCAAATGTAGGGTATTTATGGATTAGTTGGTTAGAATTAGATTTATTGCTGGTTCATTTATCATCATTTTACCTGACGAATCACTATCGTTCTGCTTTATTTGTCTGTTCCATTTTCCTCCGGAAAAAGTGTACAAAAATTCTCTTTCCACATAATTGTAAAGAATAAAAGGGAAATAGGTCTTTTGTGTTTGTGTTAAGTTTGTGTTTAAATCTGTAATAGTTTTTTCGGTTTTGTTCTTTTCAATCAATAACTTTTCAAATCCAACAAAAAGGCCGGTTTTTGGAAATTTTAAATTAAACTCCGTTAAATCAAATCGGTTTATTCGTGTTCCTTTTTTAACTGTAACTACAAAATCTTTGTCCAATAATTCTTCTCCAGGAAATCCATTGGAATCTACAGTGTAAAAATGAATTTTAATAATGGCCTTTTCTATTCTACTATCGGTATGAATAGTAACTTGTTTTAGATACTTTGTTCTTTTGTAAGTAGCGAAATAGGGGAAAAATTTGGTGTCAATCTTCGGTCCGTTATCAAATGCCTGATAGATTTCGTTATTAGTTTTCCCAATTTCTATTTCTTTGGTTCCAATACTTTTTGAAATTACAACCTCATTTAATGAATAGGCTGTTACTTTTAAATTTACATCTGATGCCTCCGATGCTTTAATGATTTTCTTCTCATATCCAAGTGTAGAAAAAATTAAACGTTTCCCTTTTGTTGTTGTGTTGATAAAAAAAGTCCCATTTTCCTCTGAAGTTGATCCAATGTTTTCATTTTCTACCCAAATATTTACATATGGAATTGGTTTACCAGTAAGACTGTCTTTTACAACCCCTTTTATTTGAGCTGAAACAAAACAACTGAATAATAGAAAAATATAAGCTGTGTTTTTCATTTTTATTTTAATAAATCCACAATTTTTCTATCATTGCTCAGTCTTGGAATTTTATTTTGTCCGCCCAGTTTTCCAATGGATTTCATATAGTCCTGAAATCCGTTTTTAGTGACTTTTGTAACAACGACTTTTCTCAAAACATTGCCCACAATTAAATCATCGTAGTACATATTTTGTTTGCGCATTGCATTGTCTAAAGCTTCCGCAAAAGTTTCCGGGTTTTCAGGTTCGTTTTCAAATTCAATAAACCATTCGTGGTATGGTAAACCTTCCTTTGGAGTAATTTGTGGCGCAACCGTAAACTCGTTGATGCGAATTGTTGTTCCAATTATAGCTTCCTGCAACGCGCTTTCGACTTCTTTGCCAATCACGTGCTCGCCAAAAGCTGAAATATAATGTTTGATTCTTCCCGACACAATAACGCGATACGGTTTCAAACTTGTAAACTGAACGGTATCGCCAATATTGTAGCCCCAAAGTCCAGCATTTGTTGAAATTATCAACACATAATTGACGTCCAATTCAACTTCTCCAATGGTATGCCTTTTTGGATTTTCAGCGAAAAATTCATCGCTTTTAATAAATTCATAAAAAATCCCGGAATTCAATAACAGCAACATTCCTTTTCCTTTTTGGGAATCTTGATAGGCAAAAAAGCCTTCCGAAGCAGGAAACAATTCGATGCTATCTACTTTTCGTCCAATAAGATTTTCGAATTTGGCGCGATAGGGTTCATAATTTACTCCGCCGTAAATGAACAAATTGAAGTTTTTAAAAATTTCGCCCACAGGTTTTCCTCCTTTTTGGTGCAACTTTTCAAAATACATTTGAACCCAAGACGGAATTCCTGAAATCACGGTCATATCTTGATCGAAAGTCTCTTCGACAATGGCATTTACTTTAGTTTCCCAATCATCAATACAATTCGTTTCCCAAGAAGGCAGTCGGTTTTTTTGTAAATATTTTGGAACAAAATGCGCTACGATTCCGGATAATCTTCCTAGTTTTATGCCGTTTTTTTCTTCCAAAATCGGACTTCCTTGGAGGAAAATCATTTTTCCATTAACAAAATCAGCGTTTCCGGTTTCGTGAATATAATGCAGAATTGCATTTCGTGCTGCTTCGATATGAAATGGCATCGATTCCTTAGTAAGCGGAATATATTTTGCTCCAGAAGTGGTTCCCGATGTTTTGGCAAAATAAAGCGGTTTGCCTTTCCAGAGAATATTTTCCTCGCCTTTTACTACTTTATCGACATACGTTTTCAATCCTTCGTAATCGCGAACAGGAACGGCTTTGGCAAAGTCTTCGAAAGTTTTTATTTGGTCAAAATGATGGTCAATTCCAAACTGGGTGTTTTTTGCTTGCTGGATTAAATCTTCGAAAACGTTTTGTTGCGTTTCTATTGGATTTGTTGCCCAAAGTTGTGTTTTCCGATAGATTTTTTTGGCAAAAAGTTTAGCAAAAAAAGGTTTTAAAGACATTTATTTTTGGTTGTTTTTCTTCGCTTTAGGAAGGTTGTTTTTTTCCTCTTTGGCCACTTGTTTTCTTAATTCCAATTCTTCTTTTGAAGGGGAAATATCCACCTGTGATGGCGCTTCGTCGCTTGAAGCAAGTATGGAATCTTTATTGAATTTTGAATATTCCAACTCTCCGGTCAACACTTTTTGAATTGATTTAATATAAGCTTCGTTTTTCTTTAAAGCCAATGTCAAAGAATCAGATTTTAAAGCTAATTCGGTAGCATCTTTCTTGAGTTTTGAAGAGGAATATCCAGGGATAAACTCTCGTAAAGGAGTAAAAGCAATGATATAAGTAGTGAAGGAAATTAGTAAAATAGCGCCAATAGTAACCGATATAAAAACATTCATCAGATTTAATTTGAAGGAAAAAAGTTCTTCAAATGTTTCCTCGTTCAAAATAACCAATCGGTTTTTTGTGAATAATTTAGTAACGAGTTTTCTTCTTTTAAGTCTATTTTCAGACATTGATTAAAGTTTATTCTACAAATATAATAATTAATGTCTTGAAATCAATCGCCAATTTCCTTTATGAAATTTAAAAAAATTGAATTGCCTTCCTGTCGGCAGACGGGTTTTAGAAAAATTTTTACGCTGATAAAACTAAATAATAACTTAAAATGATTTCAGGTTAAGTAATTCTATATACCTTTGTCTCAAGATTTATTACAAATTTGCCTCGGCAATAAATTATTTAATTATGGGAAGATTTGGTATCACGGAAATCCTTATTATATTGGCGGTTGTTTTATTGCTTTTTGGAGGTAAAAAAATTCCGGAATTAATGAAAGGTCTAGGTAGCGGAATTAAAGAATTCAAAAATGCTGCTAAAGACGATCAACCAGCTAATAAAAAAGAAGAAGAAACTAAAGAATAAATTTCTTTAAATTTCAGCGGTAAAAAATTCCAAACCTCAAGTGATTTTCTTTTTGGGTTTGGAATTTTAATTTATATAATCATAGTCAACTGAATTCTCTTTCTATCTTCATCTACCTCAGTGACTTTTACCTGAACGTGTTGGTGTAATTTTACCACTTCATTTACATCGCTCACAAAACCAGCTTTGAGTTGCGAAATGTGAACCAAGCCGCTTTCTTTCAAACCAATATCAACAAAACATCCAAAATTAGTGATGTTATTAACTATTCCAGGTAAAACCATTCCGGTTCGAAGGTCTTTTATCGTTTTTACATTGGGGTCAAATTCAAAAACTTTGGCAGATTTTCTTGGGTCTAATCCTGGTTTTTCAAGTTCTTTGATGATGTCTTTTATACCCAAAATTCCTATTTCGGAAGTGATATAATTTTCGGCTTTAATCAAAACTGTTTTTTCTTTGTTGGCAATCAAATTATTGACGGTCAATTTCAAATCCTTTGCCATTTTTTCGACAATACCATACGCTTCGGGATGAACCGCAGAATTATCCAACGGGTTTTTAGCATTCGAAATTCGGATAAAAGCAACGCCTTGTTGATAGGCTTTCTCGCCTAATCTTGGTACTTTTTTAAGTTGTTTTCTGTCTTCAAACGGTCCGTTTTCAGAACGATATTGAACTATGTTTTCGGCAAGCTTCTCTCCTATTCCACTCACATAACTCAACAAATGTTTGCTCGCTGTATTGATGTTTATTCCAACGGAATTCACGCAACGAATTACGGTATTGTCCAGTTCATCTTTAAGTTTAGTTTGGTCTACATCGTGCTGGTATTGGCCTACGCCAATGGCTTTCGGGTCAATTTTTACCAATTCCGCCAAAGGATCCGAAAGTCGTCTTCCGATAGAAACCGAACCACGAACCGTCACATCATAGTTTGGAAATTCTTCTCTTGCAATTTTCGAAGCGGAATACACTGATGCTCCTGCTTCTGAAACAATGAAAACTTGAACTGGTTTATCGAAAGCAATTTTCTTAATAAAGAATTCTGTTTCACGTGAAGCAGTTCCGTTCCCAATAGAAATTGCATCAATTTGATATGCATTGACCATCGAACGAATTTTTTTCATCGCCATTGCGGTTTCGTTTTGTGGCGCGTGAGGATAAATATTTTCGTTGTAAAGTAAATCCCCTTTTTCGTCCAGACAAACCACTTTGCAACCCGAACGAAATCCTGGATCAATAGCCAGAATTCGTTTTTCGCCCAAAGGAGGTGCCAACAATAATTGACCTAAATTATTAGCAAAAACCTGAATCGAATTGGCGTCAGCCTTGGCTTTAGCTTCTTGTAACGCTTCGTTTGAAATCGCTGGATTTAGCAATCTTTTATAACTGTCTTCGATGGCCAATTGCAAATGTGGTGTGGTGTCATTTTTATTTTTAATGATTAACTCATCAATCATATCATAGACTTCCTCAATATCAACTTCTATTTTAAATTTGATAAAACCTTCATTTTCGGCACGAAGCATCGCTAACAATCTGTGTGAAGGTGCTTTTGTTAAAGGTTCTGACCAATCGAAATATTGGTTGAATTTTTGGGCTTTCTCGTCGTCTTTTTTGGCTTTTACGACTTTGGTTGTGATGATGGCTTTCCGCTGAAAAAGTCTTCGCAACTGTTTACGAACATAAATATTTTCGTTAATCCATTCGGCGATAATGTCGCGTGCTCCTTGTAAAGCAGCATCTTCATTAATCACGTTATTGTTCAAATATTTAGTGGCAATAAAATCGACATCATCGTTATTTTGCGCCATTATAATTTTGGCTAAAGGTTCCAATCCATTTTCACGAGCGACATCGGCGCGGGTTTTTTTCTTCTTTTTGAATGGTAAATAGAAATCCTCCAATTCCTGTAAATCGAAACTTTGCTGGATTTTTTTATCCAATTCAGGTGTCAAAGCGTTTTGCTCTTCAATCGATTTTAAAATCGCTTCTTTTCGTTTTACGATGACTTCGTAATCCTTTTGGAGTTTGGCGATTTGTTCAATTTGAACTTCATCTAAATTACCGGTTTTGTCCTTTCGATAACGAGAAATAAACGGAATCGTGCAATCTTCTTGTAATAATTGAACTGTGTTTTGAATGTTTATAGCTGCAGTGACAACAGTTTTGGAGATAAATTGTATGTTGGTCATTATTTGATTTTTTTCGCGCAGCTAAAATAATATCTTTGAAACTTAATTTCAGCTAAATGGATATTTTATTCTACTTTTTTTTGATTTTGAATGGAATTGTTTTTATGCTAACCGCTTATGATAAATATTTAGCAAAAGCTAACAAACATAGAATTTCAGAGTTGACCCTTCTGGGTTTTGTTTTTTTTGGCGGAGGTATCGGTTCTGGTTTGGCGATGCTTATTTTTAGACATAAAACTTCAAAAACGTCCTATTTATGGAAGTATTGGGGGATTGTATTCCTTCATATTTTAATAGCTTTTTTATGGATATATTTCCGTCCTTTTATCTGATAAATATGAATAATTACTTTTATTAATCACTTCAAAAAGCCTTATTTTAAGGAAAATTAATCCTGAACAATAAAATCCTTTGAGGCTTCTTCTTTATCATATTCGGGCTGAATATTAATGTGATTGATTTGGTATTTATCAAATAAAACATGTTCCACCTGGTGTATAATATCATTGAATTCAGACATTTTTATATCTTCCAAACAATCTAAATGCGCTTCGAGGTGAAGTTCATCATCATTAAGATGCCAAACGTGAATGTGATGTAGTTTTCCTCCTCCGGAAATTTTATGCACTTCTTGAACAATTTCTTCTATATCAATATGAACAGGTGTAAAAAGCATCAACATTTGAGTCGATTTTTTAAGTAAATCAACTCCAACAATTATTAAATAAATAGCAATAATCAGCGTCATTACACTATCAACCCAAAACCATTGAAAATATTTCATTAACAATCCCCCAACTAAAACAGCTACCGAAGCCAACATATCAGTAAACAAATGCAAATAAGCCGATTTCATATTTAGGTTTTTATCCGCATCATTTTTTAATAGTAAAGCAGACAAACCATTGACAACAATTCCTAAAATAGAAAGCCAAATTACCAATCCAGATTTAATTTCTTGCGGATTGAAAAACCGTTCTGTTGCTCCGTAAATTAAAAACAAAGCCACAATAATTAGGGTCATTGCATTTACAAAAGCAGCAATAAGTTCCGCTCTTTTGTATCCAAAAGTTTGATTAACAGAGGCTTTTTTCTTAGATAATTTATTTGCAACATAACTAAAAACCAATGAAAGAACATCGGAAAAATTATGCAACGCATCAGAAATCAAAGCTAAACTTCCTGAAATAAGTCCACCAATAACTTGCGCAATAGTAATTACAAGATTTAATACAATCGAAAATAGAAGATTTTTACCTTGTGCTTCGTGATGATGACTGTGGTTGCGATTGTTTCCCAAAATATATTAACAACTAATTTTATTCACTCTGGTTTGGTGTCTTCCTCCTTCGAATTCTGTAGTTAAAAAAGTTTCTACAATTTCTACAGCTTGTTGAATAGAAGTATAACGAGCGGGAATACTAAGAACATTAGCATCGTTGTGCAAACGAGTTAAATAAGCAATTTCTTTAATCCAGCATAAACCTGCTCTTACTTTCGGATGTTTATTAACTGTCATTGCTATTCCATTTCCTGAACCACAAATCACTATTCCAAAATCAGCTCTTCCTTCAGCAACATCAATTGCTACAGGATGACCAAAATCAGGATAATCAACACCCTCTGTGGTATCGGTTCCGTAATTAGTTACTTCGTGTCCTTTTGATTCTAAATATTGAACAATAGCTTTTTTATAATCTGGTCCTGCGTGATCGTTTCCAATGGAGATTTTCATAAAATTTTTATTTGTTGTGTTGGGCAAATTTAGGTAAACAATTGTAAAATTTTTAAATATATCTTGTTAAATGTATAACTGTTATAGTATTAATAATTAATTTTTTTAAGAAAATGATATCAATATAAATTAGAATAAAATAATAAAAATTTTATAATAAATATGTTAAATTATAGTGGTGTTAATAGTATTTCATAAATCCTTGATAATCAGTTAACGTTAAATTAACATTGAATGTTTATAACTTTAGATAGAAAATTAGAACTATTTCGTGTTTGTATGGAATAAAAACGTAATCCAAAACCGGAATGAAATAACCAAATTTAGTTTGGTGAATTTTTAGAAAAGTTATTGATATAAAAAGCTCTGTTATTAACAAAAAATCAATGGTAAGTTATTTACAAAACCAAACCATTGTTAATTGTTAACCATTGTTAATTGTTTTTTAAAATCAGTTAAAAATGAATAATTTAGTTTGCTATAACTATGTTGATAAATCGTTATAAAAAAGTATAACAACAAAATAAAGCTTTTAAAAATAAACTTATTGTAACTATCAACACGCTATAATAACCATTAAAAAATAAATTTAATTTCCTTTTTCTTTTTGTTGTTTTTAATAGATGTTGACAACTTTAGAAATTTAAACAATATTTAAATTAGAATTTAATTCATCTAATATATTTTGTACTCTTTCGAAATCGTTGGGATGTATTTTAAGTTTAATTCCACCCAACGCATTGGAATAAAATGGAGCAATCGAAGACATCGTTTCATTTTCAAAATAATATTGAATTTCTTCCTGATCTAGTCTATGTTTTAAAACTACAATTTCGTGTGTATAATTGAATATAGCTATAGTTTTAAACTCTTCCATTTTTACTTTTTTATAAAGGTACGAAAGTTATTATTTCTTTAAAACTACATTCGGAACACTGAACACTGAATACTATTTCGTAATTTTAGACTTTTAAGAAAAGATTTATGAGTAAAAAATTGAGAAAACCAGAAAATAAAGAGAAAGACTTCTCTAATAAAATTATAAAAATATTAGCTCAAAATGCCAATAAAGCATTCAATTATAAGCAAATAGCAGCTATTTTAGAGAAAGATGATACCAAAAGCAGGAATGAAATTATAAGAGATTTAAAAATTCTTGCTGCACAAAAAAAAGTTATTGAAACAGAACCAGGTAAATATCTTGTTAAAGCAATCAGTCAGGATTATTACGAAGGAACTATCGATATGACAGGTAGGAAAACAGCTTATTTTGTTTGTCCAGAATTAGAAGAAGATGTTTTTATTCCAACAAATAATTTAAACAGAGCTTTAGATAAAGATATTGTTAAAGTTTATGTTTATAACCGTAGAAAAGGTAGAAGACCAGAAGGTGAAGTGATTGAAGTTGTCGAAAGAAAAAAGACTGATTTCGTTGGTGTTATTGATATCCAGAAGAATTTTGCTTTTGTATCAACTGCCAATCCAAAAATGTACACCGATATTTTTATTCCAAAGGATAAATTAGGTGATGCAGAACAAGGCGACGTGGTTTTAGTTCATATTGAAGATTGGCCTAAAAGAGCTGATAGTCCTTTTGGAGCTGTAATTAAAGTTCTCGGAAAACCTGGAGAACACGATACTGAAATTCACGCAATTTTAGCAGAATATGGTTTACCAGCAGAATTTCCGGTAGAAGTGGAGGTTTATGCACAAAAAATAGATACTACTATTCACGAAACTGAAATTGCAAATCGTCGGGATATGCGTGATACTTTAACTTTCACAATAGATCCAAAAGATGCGAAAGATTTTGATGATGCTTTATCTTTTAAGAAATTAGAAAACGGAAATTACGAAATTGGTGTTCACATTGCTGACGTTTCTTATTATCTTCAAGAAGGGACAATTTTAGATGATGAAGCTTATCAACGAGCCACTTCAGTTTATTTAGTAGATAGAGTTGTGCCAATGTTACCTGAAGTTTTATCAAATTTTGCTTGTTCTTTAAGACCAAGAGAAGAAAAATATACCTTTTCTGCCATATTCGAAATCACCGAAAAAACACAAGTTGTTAACCAATGGTTTGGTAGAACTGTGATTTTTTCTGACCAACGATTTTCGTATGAAGAAACCCAACATATTATAGAAACCAAAGGAGATATCATTCCAGAGGAAATTTCTATTACCGGTAAATCATATCAAGTTTCTGAAGAAATTGTAAATGCGACCTTAAAACTAGATAAATTAGCTAAGATTTTCCGAAGAGACAGGATGAATAATGGTGCCATTTCTTTTGATAAAGTAGAAGTAAAATTCAATTTAGACAATGAAGGAGAACCAGAAGGAGTTTATTTTAAAATATCAAAAGATGCTAATCATTTGATTGAAGAATTTATGCTTTTAGCTAATAAAAAAGTGGCGGAATACATTGGAAAACAAAAGAAAACCTTCATTTATCGAATTCACGATGAACCGAATGAAGATAAATTAATTGCGATGCAAACCGTAATTGCAAAATTTGGTTACAAGATAGATTTCAGAAACAAAGGTGATATTTCAAAATCCTTGAATAATTTATTAAGTGATGTTGTTGGTAAAAAAGAGCAAAATTTAATTGATACACTGGCGATTAGAACAATGAGTAAAGCCAAATATTCGACTGATAATATTGGACATTATGGATTAGCTTTTGATTATTACAGTCATTTTACCTCGCCAATTCGTCGTTATCCTGATGTAATGGTGCATCGATTGTTACAGTTTTATTTGGACGGAGGAAAATCTGTTGATGAAGAAAAGTACGAAGCAAAATGTTTGCATTCTTCTACAATGGAAGGTTTGGCAACCAATGCAGAACGTGATTCCATCAAATATATGCAGGTGAAATATATGCAGAATCACAACGATCAAGAATTTTTAGGCGTAATTTCTGGTGTAACTGAATGGGGAATTTTCGTTGAAATTATCGAAAATAAATGCGAAGGAATGGTTCGAATCCGTGAAATAAAAGATGATTATTACACTTTCGATGAAAAACAATATGCTTTAGTTGGTGCAACTACAAAAGCTTTGTTGCAATTAGGTGACGAAATTTACGTTAAAGTAAAAAACGCTGATTTAGTCAAAAAACAATTAGATTTTAATTTTATAAGACGAAATGATTAAGTGTTTTTGTATTAATTAATTATAAATTAAATTTAATAAAATGAAAAAGATTTTTTTACTGGTATTTGTGTTTTTAACTCAATTAAATTTTGGTCAAACTACAATAAAACTAGAAAGTTTTGATGAATTAAAAGTATTTGATCAATTGAATGTAACTTTAATTCCGTCTAATGAAAATAAAGTAGTTATAACCGGAAAAAACGAAAGCTACTTTGAGGCAATCAATAAAAATGGTGTTTTAAAACTCAGAATGTCAATAACTAAAATGTTATCTGGTGACGACACAAAAGTTACTTTATACTTTAAAAATATTCAAAATATAGATGCAAATGAAGGAAGTATGGTGAGTTGTAAACAAGAGTTTAAACAAACTACAATGCAATTATCATCTCAAGAAGGCGCAATGATTGAAGTTGAACTTGATGTTGATAATACAACAGCAAAACTTAATTCTGGCGGTATTATTAATTTATCAGGAAAAGCAGTTACACAAAGAATAAGTATTACTTCTGGGGGAATTTTAAACGCTAAGAATTTAGAAACTTCTCAAACAACAGTTAGTGTTTCTGCAGGTGGAAGTGCTGATGTAAATGCAAGCACGCTTGTAGATGCCAAAGTAAATGCAGGTGGAACTATTACTATTTTTGGCAAGCCAAGACAAATAAAACAACAAGCCTTTGCAGGCGGAACTATTACAGAAAATTAATAAACAGAATAAGACACGAATTTACTACGCCTGTTCAACCTTTGGTCTCAGGTCACTAATTCTCACGAATAATAATAAAGGTTTTTACTATTTGTGAAATTTTAAAAACAAAAAAATTGGTGCTAATTTGTGAAATTTGTGTCAATTTTTTTACACATTTTAATAATAATTTTAATGATAAACGATATTTTATCTGGTATTCCTTGGGGAATATTTTTAAGTTTTATGATTGGTCCTGTTTTTTTTATATTATTGGAAACCAGTATTATAAAAGGATTCAGAGCAGCTTTAGTTTTTGATTTAGGTGTAGTTTTAGGCGATATTGTTTTCATCACGATTGCTTATATTGGAAGTTATAGATTAATAACCAGTATTAAAGATAACTCCGCTCTTTTTATGTTTGGAGGAATATTGATGCTGGCTTATGGTGCTATTTCGTATATCAGTTTACACAAAGAAAAAAAGGTGGACACCCATAAAATTGACAATGAAATTATCAGAAAAGATTATCTAGGTTTATTTATCAAAGGCTTTTTTTTAAACATAATTAACATAGGAGTTTTGGGATTTTGGTTGGCCATTATTATTTCGGTTGGACCAAAACTAGAAATGCAAACCTCAAGAATGCTTACTTTTTTTACCTCCGTAATTTTATCTTATGTGTTTGTTGATTGTATTAAAATTCTATTAGCCAAGCAGTTAAAAAACAAAATGACACCAAAAAACATTCTTAAAATCAAAAAAGGAATCAGTATTGTTTTAATGATTTTCGGAATTGCTTTAATCATTCAAGGTTGGTTCCCAAAAGAAAAAGAGAAGTTGAAAGATGTTTTGGAGAGGATTGATGAATAAAAACTTATAAAAATTATCTGATTTATCGCTAGGATTTGAAGGATAACTTCATCTAATTTTTTAGATTCTTCCTTCGTCAGAATGACAACAAAAAAAACCCTCAAGATTCCTTGAAGGTTTTAGAGGCATCGTCCGGATTCGAATCATAACTTTAATTAATTTTTTCCTAATTGCAACAAACATATTCTACTCCTTTTGTCACGCTGGAAGCGTCTCAACATAATTAAGCAACCAATACAGACGCTTCCAGCGTGACAAATAGTAAGAATTATTTAATGCTAATTAAATTAAAAAAAAAAACCTCCAAGTTTCCTTGAAGGTTTAAGATTTTGTCCGGATTCGAACCATAACGTTACTTAATTTTTCCTAATTGCAACAAACATATTCTACTCCTTTTGTCACGCTGGAAGCGTCTCAACATAATTAAGCAACCAATAGAGACGCTTCCAGCGTGACAAATAGCAAGAATTATTTAATGCTAATAAAAAACAAAAAAACCTCCAAGTTTCCTTGAAGGTTTTAGAAAAAGTCGTCCGGATTCGAACCATAACTTTACCTAATTTTTCCTAAAAATTAAACATAAAAAAACCTCCAAATTACTTTGAAGGTTTTAGAGGCATCGTCCGGATTCGAACCGGAGTAGGAGCTTTTGCAGAGCCCAGCCTAGCCGCTCGGCCACGACGCCAATTATTTATTGGTGTGCAAATATACTAAAAAAGTTAAAAAGGGAAAGCAATAATTACAAAGTTTTATAAATTCATAATTATCTTAATTCCTGTATTCTTCCATTTCTATTGTAACGGCTTCAACATCACCGCCAATAGGAGGATTAAGTTTAGAAACTGCCAACGTAATTCTTGAAATTGCTGGTACTTCATTAAAAATTCTTTTGATAATTCGGTGAGCCACGTGTTCTAATAAGTGTGCTCGAATTTCCATTTCTTCCACCACAATTTGGTTTAAAAGCACATAATCAACCGTGTCTTCCAGATTATCTGAAACAGCTGATTTACGTAAATCGGTTTTTACTTCTAAATCAACAGCGTAATCAGAGCCTATTTTTCCTTCTTCGATTAAACAACCGTGATAAGAGTAGGTTCGAATATTTTTTAGTTTTATAATCCCCATAATTTTAGTATTCGGTTTGTCATTAGTTAAATAAAACAGCATCTATTATCTATCTGTCTATTATCTATCATCTAAATTTTTATCTTTGCTAAAATTAAACAAAATTATGTCAACCGAAGAGAAATCACTTCATTTTATAGAACAAATTATCGAAGACAGCTTAGCAAGCGGTTTTCCCCAAGATAAATTACGTTTTCGTTTTCCTCCAGAGCCTAATGGGTATTTACACATTGGCCACGCCAAATCCATTTGCCTGAATTTTGGTTTGGGTCTAAAGTACAATGCGCCAGTAAATTTGCGTTTTGACGATACAAATCCAGCCAAAGAAGAGCAAGAATATGTAGATGCCATCAAAGATGATTTGCATTGGTTGGGTTTCGAATGGGCCGAAGAACGTTTTGCTTCTGATTATTTCCAGCAGCTTTACGATTGGGCCGTTCTAATGATTCAGAACGGAAAAGCTTATGTTGACAGTCAATCTTCTGAGGATATGGCGACTCAAAAAGGAACTCCGACGCAACCAGGAATTGATGGTCCGTTTAGAAATCGTTCCGTTGAAGAGAAT
Organism: Flavobacterium psychrophilum; assembly: GCA_945874225.1. Taxonomy (GTDB): domain Bacteria; phylum Bacteroidota; class Bacteroidia; order Flavobacteriales; family Flavobacteriaceae; genus Flavobacterium; species Flavobacterium psychrophilum_M. The sequence continues at coordinate 226,577 of CAMCFT010000001.1, forward strand.
TTGACTTTGTTCCAAGGAATGAAAAGCGGTGATTTTCCGGAAGGAAGTCACGTTTTGCGTGCCAAAATTGATATGACATCCACCAATATGTTGATGCGCGATCCGTTGATGTACAGAATTTTACACCGTCATCATCATAGAACCGGAAACGATTGGAAAATCTATCCAATGTATGATTTCGCTCACGGCGAAAGTGATTATATCGAGCAAATTTCGCATTCTATTTGCACCTTGGAATTTGTGATGCACAGAGAATTATACAATTGGTTTTTAGACCAAATTTATGATGACAAAAAAGTAAGACCTAGCCAATATGAATTCGCGCGTTTGAACTTGAATTACACCGTAATGAGCAAGCGAAAACTATTGCAATTGGTACAGGAAAATATAGTAAATGGTTGGGATGATCCAAGAATGCCTACGATTTCAGGTTTGCGTCGAAGAGGGTATACTGCAAATTCCATTCGGAAATTTTGTGATATCATTGGCGTTGCCAAAAGAGAAAACGTGATTGATGTTTCACTTTTGGAATTTTGTTTGCGTGAAGATTTGAATAAAACAGCACCAAGAGTTATGGCTGTTTTAGATCCAATAAAAGTGGTGATTACCAATTATCCAGCAGAAAAAGAAGAATCTTTAGATGCTGAAAATAATCAGGAAGACGATGAAGCCGGTTTCAGAAAAATCCCTTTTTCAAAAGAATTATACATCGAAAGAGAAGACTTTTTAGAAGAAGCTCCAGCTAAATTTTTCCGTTTGTCCATTGGTAGAGAAGTACGATTGAAAAATGCTTATATTATTAAAGGCGAAAGTGTTGTAAAAGATTCAACAGGGAATATTACCGAAATTCACGTTACATATGACGAAGAATCTCGTTCAGGAAGCGGGAGTGAAGCCAGTCAAAGAAAAGTGGCTGGAACCCTGCATTGGGTTTCCATCAAACACGCCATTGAAGCTGAAGTTCGTTTGTATGACCGACTTTTTATTGATGAATCACCGGACAGTCACAAAGAGAAAAACTTCCTTGATTTTATGAATCCAAATTCTTTGCAAATTGTAAAAGGATTTGTGGAACCAAGTCTTTCGGAGGTAAAATCAGATGAAAAATTCCAGTTTCAACGTTTGGGTTATTTCAATGTAGACAAAGATTCAACAGCTTCTAAATTGGTTTTCAACAAAACGGTTGGACTAAAAGATGCTTGGGAAGAAAAAGGGAAAAAAGAGGAAAATTTATTGATGAACACTCAAAAAGAAATCAATAAATATGTCAAAGAAAAAGATGAAGATGCAGCCGAAAACCTTCTTAAACCAATTATTGAAAACATTAAAAGCATTGATAATTACAGCTTAATTACCCAGACTATTATTAAAAACATTAAAAACGACAATAATTCGTTATTGTTCTCGAATTTGATTTTGAAATATTCTGATAAAACTTTGGCAAAAGACATTGAACAAGAACCTTTGACAAAATTATATTCGATGTCGTTAAAAAGTCAATTAGCAGCAGTTCGGTTTTTTGCTATTCAAAACTTGAAGAAAGATCTGGATAATTTGAATGAGTTCAAAAAGCAACTTTCCGATTTGAAGGACAACGAAAAAAACGAAAAAGTTTTAGAATTACTAAACGGATTACAAGTATAGTTTTTGACAATTAAAATCGCATTAACAATGCGATTTTTTAATTATTGGAAACTTCTATATGTTTTCTGTTTGTTATAGAATTTACCAATCAAAACAGGCTCTCATAAATGCTTTTTAACACATCTTTTCCGATTGGGTAGCTTCTACTATATATGTTAAGTATTTACCAACACAGAACTCCTTATTTACTGTTTTGGCTTAATTAATAATACTTTAACGGCTTGTTAACATTTAGGTTTTAACAAAGTTTGTAACTTTAGGTTATTATTAATTTTAATTCTAAAAACGATGTCAAACAACACAGGAAATTCAGTATTGGCACTTTTGATAGGTGCAGCGATTGGTGCAGGAGTTGGAGTTTTATTCGCTCCGGACAAAGGTTCAAAAACCAGAGAAAAAATTAAAGATGGTTATGATGATGCAAAAAACAGTTTAAAACATAAATTTGAAGATGCATCAGAAAAATTGAGAAGTAGATTTTCGGGGGCAAAATATGACTTGGATGAAACCTATGAAGAATTAGTTTCTAATATGAGTCACAAAACTGAAGATGTTATTTCTTTTTTGGAAACAAAGTTGGCTGACTTGAAAGAACAAAATGCCAAACTTCAAAAAAAACAAATGGCTAATCAACAAAAAGAAACCGCTTAAATAAAACATTTATGGCTTTCGAAGAACTAAAAGAACACACCGAGGACATTCAAAAACAAGCTAAGGAATACATCGAAAACAGCGCGGCGTATTATAAGCTTTGGGGTTTCAAAGTAGCAATGAAATCGACTACGATGATATTGAAATTTATATTAATTGCAATGTCGTTGTCTTTGGTTTTATTGTTTTGTTCTATCGCGGGTGCTTTTGCAATTGGTGAAGCCTTAAATAGTAATGCTTTAGGATTTCTAATCGTTGGCGGAATTTACTTAGTCGTTACCGGACTTTTATTTTTAGTTAGGGATAAAGTTGTTGAAGGACCAATTTTGGAGAAATTTTCAGAAATCTTTTTTAACGACTAAATTATGGAACCAAAAAAATATTCTTCCTACGCAGAAATAGAATTAGAACTGGAAATTCTTAGACTTGAAAAAGAATTGAACCTTCAGAAAATAGTTTTAGATTATGAAAAAACAAAAGAAAGTCTTTTGCCCAAAAACATAATAAAAGGAATTTTTGGGGATTACAAATCAATTTTATCCGACTATTCCGGAATGATTCTCAATATAGCTATTCCTCTGATAATGAATTGGTTTACAAAAAGAAAAAGAGGCGATTAAGCCTCTTTTTTTATTAAAATTATTGATGTTTTATATTTCCGTTTCCGGTAATTTTGGCGCATCCGGTTCTTGTGGCGCTTGATGATGAACAAATGTATGTTCATCGGTTTTTGGTTTTAATTTTCTATTTTGTTTTTTCATCATTTCGCCCACTTGATTTGAAGCGCTAAATGAAGCTACCATATTGTTGAGCATATCACTTCCGGCTTGTGGCGAATTAGGTAATAAAATCAAATTAGAATTTGCGTCAGCGCCAATGGCTTGCAAGGTATCATAATGTTGCGTCACCACAATCAATGCAGATGCTTCTTGCGAATTGATTCCCACGCGATTTAACACTTCTACACTTTCTACTAATCCACGAGCAATTTCGCGTCTTTGATCGGCGATTCCTTGTCCTTGTAGACGTTTGCTTTCAGCTTCAGCTTTTGCTTTAGCCACAATTCTAATTCTGGTGCTTTCGCCTTCAAATTCTGCAGCTGTTTTTTCTCTATCAGCAGCATTGATTCGGTTCATTGCGTTTTTTACCTGGATATCCGGATCAATATCGGTTACCAATGTATTGATGATATCATATCCATAAGTGGTCATAGCTTCGTTCAATTCGCGTTTTACAGCAATCGCAATATCATCTTTTCTTTCGAAAACATCATCTAATTTAAGTTTTGGAACTTCGGCACGAACAACGTCAAAAACGTAAGCCGTGATTTGGTCGTGTGGATATTCTAATTTGTAAAAAGCGTCGTAAACTTTGTCTTGAATCACTTTAAACTGAACCGAAACTTTCATTTTCACAAATACGTTATCTTTAGTTTTGGTTTCGATAATAACATCTAGTTGTTGAATTTTTAGATTGACACGGCCCGCAATTCTGTCAATCAATGGAATTTTAAGTTGCAAACCAGAATTTCTCACACTCAGGAATTTTCCAAAACGTTCGATAACAACTGACGATTGCTGTTTTACAGTAAAGAAAGAGGAAAGAAAAATAAATAATCCAAATACAAGAAGGATAATCAATGAAATGTCCATAAGTAATTTAATTTAGTTAAAAAATTAACTGTTAAATTACAAAAATACTTTAGGTTTGCCGTTGTTTAATTTCAATTTTATGAAAAGATTATATTTTGCATCTGTTTTTATGCTAATTTCTATTACCGCTTTTGCCCAATATGATTACAGGGACTCTAACAGAATCGGAATATCTTTTGGTGTAAACCAGTTTACTTTGAACACTACTAATTTTGAGACAAAACCCGGAAACGGCTGGAATGTAGGTCTTTCGATGCGAGGAAATTACTATGACGACTGGGATATGGTTTATGCAATGCAGTTTAGTGAAAACAATTTTACAGCTACCACAAACAGCGGTTTTATAACAGAAGACACTAATTATAAATTATCTTCTGCCCAAATATCCTTAATGGTGAGCTATAAAATTATTGAAAATCATTTAAGCTTTGAGTTTGGACCCTTAGTTCAGGTTAATGGAAAACTAAATGTGGAGAAAGGGAAGGAAAATAATATCATTGCCGGAACCACTTTGTTAGCCAAAGACATTGTGGATATTTCTACTTTTAATTTTTATCCTGTTATAGGAATTACCGCTGGAGTTCGACACGTTCGTTTGAATATTTCGTATCAATATGGCATAAACAATATGCTTAGCAATTTAAACAGTCAAAATTCAAACGTTAATTTTAAAGGCAATCCGGGAATATTAAATGGGAATTTGATTCTTTATTTATAAAAAAAAGCTTCCAGCCTTCAAAAGGCTGGAAGCTTTAAAACCACAAACAATTTTATAAAGAATCTATTGCTTTCTCGATTCTTTTTATTGTTTCTTCTTTTCCAATGAGTTCCACGATGTCAAATAAATGTGGCCCTTTCAATGCGCCAACTAAACTCAAACGGAATGGCTGCATTACTTTTCCCATTCCAATTTCGTTCTTCGTCATCCAATCTTTTACAATGGTTTCAATATTCGCAGCAGTAAAATCGGTAATTTCTCCAAGAACCGAAATCAATTCCTGCATCAAAGCTGGAGTTTCTTCTTTCCAATTTTTCTTAGCTTTCTCGTCATAAGACGTTGGAGCCACAAAAAAGAAATCACTCAACTCCCAAAATTCTGAAACGAAATCAGCCCTTTCTTTAATTAGGGAAACTATTTTTTCCAATTTTGTCACATCGAGCGTGTCACCTTTAGCGAAGTCGAAAGGCGTGAAACCTTTTTCAGCCAAAATAGGAGCGAAGGCTTTCGCCAAATCAGCATCATTCTTTTTTATCAAATATTGGTGGTTGAACCATTTATTTTTTTCCGGGTCAAATTTAGCTCCCGCTTTGTGAACTCTACTTAAATCGAAAGCTTTTTCTAATTCTTCCAAAGAAAATAATTCTTTTTCGGTTCCGTCATTCCAACCTAATAGGGCTAAAAAGTTAACTACAGCTTCTGGGAAAAACCCTTTTTCTCTGTAACCCATCGATGTTGTCTTGCTGGAAGCATCAGTCCAATCTAATGGAAATACAGGAAATCCCATTTTGTCACCATCACGTTTTGATAATTTTCCGTTTCCAACAGGTTTCATAATCAAAGGTAAATGTGCGAATTCTGGAGCTTCCCAACCAAAAGCACGGTACAACATTACGTGTAACGGCATTGATGGCAACCATTCTTCGCCACGAATCACGTGTGAAGTTTCCATTAAATGATCATCGACAATATTCGCTAAATGATAGGTCGGCATTCCATCGCTTTTGAACAGTACTTTATCGTCCAAAAGATTGGTTTCAAACTTCACTTCTCCACGAATAATGTCCTGCAAATGCAAAGTTTCGTCAACCGGTGTTTTAAAACGAATAACAAAATCTTCGCCAGCGGCTATTCTTTTAGCTGTTTCTTCAGCAGATATTACTAAAGAAGTATCTAATTTTTCTCGATTGTGCCAGTTATAAATAAAAGTTTTCCCTTGTTCTTCGTGTTGTTTTCTATGAAAATCTAAAGCTTCAGCAGTATCAAAAGCATAATACGCATTTCCTGAATTGATTAATTCATCTGCATATTGTTTGTATAAATGCTTTCTTTCGGATTGTTTGTAAGGACCAAATCTTTCATTTTTCCCAATGGTTTCATCTGGCGCAATTCCCAACCATTCCAAGGCTTCCATAATATATTCTTCAGCACCGGGAACAAAACGATTTTGGTCTGTGTCTTCAATTCGAAGAAAGAAAACGCCGTTGTTTTTTTTGGCAAACAAATAATTGAATAGGGCAGTACGAACACCGCCAATATGTAAAGGTCCCGTTGGACTTGGTGCAAAACGCACGCGAACTTGCTTTGACATTTCTGTAATTTTTTTTTGCAAAGATAAGAAGTTCTTTTCGCCACGAAGGCACAAAGACACAAAGTTCACTTTTTATTTAATTACCATACAAGATATTTAAGGACATTTAAGTTGTTTCAACAGGAACCTTATATGAACTTAAATTCCTTATATGGTTCAAAATCGTTTTAAAATTTATTGTTTAATCAATTTTTAACATCGATAGAATTCAAAAATGGTTACTTTTATCGGTTATAAAAACAAGTTATAAAATTGGAACCGTCAAATATTATTTTTCATAAACTGGAACTTTTCATCAAGAAGTTTTATACCAATGAACTGATTCGGGGAATTATTTTCTTCATAGGTTTTGGATTGTTGTATTTCTTGTTCACGCTTTTCGTGGAATATTTTCTTTGGCTAAAACCAATGGGAAGAACACTTTTGTTTTGGACTTTTATTGGAGTGGAAGTCTTTCTCTTTCTCCGATTTATTTTGTTTCCACTTTTCCATTTATTTAAACTTCGAAAAGGAATTGATTACCAAGAAGCGTCAATAATCATTGGAAATCATTTCTCGGAAGTAAGCGACAAACTAACGAATTTTCTACAATTGTCGAATGACAAAAACCAATCGGAATTGTTATTGGCTTCGATTGAACAAAAAGCCAATTCATTACAGCCAATCCCTTTTGGAAACGCTATAAACTTTAATGTCAATAGGAAATATTTGCCGTTGGCAATAATTCCAATTTTGTTTTTTGCTTTCTTTTATGTTTCAGGAAACAGCAAAATACTTTCTCAAAGTTTGAATAGAGTGGTGCATTTTCAAGAACAGTTTTCTCCTCCTGCGCCATTTCAATTTGTAATATTAAACAACAATTTGCAAACCGAACAAAACAAGGATTTTATTATTCGAGTAAAAACGGAAGGTAAAATAATTCCAGAAAATGCGCTGATTTTCATTGGTAACGAAAGTTATTTTATGAAAAAAAACAAAGAGGGTGAATTTCAATATAAACTCGAAAAACCAACTTCTAACGTATTGTTTCACGTGGAGGCTAATGCCGTTTTTTCCTCAGATTACGAATTGAATGTGGTTACCGTTCCATCCATTGCTAATTTTGAAATGCAGTTGAATTTTCCGTCTTATTTAAAGAGAAAACCGGAGATTATCAAAGGAAATGGGAATGCCATTCTTCCGGAAGGAACTCGTGTTACCTGGAAAATCAATACTTTGGCTACACAAAATGTGGTTTGGAAAGATTTGACTTCTAATTTTCCTTTCGCCAAGTCTAAAAATGATTTTACTTTATCGAAACAAATCTATCAAAACACAGAATACCAAATTCTTACATCGAATTTCAAAGTTAAAAACTACGAGAAATTGAATTATCAGATTTCTGTAATTAAAGATCAGTTTCCAACTATCAACGTAAACAATGCTCCTGATAGTCTTAAAATCGATAAAAACTATGTTTTAGGCCAAATCTCTGATGATTACGGATTGTCTAAACTTCAGGTTGTTTATTACTCTAAAAACAAACCAGAATCCGTCAAACGCGGAACAATTGCAGTAAAGGCAAATCTTTACGACCAGTTTATTTTTGCTTTTCCAAGTTCACTTCCGGTGGAGCAAGGAGTTTCTTATGAATATTATTTTGAAGTTTTCGACAATGATGCCATTCATAATTTCAAAAGTACCAAATCTTCTGTTTTTTCTAATCGTATTGCAACTGATGATGAAATAGAAAACCAAGATTTGCAACAACAAAACGACAACATTAACAGCCTAGAAAACTCATTAAAAAATCAAGACAAGCAAATTTCTGAAATGGATAAATTGCAAAAGTCAGGAAAGGAAAAAGAAACGCTTGAGTTCAAAGACCAACAAAAAATCAATGATTTTATAAAACGTCAAAATCAGCAGGATAAAATGATGAAAGATTTTGCTGAGAAAATGAAAGATAATCTTGACAAAACCAAAACAGATAAAACGGATGATTTCAAAAAAGATTTGCAAAAGCGATTAGACAATGTCGATAAAGATTTAGAGAAAAACAAAAAATTATTAGATGAACTAAAGGAACTGAATGATAAAATCCAGAAAGAAGACTTGATGGAAAAAATGGATAAGTTCAAACAGACTGCCAAAAATCAAACTAAGAGTTTGGAACAATTAGTTGAACTCACTAAGAAATATTATGTTCAGAAAAAAGCAGAACAACTAAAAGATAAATTAGATAAACTTTCAGAAAAGCAAGAGGATTTATCCAATAAAGACAAAGAAAACAACGTCGAGAACCAAGATGAAATAAATAAAGAATTTAACAAAATCCAAGAAGATTTACAAGATTTAGATAAAGAAAATAAGGAGTTAAAAAAACCATTAGATATTCCAAATGACAAAGAAGAACAAAAAAGCATAGATGAAGATTTAAAAAAAGCCTCTGATGAATTACAAAAAGACAAAAAAGCATCTGCAAAACCAAAACAAAAAAGCGCTTCCAAAAAAATGAAACAAATGTCCCAGAAAATGGAGCAAAGTATGGAAGGAGGCGAAATGGAACAGCTTGAAGAGGACATTGCTATGTTGCGTCAAATTCTGGATAACCTTTTGGCATTTTCGTTTTCACAAGAAGACTTAATGGCTAAGTTCAAAAGTTTAAAAATTGGTTCACCAGCATTTAATAAAATCCTAAAAACCCAACAAGATTTAAAACTACAATTCAAACACATAGACGACAGCCTGTTTGCAATGTCTTTACGTAATCCAAAAATTGGAGAGAACATTACCAAAGAAATAGGCAACGCTCAATATAATTTGGATAAATCATTGGAAACATTGGCAGATGCCCAAATTCCAAAAGGAGTTTCACACCAACAATATGCTGTTTCCTCATCAAATAAACTAGCCGATTTTTTGTCTGAGATTTTAAACAATATGCAAATGTCTATGTCTGGCGAAGGCCCCGGAAAGCCTAAACCTGGACAAGGACAGGGAATGCAATTACCGGACATAATTAAAAAACAAGAAGGTCTTGCTGAGAAGATGAAAGATGGAATAAAAAAAGGGCAAAAACCTGGTGAAGGAAAAGATGGAGAAAAGGGAAAAGAAGGTAAAAAAAGCCCAGGCTCTGAAGGACAAAATGGTGAAGATGGAGAAGGTGATGCTCAAGCCATAATGGAAATTTACAAAGAGCAAAAGCAATTGCGCGAGGCATTGCAAAATGAATTGGAAAAACAAGGTATAGGTGGTAATGGTCAAAACGCTTTAGACCAAATGAAAGAAATTGAAAAACAATTATTAAACAAGGGTTTCAAAAACGAAACTCTTCAAAAAATTCTTAATGTGAAGCAAGAATTATTGAAATTAAACACAGCAATTCAACAACAAGGACAAGAAAATAAACGACAATCTGAAAGCAATAAAAAAGAGTTTACAAACCAATCTAAACCTTTACCACCATCATTATTGGATTATTTAAACAGTATTGAAATATTAAATAGACAATCCCTACCTTTGCGTTCCAATTTTAATCAAAAAGTTCAAGAATATTTTAATAAAAAATGATCAATTTTAATTACGAAACCGAATTTACTCTTGAGAGCGAAGAGGTAATAAGCAATTGGATTTCTGATGTTATCAAATCAGAAAACAAGAAAGAAGGAGAGATAAATTACATCTTTTGCGATGATGATTATTTGCACAAAATAAACGTTGAGCATTTAGGCCACGATACTTTAACTGATATTATCAGCTTTGATTATAGCATTGGAAACGAATTGCACGGAGATATTTTCGTTTCCGTTGAAAGGGTTAAAGACAACGCTATTGATTTTAACGTATCATTTGATGATGAATTGAAACGTGTTCTTGTTCACGGTGTTTTACACTATTGTGGATATAAAGACAAAACCGAAAAGGACGAGCTTTTAATGAGAGGCAAAGAAGATGAAAAACTAGCTATGTTTCACGTGGAACAATAGCAAGCTTTTTAAGAATATATAACAATTGTTTCACGTGGAACAACTTTGGAGATTCTTTTTTTTGTTGTGATGAAAATCCAAAATAAAAACATTAATTAATAATCACAAACCTAATGTTTCACGTGGAACAAAGGTTTTATACAAGAGTTTTGTTTTTTAGAAAGTAAATCTGAAATCAAAAATCTTTAATCAACAATCTTAAATCAAATGTTTCAAGAAGAATATGATGTAATTGTGGTTGGTGCAGGTCACGCTGGATGTGAGGCTGCTGCTGCTGCTGCCAATTTGGGTTCGAAAACCTTGTTGGTTACAATGAGCTTGCAAAACATCGCCCAAATGTCTTGTAATCCTGCTATGGGAGGAATTGCAAAAGGACAAATCGTTCGTGAGATTGATGCGCTTGGTGGATATTCTGGAATAGTTTCAGACCATACTGCGATTCAATTTAAGATGTTGAACAAGTCAAAAGGTCCCGCAATGTGGTCGCCAAGAGTTCAAAGTGACAGAATGCGTTTTTCCGAAGAATGGAGATTGATGCTCGAAGGAACGCCAAATCTTGATTTTTACCAGGAAATGGTCAAAGGTTTGATTATTGAAAATGGCAAAATAAAAGGAATTAGAACAGCGCTTGGAATCGAAATCAAATCCAAATCGGTTGTATTGACAAATGGAACTTTTCTGAATGGTTTGATTCATATTGGCGAAAAACAATTCGGAGGAGGAAGAGCTGGCGAAAGTGCTGCATACGGAATTACCGAAGATTTGGTCAATGCAGGATTTCAAGCCGGAAGAATGAAAACAGGAACACCGCCTAGAGTTGATGGGCGTTCATTGGATTATTCTAAAATGAATGAAGAAAAAGGTGATGCCAAACCGGATAAATTCTCCTATTCTGATGAAACCAAACCATTGGCTCATCAGAAATCGTGTCATATGACGTATACTTCTCTGGAGGTTCATAACATTTTGAGAGAAGGTTTTGATCGTTCGCCAATGTTTAATGGAAGAATCCAATCGCTCGGGCCAAGATATTGTCCATCTATTGAAGATAAGATTAATCGTTTTGCCGACAAAGAAAGACACCAATTATTTGTAGAGCCGGAAGGCTGGAATACCTGTGAGGTTTATGTAAATGGTTTTTCTACTTCACTTCCTGAGGATATTCAATTTAAAGCTTTGCGATCTGTTGTTGGATTTGAAAACGTGAAGTTTTTCCGCCCAGGCTATGCTATTGAATACGATTATTTTCCACCAACGCAATTGAAACACACACTTGAAACTAAATTAGTTGAAGGATTATATTTCGCCGGACAAATAAACGGAACCACGGGATATGAAGAAGCGGCTTCTCAAGGATTGATGGCGGGAATTAACGCAGCATTAAAAGTTCAGAAAAAAGCGCCGCTTATTTTAAAAAGAGACGAAGCATATATTGGCGTTTTAATTGATGATTTAATTACCAAAGGAACCGAAGAACCATATAGAATGTTTACTTCTCGGGCTGAATTCAGAACGTTGTTGCGTCAGGACAATGCCGATTTTAGACTGACTCCAATGTCGTACGAAATAGGTTTAGCTTCTGAAAAACGTTTACGCAGAATGGAACACAAATTGAATGAATCTGAAAAAATGGTTGCTTTTTTCAAGGAAACAAGTGTTTCTGTAGCTGAAGCAAATCCAATTTTGGAATCAAAAGACACAGCTTTAATCACCCAAGGCGATAAAATGTTTAAGGTGTTTTCTCGTCCGCAAATTGATTTGGAAGATATTATTAAATTCGAAAAGGTTGCGACTTATGTTGCTGAAAATAATTTAGATCAGGAAATATTAGAACAAGCCGAAATTCAAGTGAAGTATTCAGGTTATATCGAAAAGGAAAGAAACAACGCCAATAAATTAACTCGTTTAGAAGACGTAAAAATTCCTGAAAATTTCGATTACAACAAAATTAAATCAATGTCGATTGAAGCAAAACAGAAATTAAGCAAGATTCGTCCTGTGACTATTTCACAAGCGTCAAGAATAAGCGGAGTTTCACCAAGCGATGTTTCTGTATTGTTGATTTATATGGGAAGATAAGATTTATGATTGCAGATATAAGATTAACGATTTTTGATTTAAATCTGCAATCAAAAATCGTTAATCGATAATCTTAAATCATTTTGTTCCACGTGAAACTACTTTGTTAAGGCTTGGTATTATTGAGAATTTTAAAAAGAATAAAATAAATAAATGGACATTTTAAGCAAAAAACATTTTCTTACTGTAAAAGATTATTCGGTTTCCAAAGAAACTTTCGATTTGTATTATGACGAAATTTTGGATATGCTAATTACACATCCGCAACCCAGTTTAGAAAATTTAGGCAAATATTACGAAAGCGAAGATTACATTTCTCATACAGACAACAAACGTTCTTTGTTTGAAAAATTATATCATTTTATAAAAAGTATTGCTTTAAAAAATAAGCTCAATTTAATAAACTCGCTACAACCCAATAAAGGAAAGATTCTTGATATTGGAGCCGGAACAGGAGAATTTTTGTCGGTTGCAAAAAATGATGGTTGGCAAACCATAGGAGTAGAGCCAAGCGCAAAAGCAAAATCTATTGCGATAAATAAAGGAGTTTCGTTTGTAGAACTTTCAACTGAATTAGAAAACCAATCTTTTGACGTGATTTCGATGTGGCATGTTTTGGAACACGTTCCAGACTTAGATAAACAAATTAAAGAATTAAAACGATTGTTGAAGCCTACAGGAACGTTAATTATTGCTGTTCCAAATTTTAAATCTTTCGACGCAAAACATTACGGAAAATTTTGGGCAGCTTACGATGTGCCAATTCACTTTTGGCATTTTTCGAAAACGGCGATAAAATTACTTTTCGAAAAAGAAGGAATGAAATTGGAAAAAGTCTTGCCAATGAAATTTGACTCTTTTTATGTGAGCTTACTTTCTGAAAAATACAAATCCGGGAAAATGAATTTCATCAAAGCTTTTTTCATTGGATTACAGTCCAATTGGAAGGCAAGTCAGCATTTTGAATATTCTTCACACATTTATATCCTAAAAAACAACTAAAATCAATTTTAAGCCCATTTAAGAATGCTTTTTACTGTTTCTGAACCGTTACCTCGGATTTTTAGACAAAATTCATTATTTAAAGGCTGAGGGTTTCAATTTTAATAAACATAACTTATAAAATATATAATTTCGATAACAAATACTTATATCATAAATATTTCTGCATTTTTTCAACTTTTTGCTAATGCTGCCTATTTTTTTATATTTTTGTTACCAATTCTTAAAAATTAGAAAAAAAATTAATAATGAAAAAAATAGTAGTAATTATTGCACTTTCGATTTCAATCGTTTCTTGCAATAAACCATCAGCAGAAATTAAAGAAGTAAAAACAGCATACGTAGATACTTCAGTTTTAATGAAAGAATATACAGGAACAAAAGATCTTGATGCTAAATATAAAGCAAAAGGTGAAGAAAAAGGAAGACAGCTTCAAGCTGAAATTGACAGATTCAAACAAGAAGCTTCAAACTTTCAAGCACAAGCACAGGCAAACGGTCAAGCTTGGGCACAACAAAAAGGAGCTGAATTGCAAAGAAGAGAGCAACAATTAGGTCAAGCACAACAAGCACTTTCTCAACAATTACAACAAGAAGGAGGAACAGAAATGGACAGTTTAGTTGCTGGCGTGAAAAGAACTATTAAAGCTTATGGTAAAGAAAAAGGCTATGCTTATATTTATGGAACTGGAGATTCAAATGCCAGTATTTTATATGCTGAAGACAAATATGACATCACAAAAGAAATTATCAAATTGTTGAATGACAAGTATAAAGCTCCTGCTGCGAAAGAAGAAGTTAAAAAATAATTTTTTTCAAAATTAGTATATATTAAATGTCACGCAATTGCGTGACATTTTTTGTTATATCCACTTTAAAACAATAATTTAGCTCTTAATTTATACGCCAAATGCAAACCATTTCCGAAGCCGCCGTTTATACCCTAAGATTTATCAATCAAACCCATCGCTCTATTTTTCTTACTGGAAAAGCAGGAACTGGAAAAACAACGCTTCTTCGCGAAATTATTCAAACCACACACAAAAACACGGTTGTGGTTGCACCAACTGGAATTGCGGCTTTGAATGCTGGCGGAGTCACTATTCACTCGATGTTTCAGTTGCCTTTCGGCGGATTTATTCCTGATAATTCATCACCACATTTTTCTGAAAACACCAAATTTGAAACCAAAGCCACCTTGCGCAGACACTTCAAAATGAGCGGTTTAAAGAAATCGGTTATTCGAAATATGGAATTGCTCATCATTGATGAAGTGAGTATGCTTCGCGCAGATTTATTGGACGCAATGGATTTTATGATGCAAACCGTCCGGAAAAAAAGCACTCCTTTTGGCGGAGTTCAAGTATTATTTATTGGCGATTTGTTGCAATTACCACCCGTAATTCGGGACGAGGAATGGCGAACATTGCGAACATATTACAAGGGAAAATTCTTTTTTCATTCTCACGTGGTGCAGCAAAATCCGCCTTTATACATCGAGTTGTCCAAAATTTTTCGTCAAACTGACGATGCGTTTATTTCGATTTTGAACAATCTCAGGAACAACCAAATTTCCGCGGCAGACATTCAAAACCTGAATCAATATGTAAAACCTGATTTCGATCTGAAAGCAAATAAAGGCTATATCACTTTGACAACTCACAATGCCAAAGCCGATGCAATGAATGCACAAGCTTTGGAGGATTTAGAAGGAAAATTGGTAAGCTACAAACCTGAAATTGTGGATGATTTTCCAGATAAAATATATCCCGTCGAAGAAAATTTAAAGCTTAAAGTCGGAGCGCAAATTATGTTTGTGAAAAACGATTTGTCTTTTGATAAAAAATATTTCAACGGTAAAATGGGATTTATAAAATCGCTTTCGAGCCAGGAAATCCTCGTGCATTTTCCCGATGAAAACAAAACAATAGAAGTCGAAAAATACGAATGGCAAAACATCCGCTATAAAGTTGATGATTTGACTAAGGAAATTGAGGAAGAAGTGATGGGAACTTTCGTTCATTATCCTATAAAACTCGCTTGGGCAATCACAGTTCATAAAAGTCAAGGACTGACTTTTGATAAAGCTGCGCTCGATGTTTCGCAGGTTTTTCTTCCTGGACAAGCCTATGTGGCTTTGTCGCGTTTGCGCTCGTTAAATGGCTTAATTTTACTTTCTCCGCTTCGAATGAATGGCATTTCTAACGATCAGGATGTGATGGATTATTCGCTTAATAAAGCAACCGAAGAAGTTCTTGAAAATTCGTTGCAATCCGAAACCAGAAACTTTATCCATAATTTTCTGAATAGCAGTTTTGATTGGAGTGATTTGGCCCAAGAATGGCGGAATCATAAGTTTAGTTATGACGAAAAAGGCGAAAGTTCCGAGAAATCCAAACACGCCGTTTGGGCACGAAAACAAACAGATGCTATTGAATCACTTTTGGAACCATCCAGAAAATTTATCTTGCAATTGAACAAACTTTTCAATCAAGAAACAGTTGATTTGAATCACGTTTTAGACCGAATAGAAGCGGCATACAATTATTTTTTGTTGCCAATGGACAATTTGGTTCACGAACTTCTTTGGAAAATGGAAGAAGTCAAACGAATCAAAAAGGTAAAAGCATTTTACGAGGAATTGGTCATTCTTGAAGAACTGCAGATCAAGGCCGTTTTACGATTAATGAAAGCCAAATTATTAATTGAAACTGTTGTTGAAGGCGAAACAATTTCAAAAGAAAGACTTTCTTCAGATGAAATAAAATATTATAAAATCAACAAATTAAAAACAATTCAAGAAGACTTTAAGTCCGTAAACGTAACTTTAATAGAAGACGAAGTCGACTTGGAAAGATACACGAAAAAGAAAAAAACCACTAAAGAAACCAAAAAATCTACCGTTCAGGAAACCTACGAATTATGGCTCCAAAAGAACACGATTAAAGAAATTGCAGCGATAAGAAAACTAACATCACAAACTATTGGAACTCATATTGCCAAACTCATTGAATCCGGAACTATCGCGATTACTGCCATTTTGCCGGAAGACAAAATATTGGAATTGGAAAAAGCTTTCAAAGGTTATAAAGAAGAAACGTTAAACGGTTTGAAGGAGCAATATGGTGAAAAATTTACTTGGGACGAATTGAAAATGTTCAAAGCAAGTTTGAATCTGAAATATTAAACAGAAATGTTTTTAAATAAAAAACCCATTCTTAAATTGAATGGGTTTCGTTTTTATAGTGATTCTATCAGAATCCAAGCATCAGGATTGACTGTTTTTTGAATTTCCTGTTTGGCCTTTTCGGCTTCGGGAAAAGTAGCGTAACTTCCGTAAAGAACCGGAAATAATCCATATTTATTCTGTGGAATTCGTCGCGCTTTATACCCTTGATCAGATAATCTTTCAAATGCTTTTTGGGCATTTCTTTCTTCTCTAAAGGCGCCTGCCATAATGTGGTAGGACATTTTTTCCTCTTTAACCGTAAGTGTTACGGCTGGAATTGGATTTTTAATAAAGAAAGTGGCTTCTTGAATTTTGTTTTGAACTTGTTTTTGGACAGCACTTTCAACAAGAATAGTTTCGTTAGCAATTTGTTGTTGATAAATAGGGTAAGCAATAGCTCCAGTCAAACCTAATCCTAAAACAAAAATAGCCGCATATTTTAAATATACACTTGTACTTCTTCTTTCTGGTGTGAAAATTATTACTTCATCTTCTTCAAGCGCTTCGATTTTTTGTTCGAATAGTTCTCTTTTTACCATTGGAGAAACAAAGGTGCTCAATCCAAAAGAATTAGTCAAATAATTAGTTTGGTCGTAAGGCGTGAAAATCAAATTTTTATCGGCGTTAAGCGAAAAATTCCCAACGTTTTTTATAGCGAACAATCCGTTTTCCTGAAGTGCTTTTTTCCAATTGAAAACCTCATATTGAATGGCGCTTATGGCATATTCGTAGGAAGTTTTCTCGGCTTGGGCAATATGATTGGCCAATAAGCCATCGTTATTTTTAAGATACGCATTGAAAGAAATCATTTTCTTTGGAGGAAAAAAAGAATTGGAACTTTCAATTAATTGAGCCGATTGAATTTCGGTCAAAAAAGCTCCGAATCCCGGAACGGTTACGCATTGGTAACGGTATAAAAGTTGCGCGATGTATGGTTCTATGTTCATAGACACAAAGTTATACATTGAAAATAGTTATCAAAATTTTATTCACAATTTTTATTAACAATCCGCATTAATTTTTATAAATTTCAACCTCAAACAATTAGTATGACTGACCAAGATTTATTTCATTTATTGGCATTGCAACAAGTAGAAGGCGTGGGGGATATTATGGCCAAAAAATTAATAAATCATTGCGGAAGCGCAGAAGCAGTTTTCAAGACAAAAATATCCCAACTTACTGCTATTGATGGAATTGGTTCCATTTTAATCCAAAATTTAAAAAGCAAATCCGTTTTCGAAAAAGCGGAACAAGAACTTCAGTTTATTAAATCAAATGAAATTAAAGTAGAGTATTTTCAAGACGAAAATTATCCTGATCGATTGAAACATTGCATCGATGGACCGGTTTTGTTGTTTACATCTGGGAATATTGACTTGAAAAACAAAAAAATCATCAGTATTGTAGGAACTCGACAAATCACATCCTACGGAATGGAGTTTTGCCGAAAATTGATTGAAGATTTGGCGCCGCTTGATCCTGTAATCGTGAGTGGTTTTGCTTATGGAGTGGATATTTTTGCGCATCAATTGGCAATTGAACACGACTTGCAAACTATTGGCGTTGTAGCGCACGGTTTAAACCAAATTTACCCCAAAACTCACAAGAAATACGTGGCCAAAGTAGAGCAAAACGGCGGTTTTATGACGGAGTTTTGGAGTTCATCTAATCCTGAAAAGGAGAATTTTGTTCGCAGAAACCGAATTGTAGCAGGAATTTCTGAAGCCACGATTGTCATCGAATCTGCTGATAGAGGAGGATCCTTAATCACGGCAAATATTGCTAATGATTACAACCGTGATGTTTTTGCTGTTCCGGGAAGAACATCTGATAAGTACAGTCAAGGATGCAATAATTTGATTAAAACCCAAAAAGCAAACCTACTAACAAGCGCTGCCGATTTAGTTTATATTTTGAATTGGGAGATTGCTTCGCAGGCTCGCAATGATAAAAAAGTTGTGCAAAAACAATTGTTTGTCACCCTAGAATCCGACGAACAAAAAGTATATGATTATCTCTTAAAAAACGGAAAAGAATTGATGGATATTATTGCCTTGCGATGTGATTTTCCTATTTATAAAATCTCAGGAATGTTGCTGAATATGGAACTCAAAGGAGTGATTCGGCCTTTGCCGGGAAAATTGTTTGAGGCAATTTAGTGAATATTAAAAAACATAAAACGGAGACGCTTCCGGCGAGACAAAATAGGTTGGTACTACATTGACGGGCACAAACACGCTCTATTTAGTTTGTCACGCTGGAAGCGTCTCACTGCACGAGAGCAAATTAATTGAGACGCTTCCAGCGAGACAAAACAGGTTGGTACTACATTGACGGGCACAAACACGCTCTATTTAGTTTGTCACGCTGAAAGCGTCTCTATTTGAGAAGGCATAATAATAGACTTTAAGAGAATCATTATGATAGAATACATCGAAGGTATTTACAGTTTTTATGTTTACATCCTGACTAACAAAAATAAAAAAGTGTTATATACAGGTGTCACAAATGACCTAAAACGACGTTTGCAAGAACATAAAGAAAAAATAAATCCAAATAGTTTTACTGCACGTTATAATGTTGAATTTTTGCTTTATTATGAACATTTTACTTGGATACAGCTTGCTATTGCTCGTGAGAAAGAAATTAAAGATTTGAAACGAGATAAAAAAGAAATATTAATTAATACGATTAATCCAGATTGGAATTTTTTAAACGATTTGTTTTAATTGTTCTATTTAGAGACGCTTCTAGCGAGACAAAACAGGTTGGTAATATATTGACGGGCAACAAACACGCTCTATTTAGTTTGTCACGCTTGAAGCGTCTCACTGCACGAGAGCAAATTAATCGAGACGCTTCCAGCGTGACAAAATAGGTTGGTAAAATATTGATGGGCAACAAACACGCTCTACTCCGTTTGTCACGCTGGAAGCGTCTCACTGCACGAGAGCAAATTAATTGAGACGCTTCCAGCGTGATAAAATAGGTTGGTAAAATATTGATGAGAACAAACGCGCTCTACTTAGTTTGTCACGCTTGAAGCGTCTCACTGCACGAGAGCAAATTAATTGAGACGCTTCCAGCGTGACAAATAGAATGGTGAAATAGAAATATAATGCAATTACAATAGGACTTTATTTAATTTTATATCGCTTCAAAGCCCAATTTTTCTCTCACTCTTGCCAAAACACCTTTTGCAACAACCGTAGCTTTTTCGGCACCAGTTTTCAATAAGCCATCTACTTCGGCGAGGTTGTTCATAAAGTAATTGTATTTCTCTCTTTCGGTTTTGAATTTATCGACAATTAATTCAAACAAGGCTTGTTTGGCGTGACCGTAACCGTAATTTCCACCCAAATAATTGGTTCTCATTCCTTCTATTTGTTCTGATGTAGCCAATAAAGAATAGATGGCAAAAGCATTGCAAGTATCCGGATTTTTTGGAGCTTCAAGTGGTGTGCTGTCCGTTTCAATGCTCATTACTTGTTTGCGCAAGGCTTTGTCATCCAAGAAAATATTGATAATATTATTGGCTGATTTACTCATTTTTCCGCCATTGGTTCCTGGAATCAACATACTGTTTTCTTGAATTTTGGCTTCAGGAAGCACAAAAGTTTCTCCCATTTGGTGGTTAAAACGAGAAGCCACATCGCGTGTAATTTCTACGTGTTGCAATTGGTCTTTTCCCACGGGAACAGACTCCGCATCGTACAACAAAATATCGGCAGCCATCAGCATTGGATACGAAAATAATCCGGCATTTACATCTTCTAATCTGTCGGCTTTGTCTTTGAAAGAATGTGCCAATGTCAACCTTTGGAAAGGAAAAAAACAACTCAAATACCAAGACAATTCAGCAGTTTGTGGCACATCGGACTGGCGGTAAAAAACCACTTTATCTATATTCAAACCACAGGCAAGCCAAGCTGCTGCGGTGCTATACGTGTTTTCTCTTAATGTCTTTCCGTCTTTTATTTGGGTTATCGAATGCAAATCAGCAATGAAAAGAAAGGATTCGTTTGCGGGATTATTCGATAATTCGATTGCGGGAATGATTGCGCCAAGTAAGTTTCCTAAATGTGGTGTTCCTGTGCTTTGAACACCAGTGAGTATTTTTGCCATTGTAATTTTGTCCTTAAAAAGTTTTCAAATTTAATGCTTTTATAAAGAATTAGCACAGTATTACTTTCTTTTGAGATATTATTTTTGTCATTTCGACGAAGGAGAAATCACATAACGAGAGCAACTAATGCGATTTCTCCTTCGTTGAAATGACATTATTAAAGAATTTAGATAAAATAAAACACAATGTTTCAGTTAAAAAAGTAAATTTGAAAACTATGAGAGGAATAAAAATTATTTTTTGGGCTGTTTGGCGTGTTTGGTTTTATGTCTTAATGGCTATTCCCATCCTTATTATGTTTCCTTTTTTGGTGGCTTCCATTTTGACTGAAAGCGGCTATCCTTACTTTTTTAAAATGGCAAGGATTTGGTCGAAAGTCATTCTTTTCGGAATGGGTTTTTATTATAAAATTGACAGAGATCAAGAGCTTGAATCTCATAAAAGTTATATGATTGTTGCCAATCACACTTCTATGGTCGACATTATGCTGATGCTCGTCTCGGTAAAGAAACCATTTGTTTTTGTGGGAAAAAAAGAGCTGTCAAAAATTCCATTGTTTGGATTTTTCTATAAACGAACCTGTATTTTAGTCGACAGAACAAATTCCAGAAGCAAACACGGCGTTTTTGAAAGAGCCCAAAAAAGAATCAATCAAGGACTGAGCATTTGTATTTTTCCCGAAGGTGGCGTTCCTGCCGACGAATCCATAGTTTTGGACAATTTTAAAGACGGTGCTTTCCGCTTGGCTATTGACCATCAATTACCAATTGTTCCCATTGCTTTTGGAGATAATAAAAAGCGATATTCCTATACCATTTTTAGTGGAAGCCCAGGACTTTTACGCGTAAAAATTCTTCCATTTATTGAAACAGAAGGAAAAACAATGGCAGATAAGAACAGCATTAAAGATGAAGCTTGGAAAGAAATTCACGAACAATTACTAGCATTTCAAAAGAAGAAGTAGTTTTTTTCAAACCTTTTATAGACACTAAATAATTCTTGCTATTTGTCACGCTGGAAGCGTCTCAACACAATAGAGCATCATAACTGAGTCGCTTCCAGCGTGACAAAGGGATTAGAACAGTCTGTTGCAAAAAAAAGAGCCTCACATTGGAGACTCTTTTCTAATTTTAAGCATTTTTTTCTTTTATTAAAGCCTTGATTTTTTCTTCTAATTCATCGGCTAATTCTGGATTGTCTTTGATTAAAGCTTTCACTGCATCACGACCTTGTCCTAATTTGGTTTCGCCATAACTAAACCAAGAACCCGCTTTTTTGATGATTTCGAATTCAACGGCTAAATCTAAGATTTCTCCTGTTTTCGAAATTCCTTCGCCATACATTATATCAAATTCAGCTACTTTAAATGGCGGAGCCACTTTGTTTTTTACCACTTTAACTTTGGTTCTGTTTCCAAGTACGTTATCGCCATCTTTGATTTGTGTAGAACGACGAATGTCCAAACGAACCGAAGCATAAAACTTCAACGCATTTCCACCGGTTGTGGTTTCGGGATTTCCGAACATTACTCCAATTTTCTCTCTCAATTGGTTGATGAAGAAAACCGTACAATGCGTTTTGCTGATGGTTCCAGTCAATTTTCTCAAGGCTTGAGACATCAAACGAGCGTGTAATCCCATTTTAGAATCTCCCATTTCGCCTTCGATTTCACTTTTTGGAGTCAAAGCCGCAACCGAGTCAATAACGACAATGTCAATTGCGCCAGAACGAATTAAGTTCTCGGCAATTTCCAATGCTTGTTCCCCATTATCCGGTTGCGATATGATTAAGTTTTCGATATCAATGCCTAATTTTTCGGCATAATTTCTATCGAAAGCGTGTTCTGCATCTATAAAAGCAGCGATTCCACCCGCTTTTTGAGCTTCGGCAATGGCGTGCAAAGTCAAAGTTGTTTTTCCCGAAGATTCCGGACCGTATATTTCGATCACTCTTCCTCTTGGATAACCGCCAACTCCCAAGGCTAAATCGATTCCCAAAGATCCAGACGAAATAGTTTCCACTTCTTCGACGGCTTTGTCGCCCATTTTCATCACGGTACCTTTTCCGTAGGTTTTATCCAGTTTGTCAAGTGTAAGTTGTAGTGCTTTTAATTTGGCTTCTTTCTCTGAACTCATCTTTTCTTTCATTTATTTTTGTGTTTCTCTTTTTGTAAAAATACTTCTTTTTTTGGAAGTAACAAAGGGAATGTTTTGGGATATTTGACGGATAATTTTGAACCAATACAAGGAGCTATCTTTGTTTATAACCCGTTTATTCTATTCTATTTTTAAATTTAAGATGGTCGTGTATTAAACTTATAAGATGTTGAGTTAAATTTAAAAGTTGATGATATTCAATTTCAATATGGAAATTATCTTCTGATGTTTTGTTTTTCCTATCTTTTAAAGTAATAATGTTGTTCTCAGGGTTAATATCATACCTCCAATGACTAATAGAATTTCTTATATTTGACATTAAGTGAAAAATTTTCATAAAGTCTTCCTCTTCAATCCAATTTTCTGGAATTTTATTTTCAATTATTTTTAAACCATACAAATTTATATACTCATCAAAATTATTAGACCTTAATTTTAGTTTGATGTCTTCCCAAACATCTTTTTTTACGTCTATATATTCTTCTTTTAAAAACCGGTCTAAAATTTCACTTGAACGGACTAGTAAAAGATAAATGAATGATAATCCATTTGGTACACAATCAAAACTATTTATATCATTATCATTGTAATTTTTTTTGTTAAATTCATTAAAGTTAAATCTAGCTGAAGATAATAAATTTGGTTTTGAAGTTTGGATATAACCATAAAACTGAATTAATTTTAGAGAAGCATAAATTTCTAACCATTTATTTCTTGGAATTTTATTCATAGGTTGTGGTATAATTTACTCCTAAATTTGAGCATTTTATATTTTTTGTCTTTTTATAAGAAGGCAATGTGTTTCACACAAACAAAGCCTTCAATTCCGTAGCATCGTGAGGATTTAATTTTCCAGCCAAGACCAAGCTCAACTCTTTTCTTCTCAAGGCATCATTATAACGGTGCTTTTCAAGTTTAGTTTCGGGAATGATGTGTGGAACTTCCACTGGTTTTCCAGTGTCATCGACCGCCACAAAAGTATAAATGGCTTCGTTAGACTTGATTCTTTCTCCGGATTCTCGTTCTTCGATCCAAACGTCAAGATAAATTTCCATTGAAGTCTTGAAGGCTCTGGACACTTTTGCCTCAATGATAACAACGCTTCCCAAAGGAATTGCTTTGTTGAAAGCCACGTGATTTACAGAAACCGTAACTGCAATTCTGCGGGAATGTCTGCTTGCGGCAATGCTGGCAGCACGATCCATTCGGGCCAATAATTCGCCGCCAAAAAGGTTGTTCAAAGGATTTGTTTCGCTAGGCAAAACCAAATCAGTTAATACGGTCAAAGATTCAGAAGGATGTTTTGAAATCATTTTTTATGTATTTTTTTGTATTCAAAAAACATTATATATTTCAGTTCTAAACCATTAAGATATTAAGTTTCATTAAGGTAATAGTATAAATCTTAATTAACTTAATATCTTAATGGTTTAAAAAAATGCTTGCAACAGTTTTCTATATTCCTATTTTCTAACTCAACAATAAAACCGCCATAACTGCCGGAATAAAATAAATGACAATGGTTCTTGCGCCATCATAATCTTTAGCTAATCTTTGGCCAAAAAGCAACATAAGCAAAGTGATACTTGAAAAAACAGCACCGTATAATCCAAAGGTTCTTCCGTTGCTTACGAATAATTCAATACCGCCCACCACACACAAAATGCCTGAAATTAATTCTAAAACCAAGATATTCAGCAAGGCTAAACGCACTAAGTTTTTCAACTGGGTTTTAGCAAAATGACCTTTTAACCAATCGAGGTTGTCTTTCCAATAAAATAATTTGTCATAACCGGATTGTATGAATGTGATGGCCAAAAAAGCCAAAAGCAAAATGGAGGCTGCGTTGTTCATATTCTTATTTTTTATGTATTAAACGAGTGAGTTTTATGGATAAATCGGTCAGGATTATTTTAGCATTTCCGTTGCGCTCAATGTGGTAAATCGCATCGGATAATTCCTGGAATATTTCGTGAATGTTGTTGCCGTTTACAAAAGGCGCAAAACCTTGAAATTTAAAATCAGCGTTAGGTTCAAAATAAACTAAATCATTTGCCTCATAATTTTTCATTAATCCTTGGCGGAAAATATCAATACAATATTGCAGAAATTTCTTTTGGGTTTCTCTTCCCAAAGCAGCAATTTGTTCGCTCCAATGAATTAAATCTGCAATGGCTCCTGCGTCTTTTTTAGCTTTAAAAGCTGCACGAACCCAAACCACAAACCATTGTTCGAAAGGAAATTCTTCGCTGTCATCTTTAAGTAAATGCAAGGCTTTGTTGTAATTTCCTTGTGCTTGATGGGCGATTTTGGTGGCCAGTTTTGGTTCTATCTGTTCACGTGAAACCAGCGCTTCAGAAATTACGTGTTCGCTTAATCCATTGAAGTGCAAAACTTGGCAGCGAGAACGAATCGTTTGAATGATGTCTTCCTCGTTCTCGGAAATCAGAATAAAAACTGTTTTTTCTGGTGGTTCTTCGAGTAATTTTAATAATTTATTGGAAGCAGCAATATTCATTTTATCGGCCATCCAAACAATCATAATTTTATAACCGCCTTCGTAGGATTTTAAAGCCAATGATTTTAAAATTTCTTGTGCATCATCAACTCGAATTTCACCTTGTTTGTTTTGAACTCCTAAAATTGAATACCAATCGAACAAACCTCCGTACGGATTTTGGGCAATAAATTGTCTCCAATCTGCAATGAAATCAATGCTTTTTGGTTTTTTGTCTACTTTTTCGGTGCTTACCGTTGGATAAACAAAATGCAAATCTGGATGCGAAATCTTTTGGAATTTAAGATTACAACTTTCATTGGCACCAGAATTTTCTCCGTTTTGGTTGCCACATAATATGTATTGCGCATAAGCAATCGCCATTGGCAAAGTGCCACTTCCTTCTGGTCCAACAAATAATTGCGCGTGAGGAATCCTGCCCAAATCGGCACTTCGTGTCAAATGATTTTTGATGTAATCCTGCCCTAAAATTTCTGAAAACTGCATAGGGCAAATATAGAATAAAAAGCTTCAAAAACTGCAAAGGTTTATTGTTTTGGAACCTTCAAAAATGGATTATTTTAGATTTAATTTTTGCATTAAAGTTATTTCAGTGTCTAGATTAATTAAACCATTTCTCGGCTGTCAAAATTTAAAGAGACATAAATTACTAAGCAAGTAAGACAACAAAACTCAACAATATATTTTTCGGCCACTTTTTTTGTTGCAAAAAAGAGAAAAAAGAAAGCAAAGTTTTTCAATTAAAATTAAAAAGCCAATTATTTAGTTGAATTACAACGTTTTCGTTATCAGATTGCTATAATTTTCAAACTATTCTTATTTTTAAGTTCCTTAAAAGTTCTATATTTGTTATTCTTTCAAAAAAACTAAAAAACACATCTGATGAAAACCGTAAACGATTTCGATTTCAAGAACAAAAAAGCCATAATTAGAGTTGATTTTAACGTGCCTTTAGACGAAAATTTTAATGTAACTGATGCCACTCGAATCGAAGCGGCAAAACCAACAATCGACAAAATTCTTGCCGATGGAGGAAGCGTGATTTTGATGTCACATTTAGGGAGACCAAAAGGAGTGGAAAGAAAATATTCATTAGGACATATTCTAAAAAAGGCTTCCGAAATTCTGGGGCAAACGGTTTATTTTTCTCCTGACTGTATTGGAACTGAAGCTGAGAAAGCCGTAAACAATTTACAATCAGGTCAAATTTTATTATTAGAAAATTTACGTTTTTATGCTGAAGAAGAAGCTGGAGATGTTGATTTTGCAAAAAAATTGGCTTCTCTTGGAGATATTTATGTAAACGATGCTTTTGGAACGGCACACAGAGCACACGCTTCAACAACTATAATTGCACAGTTTTTTCCAAAAGATAAATGCTTTGGATTATTATTGGCAAAAGAAATCGAAAGTTTGAACAAGGTTTTAAAAGATTCTCAAAAACCCGTTACGGCAGTTCTTGGAGGTTCAAAAGTATCTTCTAAAATTACGGTTATCGAAAATATTCTGGACAAAGTTGACCATATGATTATTGGAGGTGGAATGACTTTTACTTTCGTGAAAGCGTTGGGCGGAAAAGTTGGAAATTCAATTTGTGAAGACGACAAACAAGAATTGGCATTGGAAATCTTGAGATTAGCCAAAGAAAAAGGAGTACAAATTCACATTCCTGTTGATGTTGTTGCTGCGGATGATTTTTCAAATACTGCCAATACTCAAATTGTTGATGTAAGAGAAATACCTGATGGATGGGAAGGACTTGATGCCGGACCAAAATCATTGGAAAACTTCAAAAAAGTGATTTTAGAATCAAAAACCATACTTTGGAACGGTCCTTTGGGCGTTTTCGAAATGCCAAATTTTGCCAATGGAACTATTGAATTAGGCAATTTTATTGCAGAAGCAACAGCAAACGGAGCGTTCTCACTTGTAGGCGGAGGAGATTCAGTTGCAGCTGTAAAACAATTTGGTTTTGAAGACAAAGTGAGTTATGTTTCAACTGGTGGGGGAGCGATGTTAGAAATGCTTGAGGGTAGGATTTTACCCGGAATTGCCGCTATTTTGGACTAAAAAATGCATTTTTAACAATATTTACTGAAATTTTTAGTTTTAACGTATTATGTTTGCAAAAGACGATTTGGTTTTAATCGTTTGAAGTATAGTCTGTTGATTAAAAAATTATGAATATAAAAAACTCCGCCCTATCGGTTTTTCTATTATTGTCAATTTCTATGTTTTCTCAAAAAGTTGTTGAAAGCAAAGGGTTTGCAAAAACTGAAATAAAAAATTCCTATTTAGATTCTATCAAAAAAACTTTCGTAAAAGACGATTTAGCTTCTTGCGTGGACAGTTTGTGGTTGAAAGAATTAGCCAATTTAGACATATATAATGATATTTCTGATGATATAAAAAATATCAATATAGACGAAAAAGTTGATTATGAGTTGCCAACAGAGTTGCTGAAGGAAAGACTCGCGGCAATGGATGCAAAATCTCCTTTCAATATTGAATACAACCAAGGTCTTGAAAATATAATCAAGTCATTTCTTAAGAATAGGAAAAAATCTTTTGGAAGATTAATGGCTATTTCAGAATATTATTTTCCAATGTTTGAAGAGGCTTTGGCCAAACAAAATGTGCCGTTGGAGATAAAATACTTGGCCGTTGTAGAATCAGCTTTGAACCCAAAAGCGGTTTCGAGAATGGGCGCAACCGGACTTTGGCAATTTATGTATCAAACGGGAAAACTCTATAATCTAAAGATTGATTCCTATGTTGATGAACGAAGCGATCCACTGAAATCAAGCGAAGCCGCTGCGCAATATATGACTAATATGTATGCGATTTTTGGTGACTGGGATTTGGTTTTAGCATCTTATAATTCGGGTCCTGGAAATGTTACTAAAGCGATTCGGCGTTCTGGAGGTCAACAAAATTATTGGAATATTAGAAAAAATTTACCAAAAGAAACTCAAGGATATGTTCCCGCTTTTCTAGCAACAATGTACATTTATGAATACCATAACGAACACGGAATCAAGCCAGAAAGAGCCTTGGTAAAACAATTTGCTACGGATACTATTATGATTAAAAAGCAAATGTCGTTCAAACAAATTTCAGATTTGCTAGATGTTCCTATGACTCAATTGCAACTTTTGAACCCGTCTTATAAACTGAATGTGATTCCGTTTTATGGAGATCAACCTCATTTTTTAAGATTGCCAAAGGAAAAAATTGCTGTTTTTGCATCAAACGAAGACAAAATTTATGGGTATGCACAACATGAGTTAGACCTTCGTGAAAGACCGTTTCAGGTTACAAAAGCAATTGTGCTGAACGATACAATGAATTACTCGATTCAACGAATTACACTTCCCAAAACAAAATATTACACGGTAAGACGAGGAGATAATCTGAGCGAAATCGCCGATAAATATGATGTTAGCATTGCAGATTTAAAAAAGTGGAACAGATTAAAAAGCAATACCGTTGCTCGAGGTAAAAGCCTGAAAATCATTACCAATGAAAGCGTTGTTAGAACCGTTAGAAAAGAACCAAAAACGGATAGAATTCCTTCAGAAATTAAAGCGGATAACCAACAAATAGCAGCTTCAGAAACTAAAATTAGTAAAGAAGATAAAACGAAGAAATCCATAAAAATCGATACTTTATCCTCTAATGTTACCGCTTTTTATGTAGTTCAAAAAGGAGATAATCTTGGGAATATTGCCAAAAAATATAATGTTACCGTTGAAGAAATTAAAGAATGGAATCATCTTTCGAACATTAATATTCAGCTTGGCGAATCGTTGCAAGTTGCAAAAAATGATTTGAATTCTAATGAAGTTATAGTTGCAACCACTAAAACAGAAAATGTGGAGTATGTTGTTAAAAAAGGAGACAATCTTGGAAATATTGCCAAAAAATTCGGAAGCTCTTTAGAAGATTTGAAACAATGGAATAATTTGCAGGACAATAATATTGCTTTGGGAAGTAGTTTAATTGTTGCGAAAAGCGAAGTGGCAATTGAAAGTAAAGCCGTCGCAGAAACATTCAGGAAAAAAGATAATTTGGCTTCCGCTTCAAAAAACAACACCATCAATTATTATGTTAAAAAAGGCGATTCTTTATACAGCATTGCAAAAAAATATCCTGGCGTAACCATTTCGGATATTAAAAAATGGAATGATTTACGCGCCGAAGACCTTAAACCAGGAATGAAGCTAAAAATCAACGGATAATACAATAATCTTCTATAAATTTGGGTTTTATTTCATAATTGATTTCATAATGAATAAAACCCATTTTTTATTTCTTCTCTTCACCTTTTTGTTTTTTTCTTGTAATAAGAAAAGCGACAATTTGCCTCGAAAAGCAACAGGAAAAATCAATACTATTTCGGTAATTATTGACGACCAATTATGGAATGGAGAAATCGGCGACAGCATTCGAAACAAGTTTGCATCGCCCGTAATTGGATTGCCTCAAGAAGAACCTCTTTTTACCATTAATCAATATCCTGCCAAACTTATGGAAGGATTTATGACTGACAGCAGAACGATTATCGTTGTTAAGAAGTCCGGCAAAAATAAATTCGAAATCAAGAAAAACCAATACGCGTCACCCCAAAACGTATTTCATATTTCAGGAAAAACAAATACTGACATTTTGGAAATCATTGAAAAAAATGCACCCAAAATTATTCAAATAATTAAGGCAACTGAAATCTCCGAAAATCAAAGAATCAACAGCCAATCGCTACTTAATACTCAAAGAATTACCAATGCATTCAATATTTCTCTGGATGTTCCTGCCGGTTATTTGTATGTGCTCCAAAACAATAAATTTATTTGGCTCAAAAAAGAAATTGTTAGTGGAAATACTAGTATTTTGATTTATCAGGTTCCAATAAGTACCATAAAAAAAGATTCGAATGATATTGCCAATATCATTAAAATGCGCGATTCCATTGGAGATTTATATATTCGCGGAACAGAACCAGACGCTAAAATGATTACCGAAGAAGGTTACGCACCCTATCTTTTCAAAATTAAATTAAACGGCAAAGAAACCTATGAAACAAAGGGAACTTGGGAGCTAAAAAATGAATTTATGTCAGGACCTTTCATCAATTATGCAATTGTAGATAAAGAGCACGACAGAATTTTGGTTTTAGAAGGATTTTGCTATTCTCCATCTAAAGAAGAACGAGATCTGATGCACGAATTGGAGTCAATTATTAAATCAATCAGTATTTTAAAATAAAATTACGCAGATGGGAATACAATGGAAAATCAAGTCTTTTGAGAATCTTTCGGTAAATGAACTATATGATATTCTGAGATTGAGAAGCGAGATATTTGTAGTCGAACAAAACTGCGTTTATCTCGATCTTGACGGAAAAGACAAAGTTGCATTGCATCTTTTTGGAGAATTCGAAGGCAAGATTGTAGCATATTCCCGACTTTTCAAAGCTGGAATTTCATTTGATAACGCATCTATTGGCAGAGTGGTTGTCGATGCAAAATATCGTGACCAAAAATGGGGTCACGACTTAATGCGAGAAGCTATTGCAGCAATTAAGACTCATTTTGGAGAAAGTAAAATCACCATTGGAGCACAATTATATCTAAAAAAATTCTACGAAAGTCACGGATTTGTTCAAACTAGCGAAATGTATCTCGAGGATGATATTCCGCATATTGAAATGAAGAAGGAGTAATTATAACTACGTTGGTTGTAATTAAATTTTTATTTTTTTAAACACATAGAAACATAGTTTTAATATGTTTAAATAAGGCGTTTTACTTTAATAAAGCAAAACATAGCTATGTTAAACCAAGAATTGATCTATATCATTCTTTTTTCTATGTTTCTATGTGTTTCATTTTTTTTTCATTTAAAATTCTAATAAGAGCACCCGCCAATGGGTTAATTATAATTTTGTTATAAAAAGTTCCACACGGCGGTCTTGATTATCCTCTTTGCCAAGAGGGAAACGGTTACCATAACCTTTATAAGACATGCGATATGGACTTATTCCTTTCGAACGAAGATACACAAACACATTTTTGGCTCTGTTTGTGGAAAGATTTCTGTCTTGGGCTTCCTTGTCAATAGCATCGGAATATTTGCTGGAAGTGCAACATACGTGGCCTTTAATTTCAAATCGAAGTGTCTTGCGTTTTTCTAATAAAACAACAACTCTATCCAATTCTTTTTTTGCTTTTAAAGAAAGAACACTCGAACCCATTTCAAAAGTAACTCGGTCTAAAATGATAAGATCTCCCACTTTTGGGCTTTCGGAAAAGGAAGTATACACTGTTTTTTTAATAAAAATTAAATCTAAACGTCTGTTTTGATCACGTGTTTTTTGTAAATTTTTTATAGAATCCTTAACCAAAATTACACGTCCCCTGCCTTCGCAAATAAAAATTTTATTTAGCAGAACTCCATTAGAAAGGAGAATTTTCTGGACAGTTGCCACTCTTTTATTAGACAACTTATCGTTATAATCCTCGCTTCCTCTGTCGTCACAATATCCATAAAGCTGAATGGCTTCAAATTGCGAAAAATCAGGCGAGTTTATAAGACCAATAATTGTATTTATTTGGGTTTTATTTAAGGAGAATTTATCAAAGTCAAAATATACAGATTGAACAGAATTTTCCTGAGCTGAGAGATAGCCAAAAAATAAAAGAAGTAGTATTTGTAAGCCTCTATTCATCACATTTTCAAGATGCTTTTGTACTCAGAGCTATTGCTCAGAACGCTTGTTGCTTTCTTGATTTCTGAATTGTTTTTGAGATAATATTGGTACAAACCTTCTTGATATTGATAGCGTTTAATGATTTCGTCAAGGATTAAATTCTTGATTTCTTTTTGATTTTTATCCAATGAGTTTTCTTCACTTTTTTGAAGCGCAGTCAGTAATTGTTGATATTCAGAGCTAATGCTTTCGTCAACTTTTTCTTTTTTGGCTACAGCCAAAGTGTTTTTCAAAGCGAGTTCCGTTTCAGTATCGAAAGAAAATTTCTGGGCTTTTAAAAACTGTTTAAAATCTTGGAAATCAGCATCAGAAAACGTTGGAATTTGATTCCCTAAATTTGGATTTTTATAATAATAGGTAGTTGCATAATTAAAAATTCCATCGTTTTTTAGCAAGGCTTCGGTAATTGGACTTGTTTTCGTTTCTTCTAGTTCGATGTCAGGTTGAATGCCGCCTCCATCATAAACCGTTCTTCCTTTTCGGGTTTTGAAAGCATTATAATTCTTCGCTTCGGTTTTTGTGGCGACTCCGTTTTTGTCTTTATGAGCATAATCCAAAGCCTGAATGCATCTTCCCGAAGGCGTGTAATAGCGAGAAATCGTAACTTTTAATTGGGTTCCATAAGTCAAATCTACCGGTCTTTGCACCAATCCTTTTCCAAAACTTCGACTACCAATAACTACCGCACGATCCAAGTCCTGTAAAGCTCCCGAAACAATTTCTGATGCCGAAGCACTTTTTCCGTTAACCAGAATTACCAAAGGAATTTCAGTATCTATAGGTTCTCGGGAGGTTTTATAGGTGTTGTTGTGCTTCTCGATTTTCGATTTTGTGGTTACGATTGTTTCGTTTTTAGGAACAAATAAATTACAAATATTCACAGCTTCATTCAAAAGCCCACCAGGATTTCCTCTTAAATCTAGAATAATTCTCTCAGCACCTTCCCTTTTTAATTGTTCCAATGCTTCCTTGGTTTCCAGCGAAGCTTTTTGGTTAAAATGAGATAAAACGATATAACCTGTTTTGTCGTCTATTTTTCCAAAAAAAGGCACCGATTTTATGGCAACTTCATCAAGAATAATTTGAGCCGAGTTTGTTTTGCCTTGGCGAATGTATTTGACATCGACTTTAGTATTTTTTGCACCTCTAAAAAGCTGTGAAGCATCGTCCTTGAAATCGGACAAATGAATATCTCCAATTTGAATAATTTCGTCACCCGCTTTAAGCCCGGCTTTATCTGCAGGAAAGTTTTTATACGGTTCGCGAATGATTAATTTGTCTTCTTTTCGGGTGACTGAGGCGCCAATTCCGGTATATTCGCCAGTATTATTTATTTTGAATTTCACAACGTCCTGCTCATTGAAATAAACGGTGTATGGATCAAGACTAGCCAACATTGCCTTGATGGCTTTGTCCATTAAATCGCCTGGATTTGTTTCGTCGACATAGTTTTTATTCAGCTCTTTAAAAAGCGTTGTGAATATTTCTACTTGTTTGGCAATTTCAAAAAAATCGTCTTTGAAACTAACGCCAACAAATAAAAATGCCGAAGCTATGGCCGGAAGAATAAACTTTTTTTTGAAAGGAGAAATCATAATTAGTAATAGCTAAATTTTAAACCACTAAAATAAGAATAAAACATCAATAACAACATAGGTATATGCAAAGTTGCTATTCTTCGTTTTTTAATTGGAGAACAAACTTTTCAAACAATTGAATGGTCTTGGTATTGATTTCCTCGTAAGACAATCGCTCTTTGGTTTGATAAAAAAACATAAAAGCATACTTTTTGTCCAAATTATCAACCAGAATGTGTTTGTTCAATCGATAGGTTTCACGAAGCACCCGCTTGAAATAATTTCTGTCCACGGCGTGTTTGAAGTTTTTCTTGGAAACTGAAACCCCCATTTTTAGCTTTTGTTCTGAAGCTTCGGGAATGCCATAGTCACTTTCCACATACACCAGTCTCAAAGGATATTTTGAAACAGATTTGCCTTTGGAAAAAAGTAAATCTATCGTGATTTTACTTTTTAGCTTTTCGTTTTTTGGATAAGTGAAGTTCATTATATGAAAATGTCCGTAATTTTTTGAAAGGCAAAGGTACAATTAAACCCTAAATGGTATTATTGTTTAGGATTAAAATCGAGCGCTATCTTTATTTATTACTTTTGTGTGTAATTTTAAAAAAATGAAAAACATTCTATTATACCCAATAACACTATTATATTATTTCGCTTATTTAGTGGTTTTGTGTACTATTCATCCTATTCAATGGATTGCTTTTAAGCTTTTTGGAGATGAAGGATTAAAAGTTTCCTTTGATTATGTGGCTTATTTTACTTTGAAATGTACACATATTTTAGGAACCAGATATACTTTTAAAAACAGGGAACTTATTCCAAAAAATGTACCGATTATATTCGTATCTAATCATCAAAGTTTGTTGGACACTGGCGGAATCATTTGGTATTTGAGACGGTATTATGTTGCTTTTGTGACCAAAAAAGAATTGGGAAAGGGAATTCCGGCTATTTCATATAATTTACGTCATAGCAAATATGTGCTTATCGAAAGAAGTAATCCTAAGCAAGCTATTCCAAAAATTAAATCTTTGGCAGAATACATCGAAAAAGAAAAACGTTCAGCGGTTATTTTCCCAGAAGGGACAAGAAGCAAAACCGGAATACCAAACGAATTTGCGCAAAGCGGTTTAAAAATATTATGTAAATATGCTCCATCTGCTTATGTGGTTCCTATAAGCATAAACAATTCTTGGAAAGTATATCAATACGGTTATTTCCCTTTAAGCGTGGGGCATCATCTTATTTTTACAGTTCATAAACCATTGAAAGTGAGTGAATTTTCTTTTGAAGAGTTAATAGAAAAAACAGAAAAGGCTATTGTAGAAGGAATAAAAGTTTAATTTATTGAACCTAATGATCCCTTATTTTCTATAAAATCAGCTTTTTTTAACTGAAAAAGCAGTGTTAATAATACATTAGCATTTTTGCAAACAACAACTAACAAAAATATATTTCCTATTTTTGCAAACAAAAATTACATAATGCAAAAAATTATATCTTACCCCATATCCTTTATTGCAATTCTGTTATTCCTTTTAACAATAATTGTTTTTCATCCCATTCAGTGGGTTTGCTTCAACGTTTTTGGTTACCAAGCCCATAAAAAAAGTGTAGATTACCTGAACTTTTTCTTATTAAGGATTGGGCACGTTTTGTTAAATAATTTTAAAATTGAGGGCAGGGAAAGCATTCCAACTGGAGTTCCAATCATTTTTGTAGCAAACCATCAAGGAATGTATGATATTATTGGAATGATTTGGTTTTTGAGAAAATTTCATCCGAAATTTGTAAGCAAAATAGAATTAGGAAAAGGCATTCCAAGTGTTTCCTATAATTTAAGACACGGAGGCTCTGTTCTTATTGACAGGAAAGAACCTAAAACCGCCATTCCAATAATTAAAGGATTGGCTGAATATATAGAAAAGCACAAAAGATCGGCGGTGATTTTTCCGGAAGGAACAAGAAGTAAAACAGGAAAACCGAAGGAATTTGCAAAAAGCGGTTTGAAAATATTATGTAAATATGCTCCTTCAGCTTATGTTGTGCCTATAAGTATTAATAATTCCTGGAAGTTTTTTAAATTTGGAGCCTTCCCTTACGGTTTAGGAAATCACATTACTTTTACCATTCATAAGGCTTTAGCAGTAGAAAATTTTACCTTTGAAGAAATAATGGAAAAAACAGAAAGTGCGATCGTAAAAGGAATAAAAGTTTAAAATAGTAATAAATTGTGTATGTTTGGAACAAATTTATAATTCCAGCGTTCAAAATAAATTAAATATGTCAATAAAAAATATTCGATTAGAAGTAATGCAACTATTGGAAAAAAATGTTAGCAGTTATGTTGACCAATTTTTGATTCCAGTGGAAAAAATTTGGCAACCCTCGGATTTTTTACCAAATTCAGAAAGCGATACATTTTTTGAAGAAGTAAAAGAATTGCGTGAAATAGCTAAAGATTTACCTTATGATTTTTGGGTTGCTTTGGTAGGTGACACGATCACCGAAGAAGCATTGCCTACTTATGAATCTTGGTTAATAGAAGTCGAAGGTGTAGATAATCTGGAAAGAAATGGTTGGTCAAAATGGATTCGTCAGTGGACAGGAGAAGAAAATCGTCACGGAGATTTATTGAATAAATACCTTTATTTATCAGGTCGCGTGAATATGCGCGAAATCGAAATCACAACACAACATCTTATCAATGATGGTTTCGATATTGGAACCGGAAGAGATCCTTATAAAAACTTTGTTTACACTAGTTTTCAGGAATTAGCAACTTATGTTTCTCACAATAGAGTTTCGCAATTAGCAAAGAGTTATGGCGACACTAAATTAGCCAAAATGTGTAAAATGATTGCGGGCGACGAGATGCGTCATCATCTTGCTTACAGCGAGTTTGTAAACCAAATTTTCAAAGTTGATCCAAGCGAAATGATGCTTGCTTTTCAATATATGATGAAAGCAAAAATTGTGATGCCAGCACATTTCTTGAGAGAATCAGGGCAAAAAATAAGTTCAGCTTTCGAACATTTTTCAGATTCGGCACAACGGGTTGGAGTTTATACAGCAAGTGATTATGTTGATATTATGCAAAAATTAATCGAAAAATGGCAAATTGACAAGATTTCAGGTTTGACTGATGAAGCCGAAAAAGCAAGGGATTATTTGATGAAATTGCCTGCAAGAATGGCAAGAATTTCAGAGAGAATGGTTATTCCTCAAGAGTCGTTTCAATTTAAATGGGTAGAACCAGCAAGAATTTAATTTTGCTAAATGTAAATTTTAAATGTTGAATTTTGAAGAGGAATAACTTTAAAATTCAACATTTTTTTTAATTCTTAATTGCTATGAGTAACGAAAATATAGTCAACAAAACAATACTTTTTGTAAAGGAAAAACTGGAAAACGCCGAAGGCGGACACGACTGGTTTCACATAGAAAGAGTGTTTAAAAACGCAGTTTCAATTTCTGAAAACGAAGTTTGTGATGTTATCGTTGTGAAACTTGGAGCATTACTTCACGATATTGCCGACAGTAAATTTCACAATGGCGATGAGACAGTTGGACCAAAAATAGCGCGCGAATTTCTTGAAAGCGAAAATCTTGACGAAGCCACAATCCAGCATGTCATAAATATCATAGAAAACGTCTCTTTTAAAGGCGGAAACTCAGAAAAGACATTTTCATCTACTGAATTGAACATTGTTCAAGACGCGGACCGATTGGACGCTATTGGTGCCATTGGAATAGCAAGAACTTTCAATTATGGAGGTTTCAAGAACAGAGCTTTGTATAATCCGAAAATTGCTCCAAATCTTAGAATGAGCAAAGAGGAATACAAAAATAGCGAAGCGCCAACATTGAATCATTTCTACGAAAAACTGTTGCTTTTAAAAGACAAAATGAATACCGAAACCGGTAAGCAAATGGCTAAAGATAGACACCAATTTATGATGACCTTCCTTTCGCAATTTTATGCAGAATGGGATGGGGAATTGTAGAGACGCACTGCAGTGCGTCTCTGCAATAAATTAAATTTATAATCCTTTCTCCTTCATTTCCAAAATCACATCCGAGGCATTTTTAAAAGTAGGAGCTTGCTCAATGATACTTCCTACACGCTTTTTATTGAGTTTAAAAGTAATGTCGTTTTCTGTTGTGAATAATAATGCGGTTAAAAATGGATTATTCATATACGGCGCCAAAACAAAAAAAGCTTCTTCCAACGAATGAAAACTTTCTACTTCTTCGGTTTTGTAACGCGCTGTAATTGAAAGACTGAAAACACCATCGTTCAAAACGGGACGCACATAAATATTTTTCAATTCGGTGTCGCCAATTGTTTTTGCCAATGTTAATTTTGCATACGTTTTATTTTCGATGCTTTCTTTTACTTTTTCCCAGAATTGGGCAAATACAGGTTGAAATGACATAAAGTTAATTTTTAATTGATTTGTTTATTTTCCTTTAAACTCCGCTTTTCTTTTCTCCAAAAAAGCCGTTGTTCCTTCCTTGAAATCATCGGTGGCAAAACAATCACCAAAAGCGTTGATTTCGACATCAAATCCATTTATGGCAGACACAAAATTGGCGTTTACGGCTTCAATGGCTTTAGCAATAGCAACAGGAGAATTTTTCATAATTCTGGCGGCAATCGTCATATAAGTTGCAAACAAATCGGATTGTGGCACCACGTGATTGACTAATCCGTAAATTTTTGCAGTTGCAGCGTCAATCATACCTGCAGTCATAATCATTTCCATTGCACGACCTTTTCCTATTAGTTGTGGTAAACGTTGCGTTCCTCCATAACCTGGAATGACGCCAAGAGAAGTTTCAGGCAACCCCATTTTTGCATTCTCCGAAGCAATTCTAAAATGACAAGCCATTGCCAATTCCAGTCCGCCTCCAAGGGCAAAACCATTAATGGCTGCAATTACAGGAGTTTTCATGTTTTCTATAAAATCGAATAATATTTTCTGTCCTTGTGCCGCTAATTGTGAACCTTCAATGGATGTAAAATGCGCAAATTCAGAAATATCGGCACCCGCCACAAAAGCTTTTTCTCCACTTCCTGTTATTATAATTACTCTTACATCGGGGTTTTCATCAACTATTTTTAAGGTTTCGTGTAACTCTTGAATTGTTGCTCTGTTTAAGGCATTTAACTTTTCAGGACGATTGATAAAAATAGTGGCGATGCCTTTTTCGTGTACCAAGATGATGTTTTCTAGTGCCATAATTCAGTTTTT
Organism: Flavobacterium psychrophilum; assembly: GCA_945874225.1. Taxonomy (GTDB): domain Bacteria; phylum Bacteroidota; class Bacteroidia; order Flavobacteriales; family Flavobacteriaceae; genus Flavobacterium; species Flavobacterium psychrophilum_M. The sequence continues at coordinate 265,521 of CAMCFT010000001.1, forward strand.
TATGTATTGATTATTGGAAGAGAAACGATAAATGTTGTTCCTTTTCCCTTTTGTGATTCGAACGTAATTGTTCCTTTGTAATTTTCGATAATGTTTTTGATGATGCCAAGACCTAATCCCATTCCACTAGATTTTGTAGTGAATTTAGGTTCAAAAATCCGATTGCAATCTCCGGCTGCTATTCCTATTCCGTTGTCGGCAACAGTGATTAGCACATTATCATTTTCTTTTTTTATGGTAACCAATACCGATTTGTTTTCTTGATTTTCCGGAATGGATTGAATGGCATTTTTGACCAAATTGGTAATGATTCGGATGAGTTGCGTTCGGTCAATTTTTGAAATAATCTCTTCTTCTTCTGCTTTAAAAACAATGTATTCTTCGTTGAAAATATCCATTGTCAATTCTACAACATCCACTACATTAAGCGTTTCGTTTTGTTGAGCCGGCATTGAAGCAAAGTTAGAAAATGCCGAAGCTACAGAACTCATCGTGTCGATTTGTTGTATCAAAGTTTCGGAATAATCGTTGATTTTCTGTTTCAGATTGGGGTCGTTTGGATCAAATTTTCTTTGAAAACTTTGCACCGTCAATCGCATTGGCGTAAGCGGATTTTTGATTTCGTGTGCCACTTGTTTTGCCATTTCCTGCCAGGCTTCTTCCCGCTCGCTTTGGGCTAATTTCAAGGCGCTTTCTTCTAATTCATCGACCATTGCATTGTAAGCTTTTATCAATAGATTGATTTCTTTGCTGCTGGCTTCGAGAACAATTTTCTCATTTTTCTGGTTCAAACTCGTTTCGCTCAATTTATCCGAAATGGTCTTCAACGATTTTGTAATATAGGACGAAAGAAAATAAGCAACGGCAAATGCCACTAAAAGCATAAAAGAGTATACTTGCGCCAATCGAATTAAGAAATTCTGCAATTCGGTTTGATAATAACTGTCATCTTCAACATAAGGTAAATTCAAAATCCCCAATGGCTTAAACTTGTCGTCTTTTATCAGACTATAAGAAGAACGTTTCTTTTTTCCGTCAATATTTTTGATGTCAACATATCTTTTTTCGACAGAAGACTGAACGAGTTTTATAATGTATTTTGGAATTGGCGGAGCAACAGGATCAATTGAAAAATTGGATTTAGAAGATTTTAAGAGCTTTCCGTCCAAGCTGTAAATGTTGATTTCAAGATTGTGAATATCGGATAATTCGTGAATTTTATCCTTAAAAATCAATGATAAATTATTTGGCGTAAGCGGATAAGTAGTGTTTGAAAGTACGTAATTGATATTCTCTTTTATGGCATCTTCCTTGCGATCCAGTCTTTCCTGATGGTACTGTTTTGCTTCGTTTTTGAATTGGAAAATCGAAATTGTGGCAAGTAATACCGATGCTACAATAATCAATACAATCATCGAAAGGAAAATCCTGATTTGCAAGGAAAGCATTGATATCTTGAAGCCGTTTAGCATAGTGTTCAGTGTTCAGTCGCAGTGTTCAGTCGCAGCGTTCAGTTTGCTGGGACTGAGACCGCAAACTATTCTTTTCTTTCTCGAATTCTTTTGTAAAACTTAAAACCAAGCATAATCAAAATCGAAAAAAGCATAATTCCGACAACTCCATAAATCCAGTTTACGGCGTTTTTCAGAATGACCAAAAACACTACAGCAAACAATATAATTGTAGCACCTTCGTTCCACAAACGCATATAATTTGTCGAGTATTTTACTTCGTCGTTTTGCAGTTCTTTGAATATTCTATGGCATTTATAATGGTATAAATACAGCGCAAAAACAAAGCCAAGTTTCACTTGCATCCAAGGCATTTGCAACCATACGTTACCAATATCCGTAAAAAATAACATCCAAAACGCAAAAATACTGGCCAAAACTGCACTTGGCCAAGTGATGATATACCACAAACGATAGGTCATTATTTTGTATTGTTTTTGCAAAATTTCCTTTTCTGGCGAAGGTTTATCGTTGGCTTCTATTTGGTATACAAACAAGCGAACAATATAAAAAAGTCCGGCGAACCAAGTGATTACAAAGATGAGGTGAAGGGATTTCAGGTAATTATAATATTCCATAATATTATTTTTTTGCCCATTCTTCAATCCAATTTGCTACCGTTTTACACCACTCATCATCATCATTCAAACAAGGAATTGCTATGAAATTTTCTCCTCCGTGTTCCTTAAATTGGTGATTGGCTTCCATTGCAATTTCTTCTAATGTTTCCAAACAATCCGAAACAAAAGCTGGTGTAACAACGGCTAGATTTTTAATTCCTTTTTCCGGCATTTTGTTTACTTCAACATCCGTGTAAGGCGTAAGCCATTTATCTCCTGCCAAGCGAGATTGAAAAGTTTGGCTGTATTTTCCTTCCGGGATTCCCAATAATTTCACCACCTGTTTTGTAGTTTCATAACATTGGTGGCGGTAACAAAATTCGTGTGCTGGCGAAGGTGTGTTACAACAAGAACCATCAATTTTGCAATGTGAAGTGGTGATATCCGTTTTGCGAATGTGACGCTCTGGAATTCCGTGATACGAGAATAATAAATGATCATAATCAAAGCCTTCCAGATGGGCTTTAATGGAATCGGCAAGATTTTTTAAATAATCGGGCTTGTTATAAAAAGCAGGAACTATTGTAAATTTCATTTCCGGGAAATGTTTTTTACGCAAGTCTTCCGCTAATTCTAAAATGGTTGTAGTTGAAGCCATCGCGTGTTGCGGATACAACGGAAAAAGCAATACTTCGTCTATACCTTTGTCGTGTAATTCCTGTAATCCAGATAAAAGGGATGGTTTTCCATAACGCATAGCCAATGAAACTGGAATTTTAGCCAGCTTTTTGACTTTTTCGTGCATTCTTTTAGAAATCACTACTAAAGGAGAACCTTCGTCCCACCAAATTTTGGCATAAGCCGCAGCTGATTTTTTAGGTCTTGTTTGGAGAATTATTCCACGAACTAATAATGCTCGCAACAAAAACGGAACGTCAATCACGTATTTGTCCATTAAAAATTCGTCTAAATATGGTTTTACATCTTTTGCGGTTGGACTTTCTGGCGAACCTAAATTTACTAATAATACTCCTTTCATATTTTGTTTTTTTCGGATAAAAGTAATTTAAACTTACTTTTTATTTTTTAGGTTTAACTCTTTTTTTGATTTTGTTTACACTTTAAAAAGCAACTAGGTGTTTGGATTAATGGCCATCAAGTATTTTTTTGGTGTGGTTCCAAATTTCTTCTTGAATGCAGCAATAAAGTGGCTTCCGGTGCTGTAGCCAATTTTCAAGCCAACTTCGTTTACATTATAAGAACCACTGTCCAATAATTTTCGGGCAGAATCCATTTTGTAATCAAATAGAAAGCCATAAACGGTATCGCCGTAAATTTGTTTAAAGCCCATTTTTAGTTTTTTCAAAGTCAGACCTACTTCATCGGCCAACTCTTGTAATCCAGGTGGTTCGGCTATATTGGCAAGAATAATTTCTTTGGCTTTTTTTATTTTCAACACATTTTCTTCGTCAATCAAAAATGGACATTGTTCTGCATTTGAATCTTCGGTTCGATTGAAATAAAGACTCAATAATTCGTACCCTTTTCCTTTGTAATACAAGTTTTTTATTGATGGATGCAAATTATAATTAAACAATTGACTTAATACAATCGCCATCGACGGACTAATATCTCCTTCTTTATAATATTTTTTATCCTTGTTGTCTTCGCTCAAAAAAGTAATATAATTGGCTTCGGTAGAAAATAAATTATGAAATTTTTGGATGGAAATAATAACGGAAATCACCCAAGAATTTGGTTCTATTTCCAAGTTTAACGGAAGTTCTTTTTGCGGATTGTATAATAACAGAGATTTTTCCTCCCTTAAGTCCAACGCATAATTTCCCTGGTTGAAAATAAATTTAGCTTTTCCTTTCAATCCAAAGTGAAATTGGATCAACCCACTTTTAACTTCCCGTTGGGTATAAAAAACTTCATCACTGTTGTTTTCGAAACGGAGTAGGGTAAAGTCATCTTCAATTGTTATAATATCTCGAGAACTCATTGCGACATTTTTTATTAGTAAATATGATAAATATCAGGTTTTTGTTTATAAGGAACGAGTATATTTGTTTTATAAAAGCCTAATTTCATTACAAAAATAGTGTTTTTTACGAGAGAAATTATATTTATCAACAAAAAATCATTCAGCGATACAAATAGTACTTTTAGCGTTACTTTAATAGAAACCTTAGTTCTAAATTTGTCAAGCATATCAGAAAAAGATTATTTATGGAAAATCTAAATTTATCAAAACATAAAACTTTCTACTCCATTGGGTTGAGTTACAAGAAAGCTGATGCGGAAGTTAGAGGAAAATTCAGTTTGGATGCCAATGCAAAAACCAGCGCATTACTTCAAGCCAAAGAAAGTGGCATAGAGAGTTTAGTTATAATCTCTACCTGCAACCGCACCGAAATATATGGATATGCAGAACATCCTTTTCAGTTAATAAAATTGATTTTAGAAAACAGCAACGGTACAGTTGGAGAATTTCAAAGAGTAGGATTTGTGTATAAAAATCAAGAAGCTATCAATCATTTGTTTCGTGTTGGAACAGGTTTAGACAGTCAGATTCTTGGTGATTTCGAAATAATAGGGCAAATAAAATCAAATTTTGAAGAGTCTAGATCTTTGGGTTTAGTCAATGCTTTTTTAGATAGATTAGTTAATACGGTTATTCAAACCAGCAAAAGAATCAAAAACGAAACCGAAATTAGCTCTGGAGCAACTTCAGTTTCCTTTGCAGCGGTTCAATACATAATGAAAAACGTTGAGGATATTGGCAACAAAAACATTCTGCTTTTTGGAACAGGAGAAATAGGCAGAAACACTTGCGAAAACTTGGTAAAACACACCAAAAACGAAAAAATCACTTTAATAAACAGAACAAAAAGCACCGCCGAAATATTGGCCGGAAAACTTAATTTAGTTGTAAAAGATTATTCTGATTTACATTTAGAATTACAAAAAGCTGACGTTTTAGTGGTGGCAACCGGAGCTCACAATCCAACAATCGACAAAGCCATCCTGAATCTAAAAAAACCAATGTTGATTTTGGATTTGTCCATTCCAAAAAATGTTCACCTCAATGTCCAAGATTTAAAAGAAGTAACTTTAATCCATATGGATCATTTGTCTCAAATGACCGATGAAACTCTCGAAAGAAGAAAACAGCATATTCCTGCTGCCGAAGCCATTATCGAGGACATGAAATTAGAACTTAATATTTGGATGAATGGTCGAAAATTTGCGCCAACGATTCAAGCATTGAAAGCAAAATTGAATGATATCGTTGCCGGAGAATTGACTTTTCAACGAAAAAAACTATCTGATTTTGATGAAGAACAAGCCGAATTAATTGGTTCCAGAATTATCCAAAAAATCACCAATCATTTTGCCAGTCACTTAAAAGACGAAAATACTTCGGTTGATGAAAGCATAGAATTTATTGAAAAAGTATTTCAAATAGGCTTTTCAACTCCCAAAAAAGAAATCTCAATCGCCGAAGAAAAATACAAAATTACCCTATCATAGTAAAAATCTAAACGAACCTTAATATCTTTACGGTTTATAAAAAAGAAAAGGTTTAATGGATTCAAACAAAACAATACGAATTGGAACGCGCGACAGCGAATTAGCCCTTTGGCAAGCCCATACAGTCCAAAAAAAATTAAACGATTTAGGTTATAAAACCGAAATTATTGCTGTAAAATCTCAAGGTGATATCATTCTTGATAAACCTCTTTACGAACTCGGAATCACCGGAATTTTCACAAAAACGCTCGACATTGCTATGATAAATGGCCAAGTTGACATTGCTGTGCATTCTATGAAAGACGTGCCAACGGCTTTGCCTATTGGGATTATTCAAGCTGCGGTTCTCGAAAGAGCCAACACGTTGGATATTTTAGTTCATAAAGGAAATCTCGATTTTCTTCAAGGAAACGGAACAATTGCCACCGGAAGTTTGCGTCGTCAAGCGCAATGGTTTCATAAATATCCAAATCATAAAGTAGTAGATTTACGCGGAAACGTGAATACTCGAATGCAAAAATTGAACGAAAGCGATTGGAGTGGAGCCGTTTTTGCCGCTGCCGGACTCGAACGCATCAACTTAAAACCAATCCTCACCCCAGCCCTCTCCAAAGGAGAGGGAGAAAATAGGAGTTTTTCATATATTGATTTAGATTGGATGATTCCTGCTCCAGCTCAAGGCGCAATGGTAATTGTTGCGATGCAAAACGATGATTTTTGCAAAGAGGCGGCAGCTAAATTAAATCACAAGGCAACCGAAATTTGCACCTATATAGAAAGACAATTTCTAAAAACACTCGAAGGTGGTTGTACAGCTCCAATTGGCGCTTTGGCAAAAATAAACAACAATGAAATTCATTTTGTTGGAAATTTATTCTCCATCGACGGAAAAGAGAAACTTGAAATAGAAAGAACCATTTCATTAGACAATTGGACTGATTTTGGACAAAATTGCGCCAACGAAATTTTGAAAAAAGGCGGAGCAGCGTTGATGAAAACAATTAAGGAAAGTTTGAAGAAGTAATGCAAAATCCCATTAGTATTCTATCGACAAAAACACGTTTCATTTATTAAATATTTATGACCCAGTTGAACAAAGACATTTTACCAGAAGCTTACAACGAATTTCTTTCGGATGTTGCTACTGCTGTTCAACAACATCGGGTGCAAGCCATACAATCGGTGCAAACTATTTCGAACCAACTCTATTGGAATATTGGCGAATTGATTATCAAAAAGCAGATGGAATTTGGTTGGGGGAAGTCGGTTATTTTATTATTAAGCCGAGATTTACCTCAATTAATTGGAGAAGGAGTGAGTTGGTCACCTCGAAATCTTCAGTTTATGAAGCAATTAGTTGCCGAATATTCAAATGTGAATCAAGCTGCTTCACAATTAGAAAATCCAAATGTGAAACCAGCGGTTTCACATTTAGATTATGTAAAAAAATTGGTTTTAAATACTCCTTGGAAACATAATATCACTATTTTTCAAAAGGTAAAAGACATCAAGGCCCGTGTGTTTTATTTAGAGCAAACTCTTAAAAACAGATATAGTAATACGGTTTTATTGCATCAAATTAAGGCGAATGCTTACGAACATTATACATCAAAACCATCACAGCATAATTTTGAAAAAGCTTTGCCCGAACATTTTCAGGAACAAGCTAGAGAAAGTATAAAAAGTGTTTATAGTCTTGATTTTCTCGACATCAATAAACCCATTACCGAAAGAGCTTTAGAAAAAAAAATGGTCGAAAACGTGAAACGACTGATGTTAGAATTGGGTTATGGTTTTTGTTTTATTGGCAACCAATACCGACTTTCATTGGGCGATAAAGACTATTACATCGATTTGCTTTTTTATCATAGAATTTTAAAATGTTTGGTCGCTGTTGAATTGAAAGTAGTCGAATTTGAACCTGAATTTGTGGGAAAACTTGATTTTTATTTGCAATTAATGGACGAACAATTGAAACAGTTGGATGACCAACCGAGTATTGGAATTTTACTCGTTCCCGATAAAAATCATTTGGAAGTAGAATATACTTTACGAAATGCAAATAAGCCAATAGGAGTCGCGGAATATTATTTTAGCAAACAATTGCCAAAAGAGTTGATAGGAAAATTACCAACATCAGAACAATTTCAAAGTATCTTGATTTCTTCAAAGGAAGAAAACAATTAAAAAGAAAAAAATGAGTAATATTAGTATTCTATCGACAAAAACACTTTTGAGCAATCAAAAGCAAGCCTTGTTGGATGCGGGTTTTTCACTAACCGAAGCTAATTTTATCAAAACCGAAAACTCGGATTTTGACTTCCCATCCTCTGGAGGGGTGTCCGAAGGACGGGGTGGTATAAAAATCAATGACAATTTGATTTTTACCAGTCAAAATGCAGCTCAAAGCATATTGCTTCATCCAAAATGTGATGAATTAAAAATGAAAAATGTGTTTTGCGTAGGAATAAAAACCAAAGCACTATTGGAAGAAAATAATTTTAATGTGGATGTTTATGTTGATTATGCTTCTGATTTGGCTGAAATCATCACTTTGATTTATTCCAATGAAAGTTTTACTTTTTTCAGCGGTAATTTGCGAAAAGAAACTTTGCCAAAAGCATTGAAAGCAGCCAAAGTCAATTTCAATGAAATTCAAGTATATGAAACGACTTTAACGCCACAAAAAATAAAAACCGCAGTCGATGGAATTCTGTTTTTTAGTCCATCAGCCGTTGAAAGTTATTTGAAAGATAACAAAATAAAAAACGAAATTTGCTTTTGCATTGGAGAAACAACAGCAAGTTCATTAGAAACAATAACCAGAAATATAATAGTCGCAGATCAGCCTTCGGTTGAAAATGTGATTGAGGATGTAATCGAAGAATTTAAATAATTAGTTTTACACCTGACAGGTTTTTAAAACCTGTCAGGCGTAATGAAAAACAAACAAAAAATGATAAAGAACGACCTATTTTTAAAAGCATTAAGAGGAGAAACAGTAGAACGTCCACCCGTTTGGATGATGCGTCAAGCCGGAAGATATTTGCCAGAATTCAGAGCATTGCGTGATAAATATGATTTTTTCACCCGTTGCGAAACTCCAGAATTGGCTGCAGAAATCACAGTACAACCCATTCGCAGAATTGGACCAGATGTGGCGATTTTGTTTTCGGATATCTTGGTTGTGCCAAGAGCGATGGGAATTCACGTAGAATTGAAAGATAATTTGGGGCCAATTATCCCAAATCCAATTCGCACGATGGAACAAGTAAACCAGGTTTATGTTCCTAACATTCAAGAAACTTTGGGTTATGTGATGGATGCCGTGAAACTGACCAAAGAAATGTTGAACGATGAGGTGCCGTTAATTGGTTTCGCAGGTTCGCCTTGGACAATTTTCTGTTATGCAGTAGAAGGAAAAGGTTCAAAAAGTTTTGATACTGCCAAAGGATTTTGTTTTTCAAACCCTATTGCAGCACACACTTTATTGCAAAAAATCACTGATACCACTATTTTATATTTAAAAGAAAAAGTAAAAGCAGGTTGCGATGCAATTCAGATTTTTGATTCTTGGGGAGGAATGCTTTCACCAGTGGATTATCAGGAATTCTCTTGGAAATACATCAACCAAATCGTAGAAGCTTTGGCTGATGAAACGCAAGTCATTGTTTTTGGAAAAGGATGTTGGTTCGCACTTGGCGAAATGGGAAAAAGTAGAGCTGCTGCACTTGGAGTAGATTGGACTTGTACGCCACGAAATGCACGTTATTTGTCTGGTGGAAACATTACTTTACAAGGAAATTTTGATCCGTCAAGATTGCTTTCTCCAATTCCTGTTATCAAGAAAATGGTTCACGAAATGATTGACGAATTTGGAAAAGACAAATATATTGCCAATTTAGGTCACGGTATTTTACCAAATATTCCTGTGGATCACGCTAAAGCATTTATTGACGCGGTGAAGGAATACAAGCAGAAATAAGGATTTAGTTCACGGATTCTCCTGCAAGGTTTTTAAAACCTTGTAGGTATTGAATTAGAAATTGTCTTTGAAATTACACCTACAAGGTTTCAAAAAAACCTTGCAGGAGAAACAAGCTAATTATTGGAAATATGACATTAGAAGTTTTAGAAAAAGACTGTTATTATCACATTTTCAATAAAGGAATTAATGGAACGCCTATTTTTGAAAATGACAAAAACAAGATTCACTTTTTAAATCAATTGTCAAAATATTTAATTGGTAAAATTTCAATATTTGCTTATTGTTTAATGGATAATCATTTCCATTTTGTTATTCGCTTAAATGAAGAGGAGAATATTGTTACACAAGGGTTTTCTAATTTTTTTAATTCTTATGCAAAAGCATTCAATAAACAGACAGATAGAACGGGAAGTCTATTTGAAAAACATTTTAAGAGAATAAAACTAAACGATGATAATTATTTAAAAGAACTGATTTTGTATGTTCATTTAAATCCAAAACATCATTTGGATTTAAATTTTCAGGGCTTTAAATTTTCATCATATCAATCGATTATATCAAAAAAAGAAACCAAAATTGAAAGAGAAGAGGTTCTTAAATTATTTGGGGGAATAGAAAATTTGATTTTTTGTCACAACCAAAAAAATGATTTTTTAACAGAAAAACATACATTTGAATAGAGCAGTTATTATCCTGCAAGGTTTTCAAAACCTTGTAAGTATATTAGATTAATATTACAATTATTAGCGTACCTACAAGGTTAAAAAAACCTTGCAGGAAAAGAAAACAAGATGAAAGATAAGTTTTACCAATACATACAAAACCTTCAAGACCAAATCTGCAAAGGATTGGAAGATGCTGATGGCGCAACTAAATTCCGTGAGGATATTTGGGAACGACCTGAAGGAGGAGGAGGACGAACACGCGTGATTGAAAACGGAGCCGTTTTCGAAAAAGGCGGAGTTAATATTTCGGCAGTTCACGGGAAATTACCGGAAAGTATGCAAAAATTATTCAACGTGGGCGAAGCTGATTTTTTTGCCTGTGGTTTGAGTTTGGTTTTGCATCCCAAAAATCCAATGGTGCCAACGGTTCACGCTAACTGGCGCTATTTCGAAATGTACGATGATAACGGAAACGTGATTCAGCAATGGTTTGGAGGCGGACAAGATTTAACGCCTTATTATTTGTTTGAGGAAGATGCAAAACATTTTCATCAAACGTGTAAAACCGCTTGCGACAAACACAATCCTGAGTTTTATCCAAAATATAAAAAACAATGTGATGGGTATTTTTGGAATGCGCATCGCAATGAAGGGCGAGGAATTGGCGGTCTGTTTTTTGATTATTGCAAAGCAAATGATCAAATGTCAATGGAAAATTGGTTCAACTTTGTAACCGAAGTCGGCAACAGTTTTCTAGAAGCGTATGTTCCAATTGTCGAAAGAAGGAAAAATTTACTATATTCGGATGCGAATAGAACTTGGCAGGAAATCCGTCGTGGTCGTTATGTCGAATTTAATTTGGTACACGACAAAGGCACCTTGTTTGGATTAAAAACCAACGGAAGAATCGAAAGTATTTTAATGAGTTTGCCACCGCACGTGCAGTGGGTTTACGATCATCATCCTGAAAAAGGAAGTGAAGAAGAAAAATTATTGAAAGTATTAGAAAAACCAAAAAATTGGATTGCAGATTGATGATTAACGATTTATGATTTACTTCGTCTGTTCGCTATCGCTCGAGTCAGATTACTGTGATCGTCAATTTATTAAATCAAAAATCTACAATCGTAACCCGAGAGCTTTGCTCGAATTGGCGAAGCAATCTTAAATCATATATCAAATGTTTCCACTACAAAGAAATCGCCGTTTAAGAACCAACGAATCCATTCGTTCCCTAGTTCGTGAAACCTCATTAAGTCCAACCGATTTTATGCTTCCTATGTTCGTTGCCGAAGGAAAGGACGTGAAAATTGCTATTCCATCAATGCCGGGAATCTATCGTCATTCATTGGATAATACAATCAAAGAAGTCAAAGAAGCTTGGGATTTGGGCATCAAAGCAGTCAATATTTATGTGAAGGTAAGCGAAAATCTAAAAGACAATTTAGGTGTCGAAGCTTGGAACAAAGACGGATTGATGCAACAAACCATTCGCGCCATCAAGGATGCTGTTCCTGAAATGATTGTGATGCCAGACGTTGCCTTGGATCCTTATTCCATCTATGGTCACGACGGAATTATCAGAAACGGACAAATCGTAAATGATGCCACAATTGAAGCTCTAACATTAATGAGTTTGAGTCACGCTGAAGCTGGCGCCGATTTTGTTGCGCCAAGCGATATGATGGACGGTCGTGTGCTTGCCATTCGCAAAGCATTGGAAGAAAACGGACATCATAATGTAGGAATTATGAGTTACAGTGCCAAATATGCTTCTGCATTTTATGGCCCATTTCGGGATGCTTTAGACAGCGCGCCAGTCGATTTGGCAAATGTTCCAAAGGATAAAAAAACGTACCAAATGGATTATGCTAATCGCATCGAAGCCATTCGAGAAACATTAGACGATGTTGCCGAAGGTGCTGATATTGTAATGGTAAAACCAGGAATGGCTTATTTGGACATCGTTCGCGAAGTCAAAAATGCCGTTCACGTTCCTGTTGCCGTTTATCAAGTTTCTGGGGAATATGCGATGGTTAAAGCTGCTGCTGAAAGAGGTTGGCTCGACCACGACCAAATTATGATTGAACAATTATACTGCATCAAAAGAGCCGGAGCCAATATTATTTCGACTTATTTTGCCAAAGAAGCAGCAAGACTTTTAAATAAATAAAATAAATAAATAAAATGAAGAAAACAGTATTATTATCAGTATTTTTAGCAATTTCATTATCCATTATTTCTTGTAAAAAAGAAGGTTCAGAAGAATCTTTTGGCAAACCTGAAAGCACATCTGAAGTTCAAAAACCTGAAGATTTAGGAAAGGAAATTTTTCTAGGAAAAGGAGCTTGTGCTACTTGTCACAAACCAGATGTAAAACTTATTGGGCCAAGTCTGCAGGACATTGCCAAAATCTATAAAGACAAAAATGGCGATATGGTTACATTCCTTAAAGGCGAAGGAGAACCAATTGTTGACCCAACTCAATATGCAGTGATGAAAGCTAACTTTGCATTAACCAGTACCTTTTCAGAGGAAGAACTAAAAGCATTGGAGGCTTATATTTATTCAAATTTAAAATAATTGTTATCCAAGCTTGTCGAAGGTTACGGAATCTATAAACACAAAAACCATTTCAATTGAGATGGTTTTTTTATTTATAAAATTCCTTCTTCAAATTAGAAAAAGACATATCTTTAAAATATGGAAATCACATACATCAAAACTCCTTTAGGAATCGCCAAAATAATGGGTGATGAAAAAGGAGTTTCCGTAATTTCAGTTTCGGATGATGGTGAAGCCTCCAATATAACCCCATCAATTTTACAAGAATCCATTTTGCAACTCAATGAATATTTCGAAGGGAAAAGAAACGATTTCACTTTCAAATTAAATCCATCCGGAACAGAATTCCAGCAAAAAGTTTGGAAAGGATTACTCGAAATTCCTTTCGGGAAAACGATGTCTTATATGGAATTGTCAAAAAAATTGGGTGATGTCAAAGCGATTCGTGCTGTGGCTTCGGCCAATGGTAAAAACCCGCTTTGGATTGTCGTTCCTTGTCACAGAGTCATCGGTTCCGACGGTTCGCTGACTGGTTATGCCGGTGGATTATGGCGAAAAAAATGGTTATTGGAACACGAAAACCCTACGACACAGCAAAGTTTGTTTTAAAAGGATTATCACGAATTAGCATGAATTTCTTTATATTCGTAAATAATTACTTTCAATTTATAAAGACTTACATTTTTTTTGTGTAAATTCGTGTAATTCGTAACAAAAAAAAATCAGCGTCATCAGCGTCCCAATATTTAACTTATGATAGAAAAAATTAACCTCAATAACATTCTGTTTCTTGATATCGAAACTGTTCCGGAAGTGGCTGATTTCAATGAACTGGACGATGAAATGAAAGGACTTTGGGAACACAAAACCCAATATCATCGCAAAGACGAATATACACCGGAAGACTTTTATGAGCGAGCTGGAATTTGGGCCGAATTTGGAAAAATTGTCTGTATTTCTGTGGGCTATTTCACCATTAAAGGAGACATTCGGAATTTTAGAGTGACTTCCTTTTTTGGAGAAGAAAAGAAAATTCTGCACGATTTTATCAATCTTTTAAACAATCATTTCAATCAACCGCAACACGTTTTGTGTGGACATAATGCAAAGGAATTCGACATTCCGTTTATCGCGCGCCGAATGATTATTAACAATATAGCCATTCCCAACAAACTCAATTTATTTGGCAAAAAACCTTGGGAAATTCCACATTTGGACACTTTAGAATTGTGGAAATTTGGGGATTACAAGCACTTCACTTCTTTGAAATTAATGTGTAAAGTGCTCGGAATCCCATCACCAAAAGGCGATATCGACGGTAGTCAAGTGGGGCACGTTTTCTACGTAGAAAAAGACATTGATAGAATTGTAACCTATTGTGAGAAAGACACGATTGCTGTGGCTCAGATTTTCTTGCGTTTACGACGAGAAGATTTGTTGATTGAGGATGAAATTATTCACGTTTAGAATTCTTCAATAGCATCGGCATTGCAATTGATTTTACATTTTCAAAAATTATAAATAAAGCGTTTAAATTATAATTTCATCGCTTCGGCAGCTAATCTTCCAGTTTTAAATGCAGCATTGATGGATCCGTTTAATAAATGATCTCCACAAATAAATAAAGTATCCGATATTTTTATTTCAGAAATTGGGATGTCATTTTTTACACTATCCTGAATTGGCAAAGCATAATCGATGCGATAGGTTTTAATCATTTTCCAATCTTGTACTTGGTTTCCATACCATTGTTCCAATTCTTTTTTTATATTTTCTGCTAATTCAAAATCTTCAACGGCAGCTAGTCCGTTATAAGAAACGGATATTAATACTTTACCTATTGGCGCATAAGCTTTAGAAACATTAGAAATAACAGTCAAATTGTTAACCCATTTTTTATTTGAGGAAGCGTTTAAAATGACAATTGCTTTCTTAGAAGGTGCTTTCTTAGCTTCAAAATATACATTTGTTACTTTTTGTGCTGTAGTTTTTATGTTTGGTAAAAATTGTTTTGTAAGTTCATTTGCATTTGTTGCTATAAGAATTTGATTGGCCTCAAAAATAGTTCCGTCTTCAAGAGTTAGCGTGTTACCCTCTATAACTGAAACTTTTTTGTGGTATAGAATGCTGGATTTTGGTAATAAAGACACTAATTGTTTTGGAATTTCTTCCATCCCAAAGGCTGGTATTGCAACATCTCCATCAGAAAACATTTTCATTACAAAATCAAACATTCGGTTTGAAGTAGTCAAATGGTTTTCTAGGTATATGCCAGATAGAAATGGTGTATAAAAGCGTTTAATCATTTTTTGGCTAAAACCATAATCCAATAATTGTTGAAAGGTACTTTGTTCAGGTTGGGCAAAAATAGCATCAATAGTCATTTTTTGTAATTTGTTTTTTAGCCAAAGGGTATTTATTTTATCCCTTAAAGTTCCAACAGGTGCAAATAGTGTATTAAATAATGCTTTTGGTCTTCTAAAAGGATCTGCAATTTCAAATGTGCCACCATCATAAAGAACAGTTGCTCCGGGAAGCATTTTTTTGAGTTGCAAATCTTTGTAATTCAATAATTCTATGGCTTCTGGATAGGCAGTCAATAAAACTTGAAAACCTCTGTCTAAAAGAAAACCTTCATATAGATCTGTTTTTACTCTTCCTCCTGCTCGGTCACTGGCTTCTAAAATAAGCACTTTTCTGCCTTGTCGGTGTAAATAAATAGCTGCCGAAAGCCCTGATAATCCTGCGCCAATAATGATTACATCATTTTTCATAATTATTTGTAAACTTTTATAAATTGCTGTTTTATGGTTATGCCTTTTTTTAACTTTTTAGCCACAAGTTTCTGAATGTGTTTTTTTTGTCATAGTCTTTGGCTTGTTTTTCAATATTGAAATACCGATGGCTTCTTGGGTCATTTCCAACACCTGCAAGATAAGCCCAATTTCCCCAATTGCTGCACACATCATAATCTATAAGTTGTTGTTCAAAATATGCGGCGCCCAATCGCCAATCGATATTGAGTTCGTTGCAGAAATAACTCGCCACATTTTGACGGCCACGATTGCTCATAAAACCTGTTAGCTTTAATTCGAGCATATTAGCGTTAATAAAATCTGAGTTGGTTGTGCCATTAATCCATTGTGACAGCAGTTCTTCATTCAATATTTTGGAGTTTACTTTATCGGTTTTTATTCCAGAATACAAGAAAAACCGAGTTTGATGTTTTTTGAACATAAACCGAAAGAAATCCCGCCATAAGATCTCAAATCCTAACCAATAAGTCGATTCGTTAGCGCCAAATTGCGTTTCATATTTTTTGATTTTATGATAAATAAATCTTGGCGAAATACATCCTAATGCTAACCATGCCGAAAATTTTGAGGAATAATCTTCACCCACCATTTCGTTTCTCGTTTTTTTGTATCTTGACAAACATTTTGTTTCAAAAAAGTAATGGTTTAACCTATTAATAGCTTTGGTTTCGCCTCCAATAAATTTTATAGCTGCTCTCGAATCGATTTCAGAAAACTCTAATCCTAATTCTTCTAATGTGGGTAAATTAATCTCAACAATACTAGGCGATAGTATTGATGTTGGTTTTTCAAATACATTTCTAATGGTGGTATCTTGCTCTGTTTTTTTTCTGAAAACAGTAAAAACATCTGGAATATTATTGATGGAAAAAGGTAAGTCTTCGGCATGATACAATGTGCTTGTGCTTAAAGTTTCTAATTCACATCTTAATTTGAAAAGTTCTTTTTGTACTAAAAGTTCCGTTTGTTTTTCTTCGAAGGCTACTTCACGTTTGGCAAACACTTTTTGAGCTTTATATTCTGCTACTATTTTCGGAATTTCAACTTCAGGTTTTCCTTTTAAAATTAGTAATGCTGAACCTAATTCTCTTAAATTTTTGTCTAAATCCTGTAATGACTCCAATAAAAATTGTGTTCTATAAATCCCTGTTTTTTTGAATCCGTATTTTGTAGTTTCGTAATGGGAATCGTCAAAACAATACACGGGAATTATTTGTTCACTTTGCGCAATGGCTTTGATGAGCGTTTCGTTATCCGTTAATCTTAAATCGGTTTTAAACCAAACTATGGAGGTTTTCATTATAAATTATTTATATTTTTTAAGTAAAAATCTGCTTGTTGCAGTAATGCTGCTTTAGCTTCAGGTTGCATTTTTCGCCACACATTATACATCATTCCAATTCTTGGGTTTTTGCTTAATTTCTCCTCATTTTTATCATAAAAATTCCAATATAAACTATTAAACGGACAAGCATTATTACCTGTTTTGATTGCTTTTTTGTAAAAACAAGAACCACAATAATGACTCATTTTATCAATATAACTTGCTGAAGATACATACGGTTTTGTGCCTACAATTCCCCCATCGGCAAACTGGCTCATACCACGTGTATTCGTAATTTCAACCCATTCAATCGCATCAATATAAATTCCAAGATACCAAGCATCCATTTCATCAGGATGAATTCCGGCTAATAAACCAAAATTCCCAGTAATCATTAATCGTTGTATATGATGCGCATACCCATAATCTAAAGACTGATTGATGGTATCTTTAAGGCAATTCATTTTGGTGTTCCCTGTCCAAAACCACTCGGGCAATTTTTCTTGATTGTTGAAATAATTCATTGAAGCATATTCGGGCATTTTTAACCAATAAATGCCACGCATATATTCGCGCCAACCAATAATTTGTCGTACAAATCCTTCCAGTTGATTGTATCCGATTTCGGAAGGTCGTTTTTGCCATTCTTCAATACATTTATCAATCACTTCTTGAGGAGAAATCATTTTGATATTTAATGAAAAAGAAAGGCGGGAATGATACAATGACCATCCGTTAGGGATCATCGCGTCTTGATAACTTCCAAATAAAGGCAAACATTCTGTCACAAAAAAATCTAATAATTCTAAAGATTGTTTTCTGTTTATGGGCCAAACAAAATTTAGTGCATCAATATTTCCGATGGTTTTGATATCCGTTTTTTGAATTTCAGAAACAATAGCTTCAACATTATTATTAAAAACCAAAGGCAAAGTGGGTTTGTGATCTTTGGGTAGTTTTTTACGGTTTTCGCCATCATAATTCCATTGACCTGTTACCGGTTTTTCGCCTTCCATCAATACATTGTGTTTTTTTCGCATCGAACGATAAAAACTTTCTAAGATAAAAGTTTTTTTACCTTCAAAAAAAGTTCCGAGTTCGTTTCTTGTTGTATAAAAATGCTCTGAATCATAAACTGAGTTTGTAATAGATAGTGTTTTACAAAAGTCTTTCAAAATTTTATCTACCCGATATTCGTCAGGTAATTGATATTCGAAATTGGTAAAATTGTTTTCAGAAATTAAAAATTCAAGATTGTTCTCGAACGATTGTAAGTTGTTTGCATCATTTAAATGAATATAGATTACAGTATGATTTTTTGATTTTAAATCGGAAGCAAATGCTTGCATTGCAGAAAAAAAACCAACAACTTTTTGAATATGATGCTTTGCATAATCTGTTTCTGTCCGAATTTCCATTAAAACATAAGTAATCGAATCATTATTGGTGATAAACCAAGAATGATTGATGTTGAGTTGATCTCCAAGTATTAACCGTAATGATTTTGACATTTTATTTATTCATTCTGCATTTATCACTGCAATATTTTACTTCATCCCAAACTTTCTCCCATTTTTTGCGCCAAGCAAATGGTTTTTGACAAACCACACATATTTTGTTGGGTAAGTTTTGCTTTTTTACACCTTTCATTTTAGAATTTTAATCTGTTTCGTTTCCATTCTATTTTTACTGACGATCCTTCGGCTATGAAAACAGCTTCGGGTTTTGTAGTGTTTAAGACTGCAAATGCCTCGCCATACATACCTTTAAAATCGCACTCAATAGTATAATTTATAACGCTGTTTGTTTTCCAACTTGGATGTTGCAATTTATATTCTTCGGTTATATTTTCATCAATTTTGGTATAACCATAATAGTGTTCGTAAATAAATTGTTCTAAAGTACCTTTCTGCATTATTTCTGATTTTTTGGACGCTTCAATATAAATTGAATTCCATTTTTTATTCAAAAGCCATTCAAATTTTACTTTTTGAATTTTATTCTCTTCATAAATTTCATGTTTTGTGGGCACAACGGTATAATGTTCGTTGTACAATTTATTAGCCATCCAAGCTACAATAGGGTACGGAATTGTTTCGTTTATAAAAACCACACCTCGTTTTATCTGGTTTCCTTCTTGTCGTACTACATAAAAACGTAAATTTATTTCCTCAAAAGTGCCCAAATAAGGAATCGGAATATTGAATAATTTTGTTTTTTTGAACATAAAACCCACTAAACTTATGTATGCTTTTCCTTTAAATAAATCTAATTTTACGCCTTTCGGCAAAAAAGGTTCAAGGATTTCGGGGGCAATTTCATAATTTGCCATTATGATATTTTCCCAATTTGCTTTTAAAAATATTGCCATTTTATAATGTCTTTTTTGCTTTTGACGGCTTGTTCATACTATTAACGTGCTTTTTCAAAACTCGTTTTCCTTCTTTTTTCACTTCCTCTTTTTGACGAAAACTCCATACAATATCGCTGGCATATTTTCGGGTTTCATCAATATTTACAATTGGAAACGGATAGTCTTTTCCTATTTCGCAATTATAAAATTGTTGTTCTAAAACATTCATTTTCCATGGTTCGTGTAATAAAGAAACTGGAACTTCTTCTAATTCTGGCAACCACTTTTTTATGAAAACTCCTTCGGAATCGTGTTCTTCTGAGTTTTTTATTGGACTGTAAATACGGATAGTATTAATCCCTGTTGTTCCTGATTGCATTTGCAATTGTGGATAATGAATTCCCGGTTCATAATCTAAAAATTGCCGTGCCAAAAAGTGTAATTCTCGCCAATCCTGCCATAAATTAAAAGTAAAAAAGGAAACAACCATCGCACGCATTCTAAAGTTCAAATAACCTGTCGCAACTACGCATCGCATGCACGCATCAACAATAGGAACTCCTGTTTTGCCTTCTTGCCACGCTTTGATATAGGCTTCGTTTTTTGGCTTTATTAAAGAGTCATAAGCCCGATTTACATTTTCAAATTCCATACGCGATTCGTCTTCAAATTTTTGAATAAAATGGCAATGCCAATGCAAACGAGAAACAAAATTTAGGATGGCTCTTTTGTTTTTGGATTCTTCATAATGCTGATTCGTATATTGATAAATCATTCGCATACTTATGTTTCCATAGGTCAAATAGGGCGACAAACGACTACAGCCTTTGCGACTCAAACTGGGTTTTGAAATGTGCTTGCTGTAATTCACATAGCGCTCTTTGATAAAATTATCCATATACCGCCAGGCAAAATTTTCGCCTCCTGGTTGAAAATTAGTATTAGCGGTTGTGATTTCTTGAATTAATAGTTCCCCTTTTAAATTATCGTAAAGTATTGGGTCTAAACTTTCAATATTTAAGTTGGTTATAGCTATGATTTTTGGTTCAGATCTCATAACCATTTCCCAACTTTTGTCCCAGTCTTTTCGGGATTTTAATTTCCGAATTACACCGTGCATCTGCGATTCTATCCATTTGATGTTGCGTTTAGCAAAGAATTTTTGCATTTCAATATCTCTATTGTAGGTGATGTTATTGCCAATTTCTTGGTGCGAATAAACCGCGTGGATATCATAATTTTGAACCAATTTCTCAAATACATTTTCTACTTCATTATGAAAAACATAAATTTCAGCAGAAACAGTTGACAATTTTGATTGCAAATAATTCAAAGATTCATAAATAAAACGCCAATGGCGAACATCTGAATCATCATAGGACATAACCGATGGTTCAAAAAAGCATACTAATAGTATGGGTAGATTATCTTGATGAGCCATAAATAAAGGCTCATGATCTACAAGTCGTAAATCACGTTTGAACCATACAATATCTACGGTTTTCTTATTCAATTTGAAGCTATTGAGGTTAGAACTAAATCCGGTTTTGTATATCTCAGTCTGTCAAGTTTTGTGTTTTTGATTTCTATTTTTTCTTTGAATTGAACACCTAGTTTGAATTTGTTTTTCTTCGTAAGCGTTGCTGCAAAATTGTTTTTCTATGCAGGAGTCATTCCTGTAATGTCAATTGCGGAATAGTCGCATCGTATCGAGTAGAGGCAAGAGTTTTTTAATTAAAAGCATCAGTAAACAGAAAAAACCACAGAAGACAAATCTTGTTTGATCCATTTTTTATCACTATTGAGCTTGAATGATGCAATGTGCTCTTTGCGCCATTCATTGGGGCCAATTAAGGATAAGAAGTGAATTCCATCATTTGAATTATACAAATGATAGATTTCGCCTACAACTGGTTCGAATGAAAATTTGGCATTATACACCAAATCGTTCCATTCGTACTCTTCCATTAATTTTTTATATTGATCTTTGAGTTCATTAAATTTCCCTTCGAATTCTTTGTTTACTTGGTGAATCCCTCTTGTTTTCCAAGCAACAACATCATCTGTTTTTATTACAGGTGCACCAACAGTCGTTGCGTAGGTTAATAGGTTTGCGTTATACCCTTTTTCTTGAGAGAAAACAATATTGTCTGGTTTTTGTTTTTTCATTTTTTGTGGAAAAAAATAATAGTGTTTGAATTACCGCAACAATTCTAATAACATTGTTTAATAAAAATTATTAAAAGTTAAACAAAGGTAAGTCTTTTTTTAAAGATAAAGGACTTTATGTAGATTTTAATATTACTTGATAATAGTTAATCGGAAAGTTTATTTAAAATTAAAGCCTCAATTATGATTAATGAATTAATTATTACATTTACAAAAATTAGATATTATGGTATTGAGTAGATTTTGGTTGGTGATTTTTATTTCTTCAATTGCATTTGTGATTTTCAGTTTGTTTTCTGGTAATAGCTATACGATAGACAGTGTTTTAAATGGGAAAAAAGACGATCCTATTTTGATTTCTGAAAAGTATATGAATCAGATTCCTGCTTTTATAAAAGACAGCATCAATAAATCAGATGAAAAAACCTTTATTATCAATAGAGACACGCTAAACGCTGATACTACTTATGTGTATAAAAATAAAGTAGTGAAAATTTTTAGTGGGGTTCAAAAATCCGATGGTTTATTGCCAACTTGCAAAAGCACATTAGTTGATTTGATTTTGCCACTTATGGCTTATTTGGCCTTTTTCTGTGGTTTGATGGAACTTTTAATCATTTCTGGAGCATCTGAAAAACTTGCTAGAGTATTGAGTCCTGTTTTTGTAAAAGTGTTCCCAAGTATTCCAAAAAATCATCCGTCGATATCCTATATGACCTTAAACTTTTCTGCAAATTTCTTAGGATTGGATTCAGCTGCAACGCCTTTTGGATTAAAAGCGATGGAGAGTTTGCAGGAACTGAATACCGATAAAGATCGAGCGAGTGATGCCCAAATAATGTTTATGTGTTTGCATGCCTCCGGACTTACCTTAATTGCAACTTCAATCATTGGTTACCGTGCTGCTGCCAATGCCAGCAACCCAGCCGATGTCATGTTGCCTTGTATTATCACCTCTTTTATTGGAACAATTGCTGCTTTTCTAATAGTTGGAATCAAACAAAAAATTAATTTCAAAAGTGCTTCTTTAGTAGTTACATTAATGGTTTTAATTGCTGCAATTGTAGGTTTGTTGATGTATGTAAACCATTTGGATTTAATTGGTAAAAACTATTTCACTTCGAATCTTTCAGCTTTAATATTGGTAGGAATTATTATTTTTACTTTGATCTTTTCCTTTGTTAAGGAGAAGAAATTTACAGCCGCAAATACTACAGTTTATGAAACTTTTGTGACAGGAGCCAATAATGGAGTTAAAACCGGCGTTACCATTTTTCCTTATGTTTTGGGAATGTTAGTCGCTATTTCTTTATTCAGAAACAGTGGTTTATTTGAAATTATTAGCAATTGGATTGCTTTTGCTTTTTCTAATATGGGAGTAAGTAAAGAAATCACCGATGCTTTACCAGTTGCATTGCTAAGACCTTTTAGTTCTGCAGGTTCACGAGGGTTTTTGATAGATTCAATGAATACTTTTGGCGCTGATTCAATGACGGGGAGGTTAAGCAGTATTTTTCAATGCAGTGCCGAAAGCACCTTTTATGTGATTGCGGTTTACTTTGGTTCCGTTAATATAAAAAACACACGTTACGCACTGGGAACAATGCTTTTGGTAGATTTAATTTGTGTGATTACGGCTATTTTTGTAGCTAGTTGGTTTTTTTAGGTTTAACCGCAAAGACCCAAAGAAAAACCACAAAGTTCACAAAGTATATTTATGAATTTTGTGGTTTTATTTTGGTATAAAAAATGCCCTAATCAATCACCATTTCAGGAATTTCACTTTCAATAATCAAATTAGCTTCTGTGGAAGAAATGATGTGTTCTACTGAAACGCCGGGCGCGCGTTCCAAGAGTTTAAAGCCTTTTGGTGTAACTTCGAGAACGGCAAGTTCAGTAACTACTTTTTTCACGCAACCAACACCAGTTAAGGGCAAAGTACATTTTTTCAATATTTTTGATTCTCCGGCTTTGTTAACGTGCATCATTGCCACGATAATATTTTCGGCTGAAGCGACTAAATCCATGGCACCGCCCATTCCTTTGACCATTTTTCCGGGGATTTTCCAGTTGGCTATATCGCCGTTTTCAGCAACTTCCATAGCGCCAAGAATTGTCAAATCGACGTGTTGCCCGCGAATCATTCCGAAACTCATTGCCGAGTCAAAGAATGAAGCGCCTTTTAAAGTGGTGATGGTTTGTTTTCCGGCATTGATTAAATCAGCGTCTTCCTCGCCCTCGAAAGGGAAAGGTCCCATTCCCAGAACGCCGTTTTCGCTTTGAAACTCCACGTCAATTCCTTTTGGGATATAGTTTGCCACTAAAGTTGGAATCCCAATTCCGAGGTTTACAAAGTATTTATCTTTGACTTCTTGGGCTATTCGTTTTGCGATGTCTTCTTTTGTTAGCATAATTTTCTTTTTTGAACCATTAAGAAATTAAGAATCATTAAGTTTTGTTAAAAAAGTATTGTTCCGTTTTTATAATTCAATCATTGCATTACCATAACTGAAACCTAACTTTAGTGAAACTACATAGCAGTGAAACTTAATTTTCATATTAAATAGGATTGTATTTTTCATATTTTATAGAAGTGTTTTTAACAACAAAATTAACAGCTTCTTTTGCTTTTTCTATATTAGTTAATGTCAAAAATTTTACTCTCTTTTTGTGATCTTGGCTTAGCAGATTTAAAGTATAGCATTGTATGGAAACATTTAAATCTGGCTCCCAATTGTGAAATTCTCCAATATCATAAGAATAATTATAGTTTGTTGATAATTTTCCATTGAGTAGAGAAAAACTTTTAAAATCTGTTGAAATTGGTTTTTTTAAGATTAATGTTTCAAATAAAAAGACACCTTTAAATAATTTGTTTTGCTTTATAATTAATCCTTTTTTTGTGAATAGAATAAGAACAAAAATTACAATTAATATAAATAGTATTGATTTTAAAAGTAAGAGTTCAAACATTGGAATTGAATTTAACATTCCTAAAAACACCATTCCAATGATAAAAGTCAAAATAAATAAATTTTGAAATTGTCTGAAATCAAGATTTCGTTCGAGAATGATTTTCACTGTAATAATATTCAATTTATTTCAACTTGATGCTAATTATTCTCTTTCCCTCACAGTTCTCTGCTCAATCCTTTTCTCATATTCCTCGCCTTGAAAAATGCGTTGCACAAATATTCCGGGAATGTGAATTTGGTTGGGGTCGAGTGTCCCGGCTTCGACTAATTCCTCGACTTCGGCGATGGTAATTTTGGCGGAGCCAGCCATACAGGGATTGAAGTTTCGGGCGGTTCCTTTGAAGATGAGGTTTCCAGCCGTGTCGCCTTTCCAAGCTTTTACAATGGCAAAATCAGCTTTGAAAGCCAATTCCATTACGTGCATTTTTCCGTTGAATTCTCTGGTTTCTTTGCCAATGGCAACTTCGGTTCCGAAACCTGCCGGCGTGAAAAAAGCGGGAATTCCAGCTTGGGCTGCACGACATCTTTCTGCTAAAGTTCCTTGCGGAATGAGTTCTACTTCGAGTTCGCCGGAAAGCATTTGGCGTTCGAATTCGGCATTTTCTCCCACGTAGGAAGAAATCATTTTTTTGATTTGGTGTTTTTGCAAAAGCAAACCCAATCCAAAATCATCGACACCGGCATTGTTGGAAATACAGGTGAGATTGTTGGTTTCTTTTTTTACGAGTTCGGCAATGGAGTTTTCGGGAATACCGCACAATCCGAAACCACCGAGCATTAGGGTCATTCCGTTTTCGATTCCTTCGAGTGCTTCTTGTACGTTGTTAACTTTTTTGTTGATCATAATTAACCACTAATTTAAACAATTAAAAGCGTTTATTTCAAAAAATTAAGGTTTTTGAAGGCTTGTTTTGTTGCATTAATTCTAGCTGAGTAAAAGTCTTCATTGACGGCTTCCTTTTTCATAGGTTCTAGATTTGTAGCAAAGAAATAAACTTTGTTTTTTACTTCAAAATAACCAACAAACCAACCATTATACAAATCATTTTTTACTGACAAACCGGTTTTTCCGCTTAGGGTATATTCATTGGTTTTCTCAATTAGCATTATGTTTTTTACTATTGCTTCTGTCCTTTTTGATATGGGTAATTCTGAAAAATAGAATCTTTTTAGAAAATCAATTTGTTGGGTTTGAGATATTTTTGATTCTCCATCAAGCCAAAAATTGTCGATGGTTGTACTGTCAAAAACCATTTCTTTATAATTGAGTTTATTAAGATAGGCTTTCATTCTTTCAACACCAATTTTTCGCGCTACTTCCTGATAACAAGGAACACAAGAAACCCGAAACGCTTCTTTGAATGTTAAGTCTTGTTCCCATTTTTTATTCCATCTTTTTTCTCCGTTCCATCTAAAAACATCGGAGTCATTTTTTATAACACCGGTTTCAAGCGCAATAATTGAATTTGGAATTTTAAATGTTGATGCGGGAATAATTTCGGTTTTTGCCCAAGAAAAATCATTTGAATAATACGTTTTATTTGTAAAGTTGTAGATTAAAACAGCTCCTTTAACTTTTAAACTGTCTAGTATTTTGTTGAATTCAGGAACAAGAATCTCTTTGTCCTGACTGTTTTTTGTTTGACAAGTCATAGTTAAACTCATCAATAGAATCAAAAAAACAGCTATTCTTTTCATTGTTACTTTCGTTTATATTTTGAAAACAAATGCCCTAGCCCTGATAGTAGTGTAAATCCTTATGTGCCAGTGTTCGGTACATAAGATTGAAACGAATAGCAGGAAATAGCTCCTAATTATAAAAATCAATAACAAGAGATTGCTTCGTTCCGATGGCCATCGGAATTCGCAATGACAATTACAATTCGAATTCTTGGGTATCTTGTTGAATATCGGTGGTGTCTATTACTTTTGGCGCAACGTAACAGTCCACTTTTATGGAAAGATTTGGAGGTCTGTCGAAATCTTCTTTAGAAACTTTAAGATTTTCGTCAGCATAGCAAAGTTTCATAAAATAAGCCCAAACAGGTAAAGCTGCAGTTGCTCCTTGGCCATAAGTCAGGCTTTTGAAACGTGCCGAACGGTCTTCGCATCCTACCCAAACTCCGGTTACGAGATTTGGAACCATTCCCATAAACCAACCGTCAGATTGATTTTGAGTTGTTCCGGTTTTACCCGCAATTGGGTTTGTGAACATATATGGATAACCTGTCCAGCGATTGTCGCCGCTTCCGCCTCCTTGTGTACGTAATCGTGCTCCGGATCCGCCTTCGGTAACGCCTTCGAGCAATTTGATAACGGCAAAGGCAATGTCTTTGTTCAGAACGTCGTGTGATTCTGGAATTGGTTCGTAAATTACCACGCCACTTTTGTCTTCAATTCGAGTTATGAATTGTGGTTTGATGTAAACGCCTTGGTTGGCAAATGTGCCATAAGCGGCTACCATATCTTCGACCGTAATATCAACTGCACCAAGAGCTATGGAAGGTTGAACTGGAATTTCGGATTTTACACCTAATTTATGTGTTAATTCTACTACTGCTTCAGGACCTGTTTTGTCTATTAATTTTGCCGAAATAGTATTTATGGAGTTTGCCAATCCTTGTTTCAAAGTAACCATTCCGCGGTATTTGTTGTCAGAATTTCGTGGTTCCCAATCTTCGGTAACGTGATGGCGTCCTTTACGAATCATAAACGGACCGTCAAGAATTGTATCGCAGGGCGACATTCCTAATTGTTCGATAGCGGTTGCATACACGAATGGTTTGAATGTAGAACCTACTTGTCTCGCACCTTGACCTACGTGATCGTATTGGAAATATTTGTAATTGATACCTCCAACCCACGCTTTTATGCTGCCAGTTTGCGGTTCCATAGCCATTAAACCGGATTGTAGGAAGTGTTTGTAATAGCGAATGGAATCCAAAGGCGTCATAATAGTATCTCTTTCTCCTTTCCAGGTGAAGACGGTCATTTTTGCTTTTTCGTTGAAAGATGCAATGATTTCTTCCTCGCTTTTGTCCATTTCCGCCATTACTGTCCATCGGTAGGAGGATTTCATCGCTTGTTTCAAGATTCGGTCAGTTTCAGCTTTAGAAATGTTTACGAAAGGAGCATTTTTATTGGTTTTAGCCTCAATAAAAAATTGTTCCTGAAGATTTGCCATATGTTTTGCAACGGCTTCTTCGGCATGTAGCTGCATTCTTGAATCGATGGTGGTGTAGATTTTTAAACCATCTTTGTAGATGTTGTAATCAGAACCATCTGCTTTTTTGTTTTCTTCTGCCCATTTTTTCATATAATCGCGCAAATATTCTCTGAAATAAGTGGCAGTTCCTTCGCGATGACTTTCTAATTTAAAATGTAATGTGATAGGTAAAGCTTGTAGTTTAACCTTTTGATCTTCGGTAATTATGCCACCTTTTTCCATTTGCAAAAGCACCACATTTCTACGATTTTTAACGCCTTGCGGGTTTTTTACGGGATTGTATAATCCGGAATTTTTAAACATTCCGACTAATATTGCGGATTCGTCAATGGTCAAATCTTTTGGTTCTTTAGAAAAATACGTTTTGGCTGCAGAGCTTACGCCAACAGAATAATTTCCAAAATCATAGACATTGCAGTACATGGCGATGATTTCGCTTTTTGTATATTGTCTTTCCAATCGGATGGCAATTATCCATTCTTTGATTTTTTGCACGATTCTAAAAGGCAAAAACTTGGAGCCTTCACCGTGAAATAATTGTTTGGCTAATTGTTGTGTCAATGTACTTGCGCCACCACTTGTTCCTAAGCTTACTATTGCCCTCAAAGTTCCTCTGCCGTCAATGCCTGAATGTTCGTAAAAACGCTCGTCTTCAGTAGCGACAAGTGCTTGTACAAGATTTTTTGGCAAATCGGAATATTTTAATTGTGATCTGTTTTTTTCGAAATATTTACCCAAAACCACTCCGTCAGTCGAGATAATTTCTGTAGCCAGATTTGAATCCGGATTTTCTAAATCTTCGAAAGAAGGCATTGAACCAAAAAGACCCCAAGAAGCAAATAAGAAAAACAGTAATAATCCTCCCAAACCATAAAAGAAAATTTTCCAAAATTTCTTTTTATAGTAAGTGATGTCTTTTTCGGTATTTTTTGTCTGAATATTTTTTTTTTGACTAGCCATAATTACTTCTTAATCTATTTTTTCTATTCTGAAGCCAACGTCTGTTATTCCTTCCAAGGCTGTTACTCCGGGAACTTTTCCGTTTTCCCTAACGGCTTGTTTGATGTGAACTTTGTATTTTCCTCTAAATCGTACTTTCTCTTTGTAAAAAAGTTTGCTTTCCTTTATGTCTGAAAAACCATCGCCCATTAGTGATCCGTCAGGATTTGCCATTTGGTATTCTAGAGTGTCGACTTTTGTGAAACCATTAGGTCTTTCTATAGCCACTATTAAAAAGAGATTGTTGAACGGATAGTTGTTGTTATCTCTCAAAGTTACAAATAAATTGTACCGTTTTGTCGAATCTAATTCAGGTAAATTAAAAGTTACAATGCTGTCTTTGTGCCAGGCACTTCCCACGGATTTATACTCGTCGAAAACTCTTTTTTTGTCACACGAAAAAAAGAGAATTGCAACTAAAAGCAGTAATGCACTATTCCTTATTCTCATTTTTAGTAATAATTATAGGTTTCCTTGCGATTACAGGTTTTTTATCGTCTGTAACATTAGGTTTTGCATTATTATTTGGCTTGTTGTTGGTGTTGCTAGTATTGCTATTGTTGCTATTGTTGTTTGCAACAATTAAATTCTCACCGCCTTTGCGTTTTTTATTTGACTTTTTCTTTTTCTTTGGTTGGTCAAAACGGGTTAAACTTTCCTGACCCATTGCATTATTAAAGTGTTGTTCCGGTTCCTGAACAATTACTATTGCAAAATCCTCAAGTGAAGCAACTTTGTTTTTTAGTTTATTTTCAGCAACGATTTCTCTGACTTGTTCGATTTTCAGAACGTGCCAATTAGCAAAATCATTGGTATAAGCAAACCACATCAATCCTTTGAAAATATCCTGTTTTTGGCAAATTGCATCGCCTTTTTCCGTTACTAATTTGGTGTCAAAATCAGGAAATCCTTTTAAGGCATCCATATAAGTATCGAGCTCATAATTCAGACAACATTTTAATTTTCCGCATTGTCCAGCCAGTTTTTGTGGGTTTAAAGACAATTGTTGGTAACGTGCCGCTGAGGTGTTTACGCTTCTAAAATCAGTTAGCCAAGTAGAGCAACACAATTCTCTTCCGCAAGATCCAATACCGCCCAAACGAGCCGCTTCTTGTCGAAGACCCACTTGTTTCATCTCGACTCTGGTACTGAATTCTTTTGCAAAATCTTTGATTAACAGTCTAAAATCGACTCTGTCATTAGCAGTATAATAAAATGTAGCTTTTGAGCCGTCTCCTTGAAATTCGATATCAGAAATTTTCATTTCCAGTTTTTGGGAAATCGCTAATTCACGTGCCCGAACCTTCATTGGTTCTTCTTTATCTCGTGCAGTTGACCAAATATCAATATCTCTTTGGGAAGCTTTTCGGTAAACTTTAGGAACATCAGCACTAGTGTGATTTACTCCTTTTTTCTTCATTTGGATTTTCACCAATTCGCCTGTAAGTGTCACAATTCCTATGTCATGTCCAGGAGAAGCTTCGGTAGCGACAATGTCTCCAATGCTTAAAGTCAGTTTTTCAGTATTGCGATAAAATTCTTTTCTTCCATTTTTGAAACGTATTTCGACACAGTCAAAAGGAGTTTCACCATTAGGCAAACTCATATTTGAAAGCCAGTCGAAAACTGTTAATTTATTGCAGCTATCGGTGCCGCAAGTCCCATTATTTTTACAACCCTTTGGAGCGCCGCCATCAGAAGTTGAACAACTTGTACATGCCATAATTATATATGTAGTGTTGCGATAGACGCAACTTAAGTTCTTAAAACGTTTAGTTTGTAAAGATAGTATTTTTTTTGTTTTTGATTTTCAAGTTTTTGATTTCCAATTTTCAAAAAAAAACCTCAATTTCCTTTTGTTGAAATTGAGGTTTTAAATATGTAAAACTAAATCTTATTTATCCCACCAAACTGGAGTAACCATTGGTTTAAAATTAGCTGAATAATTAGCCGCATTTGAACCTCTTTCGTTAGTAGAATACACGAATCGTCTAATCCATTTTCCTTCGTTTATTGGGTCGGTATTAACAGGAATAGCTAGGCCTTTGAAAGCATTTACCGAAAAGTCATATCTTCTATAATCGTTAAATGTTTCAGGATTTAAGAACAAAGCAATGAATTTTTGTCTCATAATATCTTTCAATTCTAATGATCCAGCTCCTTTATCGATAGATGTATCAGCTAAATAGGCAGTTTGTGAAATAGCAGCAACACCCAATTTGGTCATATTTGCAATGATACCTGCTTTGTAAGCGGCATATGCAGTAGCATTAGCTCCTGTGGTGGTTGCTGAACCACCTGCAATTAAAAATTGAGCTTCGGCTTCCATAAATTTAGCTTCTGCAAAGCTTAAAATTACAGTTGGTGCAGCAGCATTTGAATAGTAAAATTCAGTACCTATTTTTGCTGAAGATCCTGATCCTGTTCCGTTTGTGGCACCTACATATCCTGCCGCTAAAATTGGCTGAGTTCCTGTAATACCTGCGGACGAATAGGTTCTCATATCAACCAATAATGGCATTCTTGGGTCCATGGCTTCTGTACTAAAAGGAAAGGCTGTCCCACCATTCATATAGCTTATAAATTGGTTTGAAATTGCATACAATACATTTCCAGAGAACAATCCTAATTGACTTGCATACCAAGGATTTACATTTACCTTATTGTAGTTTAACTGAAAATCCTCTGAATTAGCTGAAAATCCTTTTGCTAAACTTGCTACAACAGCATTTCCTGAAACCGCTGCTCCATTTACTTTTGATAAATGTAATTGATATCGAGCTTTAAAAGTATAAGCTGCTTTAGTCCATTTAGCAATGTTTCCTGCATAGATCAAATCCTCTTTGCCTGGAGCAAAAGTAGAAGTGTTCGGACTTTCAAATAATGCAATTGCGTCATCTAACAATTTGATTACATCTGTATAAATAGTTTGCTGGCTATCGTATTTTGGCGTAAAATTTTGACCCGCCAAAGTTGCCTCTGTAAAAGGCACATCGCCATAGATATCTGTAGTTTGTCCTATATTTATAGCTTTTAAAACTTTTGCAATACCTAAATAATAGCTTGAATTAGTATTAATTGATTTTTCTTCTAAAATTTTGATGTTTGGTAAAGCTTTCGAATATACAGTAAACCAATAGTTGTCTAAAGTACTTAAATAATGATTGTCAATACCTTGACGATCCAGCACGATAGTAGTTATATGTTGATCTACAATTGCAATGTTTGTTGATGCTTGAAATTGTGCCGTCATTGTATATTGTATGCAAGGCGATAAAACATCTTGCATTACTATAACTTCATTTGCCAGTGTGTTGCTTGGAGTATTCACCTCAAAATAGCTATCACTGCAACTATAAATTGAGATTGCCAATATTGACACTCCTACAATTTTAAATATATTTTTCATAATTCTCATCTTTTATTAATTAAAATCCAATATTAAGTCCCACGGAATAGCTTTGTGTTAGCGGAACACTCTTTCCTGTAAACCCATACACATTACTTCCTGCTCCATATTGCGTTCCTTCTGGGTCAAAACCTCTGTAAGGAGTCCATATTAAGAAATTACTTCCACTTACAGATAAAGAAGCATTCGTTAATTTAAGGAGAGAGACTAAATCATTTGAAAAATTATAAGTCAATGATACATTTCTTAATTTGAACCAAGATGCGTCCTGAATTAAAATTTCTGAAGCTCTGTTGATAACGGCATTTCTCCAATATGTATTTCCGTCGTACATAATTGAAACATCATTTTTAACATACCCACCTGCTCCGTCTGATTTTACCCCGTCTAATACAGTTAAGTGATTTCTGTCTTCGGTCATTTTTAAATTTCCGTTACGAATACCATTTCTTTCGGCTGAATCAAATACTTCTCCGCCTTTTTTGTATTCAACCAAAAACCCTAAATTCCAATTTTTATATTTTAAGTTATTGTTTAAAGTGACTACATAGTCAGGAAAAGCATTTCCTACATTGGTATAAGCAATTGCACCATTGGCATCTTTTGCCATTACAGGCAAACCATTAACTATTAATCGTTCTCCGTTTACATAAGCCCACGATTGAGCATATAATGAACCTATTGCATCGCCTACTTTTATACGAGAATATACTTCGGAAGCACCTGCATCATTTGCAAAATCGATTTGTTCAAAGGGTAACGATAATACCTCTGTTTTATAAGCGGTAAAATTCACAGTAGATGTCCATTTGAAAGCGTTATTTTTTACAATATCTGCTGCTAAAGTAAGTTCGTGACCTTTGGTATTTAATGAACCCGAGTTTTTCCAAATTGAGGACAATCCTGTAGATTGTGGAACGGTAACTTTCAAAATTTGTCCGTCGCTCGTTCTATCAAAATAAGTATATTCTAAACGAATACGGTTATGTACGAAGTTTAAATCGATACCAGCTTCATTGGTAGTTACAATTTCAGCTTTAATATTTGGATCTGCATCTACGGTACCAATACTTACTCCTCCAATACCGTTGAAAGGAGTATCAGGAGATGAATATCTGCCAATACCAAAAGGAGGTACTTTTCCTACTTGTGCCCATGACCCACGTAGTTTTCCAAACGAAAGGACGCTACCTTCTTTATCGATTAAGTCGTTGAAAAGAAAGGCAAGATTCGTAGAAAAATAATTAAATGCACGATTTGCTTTTGGTAAAGTAGAAGCATAATCCCTTCTTCCAGTTGCAGACACGAAAATTCTTTCTTTATAATCGGCTTTTAATTCTGTATAATACCCAACTGTTCTAACAATTTCATTGGTTTGTGATACATATTTGTTGATGGTATTTGCCATATTGTTGAAATTTGGTTTTAATAAGCCTTCACCTCTTACGTTCATATAATTGGTATTAGTATCAAAAATCATATTTCCCACCAAAGCCGAGGTATTAAAATCACCAAATTTTTTGGAAGCAGTAACCATAAAGTTAGAGTTTAATCCTTTAAAGTTAATATTTTCGTTTACGATAAAACCACCTACAGGTCCACCAGCATCCAATTCTGCACCAACATATCGGTTTCTTTGTTCAGCATAGTTGTCTAAACTGGCTCTATATACTACTTGTAACCAGGGTTTTGCTTGCCAATTCAAATCAGCCGAAGCAATCCAACGATCTACCTTATCTTGCAAATTACTTACCATTGCCAAATATAAAGGTTGATCGACTGTTCCTACTGACCAATCTTTCTCGCCTCCAGAGGGGGTTAAATAATCATTTACATCGATAGATGGTGACCAATAAGAAAGTACACTCATAATTGATCTATCCCCACCATTGGCACGAGCCCCACCAGAATTAGAATAAGATACAGAAGTGCCTAATTTTAAATTTTCTGAAAGTTTGTAACCGCCATTAAATTTTAATGTTTTTCTGTCATAATCAGTATTAGGCACAATACCTTGATCTTTGCTGGTAGAAGCAGAAACGAAATAGTTCATTTTATCAGTACCACCGCTCAAGCTTACATTATTTGTAAAATTGACTCCTGTATTAAAGAAATCTTTGTAGAAATTTCTAAAATAGATGCTTTTATCATCGGCACTTGAATATTTAGGTCCATTAGATTGGAAACCACCATTGATAATTCTACCATCAGTATATCTAGGATCTGTGTAAAATTCAATTCCAGAAGGAGTATTTGCATTCATGCTTTTTACAGCAGGATAATAATCGAAAAGAGTTGTATTAGTTGGGCTAATTCTTCTATATGAACCCTCTCTGTAGGTAGATTGTAGTTCAGGATATTTATTCACATCGTTAAAAGAAGTACTCGAAGAAACATTCACTTTTGTTTTTCCTTCTTTACCTTTTTTGGTTGTAATAATAATTACCCCATTTCCTGCCAAAATACCATACAATGCTGTGGCTCCAGCACCTTTTAATACAGTATAGGATTCAATATCATTTGGGTTTAAGTCAACTCCACGGTTGGAGAATGAAAATTGCTCGGCGCTACTTGGAGAGTTACCTATACTTGCCAAAACATTTCCTGAAAAGGTGTTATTGTTTACTGGATTTCCATCAATAACAATCAATGGCTGGTTGTTACTTCCTGAACTTAACGAAGAAACACCACGAATTAAAATATCAACTCCACCTCCAGCTTCACCAGAAGTTTTGCTAATAGTTACACCAGAAACACTTCCTTGTAAAGACTCTAGAGCATTTAGTTGTCCAGGACGTTCCACATCTGCCGCCTTAATGGTTTGGTTGGCATACCCTAAAGATTTGGTTTTGTTTTTAATTCCCATCGCAGTTACTACGACTTCCTCTAGTTTGTTTTCTCCGTCCTCATTTAATGTAACATTTAGAGTACTGCCTGAAACTTTAATCTCCTGATTTGAAAAACCAATATAAGAAAACACCAAAGCAGCTCCTTTTGAAGCTTCAATTTGATAATTACCATCAATATCTGTCGCAATGGCAGATTTGGTTCCTTTCAGTGAGACATTTGCGCCCGGCAATGGAAGGCCTTGGGCGTCTGAAACTTTGCCTTTTACTGTTATGTTTTGGGAATAGGTCATGAGTATTCCGAAAAAGAACAGCAAAAGAATTAAATTCTTTTTTTTCATTTTGGTTAATTTTTTTTGATTAGTCTTGCAAACATAAACAAACCGCAATGAATTATTAACGTTAATTTAACAAAAAAATCGAATAAACATTAAAATTAAACAAATACTCCTGCTAATTAATTATTTTTTAGATACTTATTCTATAATAATTTTTTATTGGAACAAATTTGATTTAGAGAAGAATCTATTGCTATAATCTTAATTTAACCCGTTGGGTGTAATTCAATTTATATTTTTTTAAACGCATAGACCTGTCTGCCGAAAGGCAGAAACATAGTTTTTTATTGTTTTTTTAAGACGTTTCACTTTTTGATAGTGAATCATAGCTATGTGAACCCAAGACCCGAGCGATAGCGAACAGGCGAAGCAATTGGTCTATCAAACTCTTTTTACTATGACTCTATGTGTTAAAATTT
>CAMCFT010000002.1 GCA_945874225.1 Flavobacterium psychrophilum
CAATTATTAACGAAATATAAAAATTTTAACACATAGAGTCATAGTAAAAAGAGTTTGATAGACCAATTGCTTCGCCTGTTCGCTATCGCTCGGGTCTTGGGTTCACATAGCTATGATTCACTATCAAAAAGTGAAACGTCTTAAAAAAAACAATAAAAAACTATGTTTCTATGCGTTTAAAAATATATAAATTGAATTACACCCAACGGGTTAAAAAAAATACTGCTTTAAACGTTAAACCTAAAGTGCATCACGTCACCGTCTTTTACAATATATTCTTTTCCTTCGACCTTGAATTTACCAGCCTCTTTACATTTAGCCTCTGAACCGTAATGAACAAAATCTTCATAGGAAATCACTTCGGCGCGGATGAATCCTTTCTCGAAATCAGTATGAATCACTCCTGCAGCCTGAGGTGCAGTTGAACCTTCGTTGATTGTCCAGGCACGAACTTCTTTGACACCTGCGGTGAAATACGTTTGTTGTTTCAATAATTTATAAGCTGCACGAATCAAAACTGATGCGCCAGGTTCATGCAAACCTAAATCTTCTAAGAACATTTTGCGTTCTTCGAATGTTTCTAATTCAGTTATATCAGCTTCGGTTCCAACGGCCAAGACAATTACTTCGGCGTTTTCGTCTTTTACCAATTCCTTAACCTGGTCCACATAAGCGTTTCCGTTTACAGCAGAACCTTCGTCTACGTTACAAACATACAATACTGGTTTTGAAGTAATCAATTGGAAATTTTCGAACAATTCTTCTTCTTCATATCCTTTTGGAACTACTGTTCTAGCTGATTTTGCCTGAAGCAAAGTTTCACGAATTCTGTTTAGCAAACCTTCTTCTACTTGCGCTTCTTTGTTACCAGTTTTGGCGGCACGTTTTACTTTTTCGAGGCGTTTTTCAACAGTTTCCAAATCTTTTAGTTGCAACTCGATATCGATAGTTTCTTTGTCACGAATTGGATTTATATTTCCGTCAACATGAATGATATTATCATTGTCAAAACAACGCAAAACGTGAATAATCGCATTACATTCTCTTATATTTCCAAGGAATTGATTGCCTAAACCTTCGCCTTTGCTGGCTCCTTTTACTAATCCGGCAATATCTACAATATCAACCGTTGCCGTTTGAACGCGAACTGGTTTTACTAATTCTTCCAATTTTTCCAACCTTGGATCCGGAACATTCACTACTCCTATATTAGGTTCTATGGTACAAAACGGAAAGTTGGCACTTTGCGCTTTTGCATTGGATAAACAATTGAATAATGTTGATTTTCCAACATTTGGTAATCCTACAATTCCTGCTTTCATTATGTTGTATGTATTTAAAAGTGTGCAAATATAAGATTTAATATATGTTTCATAAGTAGATATTTATTGTTTTTTATCGGTTCTATATAATTTGCATAACTTCATTGGTGTTTCTATCATCGGTTACGGTTGTGTTTTGGTATTCAATAATTCTCAATTGCAACTCTTTTTTGGTTATGCTTATTTCATCAGTAAAATCTGGATATTAATCCGCTTTTGACAACTTTATTATAAATAATAAAACTTTTGGCAAATTTTTTGTTAAAAAAAATTACATTGCGCCCTATTACTAAACCTAACCAAAACTCAATTAATTATGAAAAAAATTGCATTATTATTGCTTTTATTTAACATTTCCTTTCTTTTTGCTCAAAAAGAAATAACAGGAGTTGTAAAAGACAATTCGGGAACTGCTTTACCAGGTGTAAACATTTTCGAAAAAGGAACTAAAAATGGTGTTTCTTCTGACGTTGACGGAATTTACAAGATAAAAGTTCAAGAAGGAGCCACTCTTGTTTTTAGTTACATTGGATACAAATCCATTACAAAAGAAGCTACTGATACCACAATAGATGTTGTATTAGCTGCAGAAGGAGATCAGGAATTACAAGAAGTTCAAATTGTAGGATCAAGAAATGCCAAGAGAACAGTAGTAAACTCTGCAGTTCCTATTGATATTATTGACGTAAAAACAGTCACTACACAAAGTGGAAAATTAGAGATTAACGAATTACTACAATATGTTGCACCTTCCTTTAATGCCAACAAGCAATCCGGTTCTGACGGCGCCGATCACGTAGATCCAGCGTCTTTAAGAGGAATGGGACCTGACCAAACTTTGGTTTTGATAAACGGAAAAAGAAGACATCAATCGTCATTAATAAACCTTTTTGGAACTCGTGGTAGAGGAAATACAGGAACCGATTTGAATGCTATTCCTGCTTCATCCATCAAAAGAATCGAAATTTTGAGAGATGGTGCTGCTGCGCAATACGGCTCAGATGCTATCGCAGGCGTTATTAATATTGTATTAAACGACAATATCAATGAACTAACAGGAGCTATTTCTTATGGAGTCTTTAATACTGACGCAAAAGGTGATTTCCCAACAGGAACAGCAAATACGAAAGATTATCGATTAGATACAAATGGAAATGGTAACAGTTTTGGAAAAAACAAACAATTTGACGGTGCATCGACAAAAATTACTGCAAACTACGGAATTGGATTAGGAAAAAAAGGAGGATATGTAAACCTTACCGGTGAATTTTTAAATAAAGAAAAAACCTTAAGACCAGGATTTGATTTCAGAAAAGGATTTGGAGAAGCCAGCATTACAGGCGTTAATTTTATGGCTAATTTATCTCTTCCCGTTACTGATAAAATTGACTTTTATGCTTTTGGTGGCAGAAATTACAGAGATACTGATGCTTATGCTTTTACCAGAAACGGTGGAGAAAGAGTTGTTGAGTCTATTTATCCAGGTGGTTTCACCCCTAGAATCACTTCTGTAATAATTGACAATTCTATCGTGGCAGGTTTCAAAACCAAAACCGCTAGCGGATGGAATATTGATTTAAGCAATACCTATGGTAAAAATATTTTTGATTATACAATCAAAGGAACATTAAATGCTTCATTGGAAAGTGCTTCCCCAACTCAGTTTGATGCTGGTGGCCATAGCCTTAGCCAAAACACATTAAATTTAGATTTTTCAAAAAACTACGATTCAATACTTGAAGGAATGAATCTAGCTTTTGGAGCTGAATATAGAAATGAAAACTTTGAAATTTTTGCTGGTGAAATTGGTTCTTATGCTACATATGACACAAATGGAAATCCAATTACAAACCCAACAACTCAATCTGCACCTATAGATCCAATTTCTGGAGAACCAAGACCTGGTGGATCACAAGGCTTTCCTGGCTACAGTCCAAAAAACGTTGTGGATGAATCTCGTTCCAATTTTTCTGCCTATGCTGATGCTGAATTTGATATTACTAATAAACTTCTTATTAGCACAGCGGTTCGTTTTGAAAATTATAGTGATTTTGGAAGTACCATAAATGGTAAAATTTCTTCAAGATTTAAAATTTCAGAAAATATTAACTTGAGAGGGTCTATCAGTACTGGATTTAGAGCACCTTCTTTAGCTCAAATCTACTACAATACTAGTTTTACTAATTTTAGCAGTTCGGGCGCCACCGAAGTTTTACTTTCTGCCAATGATAGCCCTGTAACAAAAGCCTTTGGAATAGAATCGTTAAATGAAGAAAAAGCTGTAAATGCATCATTAGGATTTACAGTAACTAAAGGAAACTTTACCGCTACAATTGATGGTTATATGATCAATGTAAAAGACAGAATTGTTTTGACAGGCTATTTTGACGCAACATCCTTAGGATTGAATGTTGATGCAGCTCAGTTTTTTGTAAACGGAGCAGACACCGAAACTAGAGGTTTAGATGTAGTATTAGCTTGGAAAAAGAAATTTGGAGAAAACGCTGTAGGTGCCACATTAACCGGAAATGTTAATCATATGGAAATTACTGATGTTAAAAATGGAAGTCTTGATGAACAGACTTTCTTTGGAGAACGAGATAAAGCTTTCTTATTGGCATCAGCTCCTGAAAGCAAATTTGGATTAAATCTAACTTATGATAGAAAATGGTTTAATGCCGGTTTATCATTCACTCGCTTTAGTGAAGTAAAACTATTAGACTATCAAACGTATGAAGATGTAGCTGATTATGGAAGTTTTGCTGACCAAATTGCAGCCGCAACGGATACTTACAGTTCTAAAATGGTAACTGACTTAACTTTAGGATTCAAACTTTCAAAATCTCTTAAATTAAGTGTTGGTGGTAATAATATTTTCAATATTTATCCTGACCAACAAGATGACTGGGTTGAAGCTGGTGGATATTGGGATGCCGTTCAAATGGGTTTCAGCGGAGCTTATTACTATGCCAGATTAGGATTTAACTTCTAATTCAATTTTTATATAATTTCAAAAGGGTTGTCTTTCGACAGCCCTTTTTTATTCTCATAATTTGTCGGCAAACCATAAAAAAATCCTGAAAGCTAATTCAGGATTTAATAATGATTTTCTAGAAATTCTTTTATTCGTTATGTAAAAAAGCTTGTCTATTTAGCAAGGTTTCTTCGCTTTCTACGTGATCTACATCCGGAATACAGCAATCAACAGGACAAACTGCAGCACATTGTGGTTCGTTATGAAATCCTTTACATTCTGTACATTTTCCAGGTACAATATAATAAATATCATCCGAGATTGGAGTTTGAGCAGCATCTGCGTCCACTTCTTCTCCTGAAGGTAAAATTACTTTTCCCTTGATTCTGGTTCCATCTTTATATCTCCAGTCATCTGCTCCTTCATATATTGCAGTATTTGGACATTCTGGTTCACATGCACCACAATTGATACATTCGTCTGTTATAATAATTGCCATAATTTTTTAGTTTAAAGTTATAAAGTTTAATTTATAAAATCTATATCAAATTCGACTTTAAGACTTTTGACATTAGACATAATTATCCTTATTTTTGTCCAAAAATACAATCAAAACTATTCATATACAAATTACTTATGTCTCAAAACAATAAAAAAAGATGTTTTATTGAATTAGGAAAATTTTTAAGCCAGTTTTCCGAAGAAGAAAATGTCAAAAACTCAACCGTTTTGTACAATGAATTGTTTTTTGAAGATTTTGAAAATTTAATCCAATTATCGCAATCCCATAACGGATGGTACACTCCGGAAAATGTCTATTTTTCTATTCGGTCTTGGGCAAAAGCCTTAACCGAAGAAAATCTAGACCAATGGCTTGCTAATTACAATCTTCCCTTCGACTACGCTCAGGGTGACAAATCGGTAGGGCTTATTCTTGCTGGAAATATTCCGCTAGTTGGCTTTCACGATTTTTTGTCTGTATTAATTTCAGGAAATAAAGTGTTGATTAAAACCTCCTCCAACGACCAATTTTTATTGCCGTTTTTAGCAAAATATATCATTGCAATCGAACCTGAATTCTCTAAAAAAATCACTTTCGTAGAAGGAAAATTGGAGAATTTTGATGCCGTAATCGCCACAGGAAGCAACAATACAGCGCGTTATTTTGAATATTATTTCAAAGACAAACCCAGTATCATAAGAAAGAACAGAAATTCTGTAGCTGTTTTAAACGGAAAAGAAACCAAAGAACAGTTAATCGCTTTGGGTGAAGATATTTTCAGGTATTTTGGATTGGGATGTCGCAATGTATCTAAACTTTTTGTACCAAAAGGCTATTCCTTTAATGCTTTCTTTGAAGCCATTTTCGAATATCAGGACATCATTCACTATGAGAAATACGCTAATAATTATGATTACAATAAGGCGGTTTTCCTGATGAGTAATTTTAAATTATTGGACAATGGTTTTTTGACTATTAAAGAAGACTCTAGTTATGCTTCTCCAATTTCGAGCGTTTTTTACGAATTCTATGATTCAATTGATGAATTACAAATTAGATTGCGTTCAGAAAGTGAGCAAATTCAATGCATTGTGAGCAATAACCTTGTTGAAAACAGCATTGATTTTGGTCAAACACAAAAACCAAATCTTTGGGATTATGCCGATAATGTTGACACTATTTCGTTTTTGTTAACAACAAAATGAAAAAATGTTGAATTATTTCGAATTATTTAACGCTTTTTAAACTCCTATTACCGAAATTTGCATTTTTAAATTTTGGACATAAACTACACCATGAAAAAACACAACTACAGCGCAGGACCTTGTATTTTACCACAAGAAGTTTTTGAAAAATCAGCACAAGCCATTTTGAATTTTAACAATTCAGACTTGTCTATTTTAGAAATTTCGCACCGAAGTAAAGATTTCGTTGCCGTTATGGATGAGGCTCGTGCATTGGCAATTGAACTTTTAGGCCTTGAAGGCAAAGGATATCAAGCGCTTTTTCTTGCAGGCGGAGCAAGTCTTGAATTCTTGATGGCTCCTTATAACTTAATGAAGGAAAACGGAAAAGCAGCTTACCTTGACTCAGGAACATGGGCAAGTGCAGCTATAAAAGAAGCCAAATTTTTTGGAGAAACTGTTATTGTAGCTTCTTCAAAAGACGAAAACTACAATCACGTTCCTAAAGGGTATACCGTTCCAGCAGATGCAGATTATTTTCACTGCACGAGTAACAATACGATCTTCGGAACACAAATGAAGGAATTTCCAAGTTTGGATATGCCAATCGTTTGCGATATGAGTTCTGATATCTTTTCGAGAGTTTTAGATTTCTCTAAATTTGACATTATTTATGCCGGAGCACAAAAAAATATGGGCCCAGCAGGAACCACTCTTGTTGTTATTAAAGAAGAAATTCTTGGTAAAAACGGTCGTGTCATTCCAAGTATGTTAGATTATGCAAAACATATCAAAGCAGAAAGCATGTACAACACCCCTCCTGTTTTCCCAGTTTATGCATCATTGTTGACTTTACAATGGCTAAAAAACCTTGGTGGAATTGCTGCAATCGAAAAAATAAACAATGCAAAAGCAGCTTTACTTTACGGAGAAATAGACAGAAATCCATTATTCAAAGGAGCTGCGGTTGTTGAAGATCGTTCGAATATGAACGCTACTTTCTTGTTGAATGATCCATTACATACTGATACTTTTAACGCTATGTTGAAAGAAGCCGGAATCGTTGGATTGCCAGGACACCGTTCAGTTGGTGGTTACAGAGCGTCAATGTACAATGCTATGCCATTAGAAAGTGTGCAAGTTTTGGTGGACGTAATGGCAGCATTAGAAAAATCAATTTAAATATTCAAAAATTGAATGATTGAAAGATTTTAAAAAATCAATTTTATCATTCAATCTTTACATTAAAATAATCCGGATTGAATGTTTAAATTTTTAAATAATTCAATCTTTAAATTAAAATAAATGAAAGTATTAGCCAATGACGGAATTTCAGAAAGTGGAATTCTAGCTTTAGAAAAAGGTGGTTTTGAAGTTATCACAACAAAAGTAGCACAAGAACAAGTGGCTAATTTCGTGAACGAAAATAACGTAAGCGTAGTATTAGTAAGAAGTGCCACCAAAGTTCGCAAGGACATTATTGACGCTTGTCCGGGACTAAAAATTATTGGTCGTGGCGGTGTTGGAATGGACAACATTGATGTTGACTATGCAAAAAGCAAAGGGATTCACGTAATAAACACACCGGCTTCCTCATCAGAATCTGTGGCAGAATTAGTTTTTGCTCATTTATTTTCAGGAGTTCGTTTCTTACACG
The DNA here is from genome assembly GCA_945874225.1 of Flavobacterium psychrophilum. Lineage (GTDB taxonomy): Bacteria > Bacteroidota > Bacteroidia > Flavobacteriales > Flavobacteriaceae > Flavobacterium > Flavobacterium psychrophilum_M. The sequence goes on from CAMCFT010000002.1 coordinate 7,640, forward strand.
ATTCTAACAGAAATATGCCTCTTGAAGGCGACTCGAACTTTGACGGCTTGAAAAAAGCATATGCAAACGGAATCGAATTAAGAGGAAAAACTCTTGGGATTGTCGGAATTGGACGCATAGGTCAGGCAACTGCAAAAATGGCGTTAGGTCTTGGTATGAAAGTAATTGCTGCTGATATGTTTATCCCAAAAGTAGATGTTAAAGTAGAATTTTTTGATGGACAATCTATCATAACTTCAATCGTTTCCCAATCATTAGAATCGTTGTTTAAAGAGTCAGATTTTATCACATTGCACGTTCCTGCTCAAGATGGTTACATCGTTGACGAAGCTGCATTGGCCATTATGAAAGATGGTGTTGGAATCGTAAACTGTGCTCGTGGTGGTGTGATTGATGAAGTAGCATTAGTAAAAGCATTGGATTCAGGAAAAGTATTATTCGCCGGATTAGACGTTTTTGAAAGTGAACCAAAACCGGAAATGACGATTTTGATGCATCCAAAAATTTCATTGACTCCACACATTGGAGCTGCAACAGGAGAAGCTCAGGATAGAATAGGTACAGAATTGGCTTCTCAAATAATCAGTTTGTTAGGATAAAATTTCTGAAATAAATATATTTAGGCTGTCTCAAAAAGACAGCCTTTTTTTATTACAAAAAACTCTAAATCAATCATTTGTTTTTGTAACTTTATCATTCATATTCTCATAATGAAAAATAGTTTTATCATATTGACCTTTATTTTCTTTATCCTTCTTGGTTGTAATACCACAAAGAAAACTATGACAAGTACTGATAAACCTTTGGCTACCCAAAATGACACCATCCGAATTGCGAATGATTCTCTGCAATATGAAGTGATTATTATAGATCCCGGTTTTAGCACCTGGCTAGTTACTAGAGCTTATCCTCGAGGCTATCATTCGCAATCTTATATGGAAAATAAGAACATATTTTACGTTAACGAATGGAACCGTCGTGTTTTACAACCGCAACAATATGACCCTAATTTATACGAAATGACCATAAATTATGAGCCGAATATTAATTATGGTTATGAAGTAAATTATTTAATTTATAACTATATGATTTATTTCCAAAACACATATAAACAAAAGCTCTATGGTTACGTGCCAATAAGATAATCTCACTATATTTGTCATCATTTCATATAAAGATGGGGAATTTAAAAAAACGCTGGGGAATTACTTCCAATTATCAATTGGTTATCATTTTTGTGGTTTTTGCCATTACAGGTTCTACTGCCGCAAAAATTTCTAATTTGATGATGGAATTATTGGGTATTTATGAAAAAGATATCCATTGGTTTTTATATTACCTCTTATTAATAATTTTGGTATTGCCTCTATATCCTTTTATATTAATGGCATTTGGCTATCTTTTTGGACAATCAAAATTCTTCTTCCCGTTTTCAAAAAAAATGCTGAAAAGTATGGGATTGGGCTTTATTTTCAGAAAGTAAAATCGTAAATTATTTTTCTTTTTTAATCCAATATTTATAAATCCAAGTCAGCGTAAAAGACGGAATCACATCAGTAAAAGGAATAATTTCTTCCAAAAAAGCGAAAATCCCACCCACTTTTCCAATGGTTCCTTTGTACATTCTTGTCATCAAAAAACCAGCAATTGGCGCCCAAACCACATCTGAGAATTCTCCCAAAAATGGAATTGTAAATGACAACATTCCGATACCGTCAAACAATATTCCCAGAATAAGATTTCTGTTTTTGTTATTTACGAATTCAACCTCTGTTTCTTTGGACATTTTCTAAAAATTTTCAAAACAAATATACAAATCCAATGCCATTTTAGATTATAGATTTAAGATATTAGATTTAAAATTGCATCAAAATATAGAAAATCTTTGTTTCTTTGTGGAAACAGTTTCAATCAATGATACAAGCAAAAAACATACATAAATATTACGATCAACTTCATGTACTCAAAGGAGTTGATTTACATATCGAGAAAGGCGAAATTGTTTCCATCGTTGGTGCTTCCGGAGCAGGAAAAACAACACTTTTGCAAATCCTTGGAACATTAGACAAACCCACTGTCGAAAATGGAATAGAATTGAAAATCAATGGGCAAGATATTCTGACGATGAATGATAAAACACTGTCAAAATTCAGAAACCTTAATTTGGGTTTTATCTTCCAATTTCATCAGTTATTGCCTGAATTCACTGCCTTGGAAAATGTTTGCATTCCGGCTTATATTGCCAATAAATCCAGAAACGAAACTGAAACCGAAGCTAAAAGATTATTAGAATATCTTGGGCTTTCACATCGAATCAACCACAAACCCAATGAACTTTCAGGTGGAGAACAACAACGCGTGGCTGTAGCGAGAGCTTTAATCAACAAACCAGCTATCATTTTTGCCGATGAACCTTCGGGAAATCTTGACACCCATTCTGCCGAAAATTTACACCAATTATTTTTTAAACTTCGCGATGAATTCGGACAAACCTTCGTGATTGTTACCCATAACGAGGAACTTGCCAATATGGCGGATAGAAAATTAGTGATGGTGGATGGATTGATAAGTTAGCAGTATTTAGATGACAGGTTGCAGATTTCAGAAAAAGAAAAAATCCGTTTCAATCAGTGTTTTGCTTTAGCAAATCCATACTATCAGCGTTCTAATTATGAATTCATTCGAACTCAAATCCTTTCTCGACGAAAAAGTACTTCAATACAATACCCTTGATTTTATCGAAAGTGATCCCGTCCAAATTCCGCATTTATTTTCATTAAAAGAAGATATTGAAATTGCAGGATTTTTGAGCGCTACTATTGCTTGGGGCAATCGCAAAATGATTATCAAAAATGCGCACAAGATGATGGATTTGATGGGGAATTCTCCTTATGATTTTGTGATGTCACATAATGAAGATGATTTGGAACGGTTGGATTCTTTTGTTCACAGAACATTTAATGGACAGGATTTTGCCAGTTTTATAAAAGGTTTACAACACATTTACAACCACCACAATGGACTGGAAGCTATTTTTGCAAAACACCAAGAATCCAATTCGATGCAAAAAAGCATTTCTGAATTTAAGAAAGCATTTTTCGAAATTCCGCATCAAAACAGAACCCAGAAACATATTTCTGATCCAATGAATGGTTCCGCAGCAAAACGTATAAATATGTACCTGAGATGGATGTGCCGCCAAGATAACAAAGGAGTCGATTTAGGGATTTGGAAAAGCATTTCACCTTCACTCCTCTCTTGTCCGCTCGATGTCCATTCCGGAAATGTAGCTCGAAAACTGGGGTTGCTTACCCGAAAACAAAACGATGGAAAAGCCTTAGCGGAATTAGATGCAAAATTGCGCGAACTAGACCCAAATGATCCTGTAAAATACGATTTTGCCTTATTTGGATTGGGAGTTTTTGAAGGATTTTAAGTAGAACTTTTTGTAAATAAAAAGTTAAATTTCTTTTAAATATATTCTGAATTAATTAAATTTATAAGTTAAAAAATCTTTTTGCCATTGGCGCGGAAAAAAAATTACAAAGAAATACTAATTTAATTCCATAAAAAGATGAAACCTTCCATTAAATTATTACATTGGACACCAAGGATTATTTGTATTTTGTCAATACTATTTATAAGTATTTTTGCTACCGACGCCTTTGAACAAGGTAATACTATTTGGCAACAACTTGCCAGTTTGGCCTTGCATCTTATCCCAACTTTTATCTTGACGGCTTTACTTATCATTGCCTGGAAATGGGAAAATCTCGGAGGGCTTCTTTTTATACTTATAGGTATTGCTTCAAGTCCATTTATCTTTATGCTTAATCACAATCGAAATCATTTATCTATCGGTCAGTGCCTTGGAATAATTGCAATGATTAATCTTCCATTTGTTGTTGTAGGTATTCTTTTTATAATTAGTTATTATATGAAGAAAAAAGAGGCAGTACCTTCCTGAATTTTTCATTAGTATTAAATAACGTACCTTTGCACAAAATTTACGTTTTATGACCACTTTCGAACAATTCAATCTTCCAAAATCTGTACAAAAAGCAATTGACGATTTAGGATTTGTCACACCAACTCCCATTCAGGAAAAAACTTTTTCTGTGATTATGTCTGGTCGTGATATGATGGGAATTGCTCAAACCGGAACGGGTAAAACTTTCGCTTACTTATTGCCTTTATTAAAACTATATAAATTCACGCCTGGTCATACTCCCAAAATAGTAATTCTGGTTCCAACAAGAGAACTTGTCGTACAGGTGGTTGAGGAAGTAGAAAAATTGACCAAATATATGTCAGTCCGCACTGTTGGTATTTTTGGAGGCGTCAACATTAATACTCAGAAAACTACTGTTTATCAAGGATGTGACATACTAGTGGGTACTCCTGGACGAATTATGGATTTAACATTAGACAATGTAATTCGTTTTGAAGAAATGCAAAAATTGGTTATAGATGAGTTCGATGAAATGCTTAATTTAGGTTTTCGCACACAATTGACAGCTATTTTAGCAATGATGCCAAAAAAACGTCAAAACATACTATTTTCGGCTACAATGACAGACGAAGTAGATAAAGTTTTAAACGACTACTTTGATTATCCGGAAGAAGTTACACTTTCTGCTTCAGGAACACCGTTGGAAAACATCACTCAAATTACGTATAACGTTCCCAACTTTAACACCAAAATTAATCTTCTGAAACACTTATTGCAAACCGATGAAAGCACGAGTCGTGTTTTAGTTTTTGTGAACAACAAGAAGATTTCGGATATGGTTCACGAACGAATTGAAGAAGATTTTGATGGTCAATTTGGAGTAATCCACTCCAATAAATCTCAAAATTATCGTTTGAGTACGATGGCTTCCTTTCAAGAAGGAAATCTTCGCGGATTAATCACTACCGATATTATGGCGAGAGGTTTGGATATTTCCAATATTACGCACGTTATCAACTTCGAAATGCCTGAACTCCCTGAATTGTATATGCACCGTATTGGTAGAACCGGTCGTGCTGATGCTACAGGAACAGCAATCAGTTTCATCACGCCTCGTGAAGAAGAATCAAAATTTGCCATTGAACTATTAATGAATATGGAATTAGAAATTCAAGATTTTCCTTCGGAAGTCGAAATTTCATCTAAATTAATTGAACCTGAAAAAGACCGACAACCGATTAAATTTTTAATGAAAAAACAAAAATTAGATGGTGATGGAGCTTTTCACGAGAAAACTAAAAAGAATAAAAAAGTCAATCTTGGTGGTCCTGGTGTAACAAAAAAGAAAACGCACGGTTCTGTCAATAGAAATATGCTTAAAAACCAAGCCAAAAAACGTAAGGATAAAAAATAGTTCTCAGTCTCAGTTTTCAGTGCTCACTGTGACTGAAAACTGCAATTTATTACGGAAATTAAATCTTCGTAAAAACCAAACAAACCGGAGAACACAAGGGAATTCTTTTGCCAGTATCCGTTAGACTTCCTTTTGTTTTATCTCTTTTGAAAATCACAATTTCATTTGTATATTGATGGCCTACTAAAAGAAAATTTCCTGTTGGGTCAATGACGAAATTTCGAGGTCCTTTTCCTAAAGTGCTCGTTCTTTGCACGAATTCTAATTTTCCGTTTTTCAAAATCTTGAAAGCTGAAATATCATTAGCCGTTCCTCGATTGGTTGCATACAGAAATTTCCCGTCAGGCGAAATATGTATATCAGCAGCTCCAATATCTCCTTTAAAATCTGAGGCAACAACAGTAGTTTCGCTTACTTTGGCTAATTTACCGTTGGCATAACTAAATGAAGATATAGTGCCATCTAATTCTTGTAAAACATAAACAAATTTTCCGTCATTACTAAAGATTAAATGTCTAGGTCCACCACCCGGAGTAACAGAAACACTACTTTTTAATTTTAAAACTTCAGTACCTCCATTTGGATTGTATTGATAAACATAAACCTTATCAGTTCCTAAATCATTAGCCAAAACATATTTTTTATCAGGAGAAAAATACACCATATGAGCGTGAGGTGCTTCCTGCCGTTTTTCATTAATTCCTTTACCTGAATGTTGAACCACCTGCGTAACTTCTCCAATACTACCATCATTATTTTTAACAAAAACCGAAATACTACCACTAGAATAATTGGCCGTAATTACATTTTTATCATCATTAATAATGTAACAACAATTTTGTCCTTTTGATAACTCTGAATTGATAAAATCTAGTTTTCCTTCTTTCGAATCAAATTTAAAAGCACTTACGGCACTTTGCTTATCATTTTCACTCACAGAATAAACAAATTTATTATCATTTGAAACAGTTAAATAACTAGGATTTATGATGTTTTCAGTGCTATTTTTAAAATTTAAATCCGCTGTTTTAGAATCGAATTCGTAAACATAAATTCCTTTGCTGTCACAGCTTTTAGTATACGTTCCAATTAATAAATTGAACTTGTTTTCTTGTGCTTGCAAAGTACTGAAAGCCAAAATGGAAAGAAGAATACTGTATGTTTTTTTCATATTTATGGCATTATTATCTATTGTTTTTTTAATCTAATTGCGTTTTGATACACTACACATTCTACTCCTTTGTCACGCTGAAAGCGTCTCAACTTACAAGAGCACTATCCTTTAGACGCTTCCAGCGTGACAAATAGCAAGAATAAATATCTCTAAACTACAGAATAACTATAATTTGGTATTACGCTATGTATTTATTGTTTTTTATTATCCAAAAGTGTTTTTGCAGAGATATTTGTAACTACTTTTTTTCCAGTTTTAGCTTCCAATTCTTTTAAGGCAACTTTAGCAACATTTCCACCTTGTTGAGCCACTTTTTGACTTTGCTTAAAATTCTTTGGATTTACCGCTTGTGAAATATCTTTGGTCGAAGCTTCGGCTAACATATTCAGAATTAATTCGGTATTGCTCATATTATCCCGAAGATTTTCTTTTTTTAAACCTTTCAAAATTTTATATTCTTTGGTTGTTTTTTCAGACCAAGCCTTGGTAATAATATCGGTTAATATGGCAAATTGTGCGCCTTCTTTTAATCCTTTGCTTTTCCATTCATCAGTAAGTTCTTTTCTGATTTCAATACTTTTTAAACGCTGATTAATCCAATTTTCAGAATAACCCAATTGCAAATAATGTTGCAAAGCTCTGTCAATTCCTATTTCTGGATCTTGCATTTCGTCGAGTCTTTCACTACCAACTTTAGCTAACCAAAGTTTAAAAGGTTCTGCTTTTGGAGATGGAATAGATTGAATTAAACGGAAAAGTTGCTCTGTATTAGCAATATCTGTTTCCCTCATTTTACCATCTTCAGCAAGCATTTTCAAGTGTCCGATTTTTTCGGACAGTTCGCTTCCTTCCTTTTTAAGTTTACTTTTCAAATCACTCCAATATTTTCTTGGACGATCAGTTTCTGTAAGAGCTCCTACAACATCAACAATAGAGAAATACCATTTTTCTTCTTCTTCATTCCATAAAGAACGAACTTGCTTTTGTTCAAAAAGTTGTAATGCAGTTTCTTTTGTCATAATTATCAATTCTATTGCTCAAATATAAACTAAATTCCAACAAAATCTGAAACCCTAATTCTCAAATATAAAATCAAAATACTATCTTTGACAAATGCAATTCACTGAACTCCTCTAAAAATATAATTCTGTGAAGTAAACTCAAAAGTAGAATGCAATTCAAACATCCAGAAATCCTCTATTTCCTTTTCTTGTTGGTTATACCAATTCTGGTTCATTTGTTTCAATTGCGACGTTTCAAAAAGGAATATTTCACGAATGTGCGTTTTTTGAAAGAGCTTTCCATACAAACCAGAAAGAGTTCTAAAATAAAAAAATGGTTGCTTTTAGCCACGCGAATACTTTTGTTAACCTGCATCATTATTGCATTTGCCCAACCTTTTTTTAAAGCCAAAGACAGCAAAAACAGTTCCAACGAAATGTATATCGTTTTGGACAATTCCTTCTCAATGCAAGCCAAAGGTCAAAAAGGTGAACTCCTAAAAAGAGCTGTTCAGGAATTACTCGAAAACACGCCCGAAAATCAAACTTTTTCCTTGATTACCAATTCCGAAACGTTTTGGAATACCGATATCAAATCCATTCGAACAGAATTACAAAACCTAAAATATAGTGCTTTGCCATTCCAACTAGAAAGTGCAATGGCGAAAATAAAATCGAGAAAATCAGCTTTCAACAAAGATGTTGTTGTAATTTCGGATGCCGTTGGTTTGGAATCCAAACAATTAAAAAGTATCGACAAAGATTCCAATACCTATTTTATTATTCCGAAAGCAGAACACGAAAATAATGTTTCAATTGACAGCGTTTTTATCCACCAAACGTTGGATGATTTCTATGAAATTGGCTTAAAATTATCCGCTTTTGGCGAAAAAGATAAGGAGATTCCGGTGGCTTTGTACAATCAAAACAAACTAGTTGCAAAAACTTTAACGAAGTTTGAAACCAAAAACAAAATAATCTATTTCACCATCCCAAAAAAGGATTTTCACGGTTATGCCTCCATTATAGACAACGGATTGGAATACGACAACACTTTGTTTTTCAGTATTTCAAAACCTGAAAAAAATAATGTAATCAGCATTGGACAGCCTGAAAAATCAAACTTTTTATCTAGAATTTACACAAATGACGAATTCAATTTCAATAATTTTGCGATTGGAACTTTGGATTACAATTTGCTCGAAAAGCAGGATGCCATTATATTGAACGAACTAGACGAGATTCCGCAAGCTCTTCAAACGACCTTAAAATCTTTTGTCGAAAAAGGGGGAAACCTTGTTCTTATTCCATCGGCTAAAGCTTCAACAGGAAATTTGAATACGTGTTTGAGAAATTTTGGAAACATCCAATTCAAATCTTTGGAAAACAAAGAAAAATTAATCACTAAAATCAACTTCAGTCATCCTTTATTTAATGGCGTTTTCGAAAATAAAATCAATAATTTCCAATACCCAAAAACAAAAATTTCCTTTGGAATTGCTAGTTCAAACCCGACAGTTTTGTATTATGAAGATCTAACAGCATTTTTGACTTCCATCAACAATCCTATTGCTGCGGTTTATGTTTTTGCCTCGCCAATTAATACCGAGAATTCTAATTTTCAACAATCGCCTTTGATTGTACCTACCTTTTACAAGATGGCAATGAATTATCAAAACACCGGTGTAAATGCAATTATTATTGGTAATAACAATTCGTTTTTAGTTGATGTCAATTTATCAAAAGACGAAATTCTGAATGTCAAAAATGAGACCGAAACCTTTATTCCCATTCAACAAATCCTGAACGATAAAGTAAAATTAACATTCAATGATTTTCCAGAACAAGCCGGGAATTATGGAATTTACAACCAAAAGAAACGTTTGCAAAACATCAGTTTCAACTATAACAGAACCGAAAGTAATTTGGCTCAAGCCAATGAAAATGTACTTTCCGACTATAATATAATCGATTCCATCTCGACAGTTTTCGATACCTTACAAACAGACAGAACTGACAATCAAATTTGGAAATGGTTTATTATCTTTGCATTGCTTTTGCTGGTGACAGAAATGGCAATTATACGATTCGTAAAGTAAAACGAAATTCAAATAATTAAATAAATACTATGAAAATAATCATCAGGGAGGCAAAAATTATCGACTCCGAAAGTCCTTTTCACAACAAGACTGCAGATATTTTAATTGTTGATGGTATTATCAAAAAAATAGGCACATCGCTTCCCAATTCAGAAAATGCTGATGAAATAAAACTCGATAATTTGCATATTTCTCAAGGTTGGTTTGACAGCAGCGTTTCCCTTGGAGAACCTGGTTTTGAAGACCGTGAAACCATTTCAAACGGTTTGACAATTGCAGCACAAAGTGGATTCACAGCAATTGCTTTGCAACCCAACTCCTACCCGATTATAGACAATCAATCCCAAATTAATTTTGTAAAAAGCAAAGCTAATGGTTTTGCCACGCAACTTTTCCCTATTGGAGCTTTAACCAAAGGAAGTGAAGGTAAAGATATGAGCGAATTATTCGATATGAAAAATGCTGGTGCAGTTGCCTTTGGAGATTATAACAAGAGTTTGGATAACGCCAATTTGTTAAAAATTGCTTTGCAATATGTACAGGATTTTGACGGATTAGTTATTGCTTTCGCCCAAGATTCAAATATAAAAGGAAACGGAGTTGCCAATGAAGGAATTGCTTCTACTCAATTAGGATTGAAAGGGATTCCGAATCTTGCCGAAGAATTGCAAATCGCCAGAAACTTATTTCTTCTCGAATATACTGGTGGAAAATTACACATTCCGACGATTTCTACAGCAAAATCGGTGCAATTAATCAAGGAAGCTAAAGCCAAAGGCTTGAAAGTAACTTGCAGCGTTGCGGTTCATCATTTAGTTTTAACCGATTCAACTTTGGAAGGTTTTGATACCAGATATAAAGTTTCTCCTCCGTTAAGAACGGAAATCGACAGAAAAGCATTGATTGCAGGAATTCTCGACTATACGATTGATATGATTACGTCTGACCATAATCCGATTGATATTGAGCACAAAAAAATGGAATTTGATTTGGCTAAAGACGGAACGATTGGTTTAGAAAGTGCTTTTGGCGCTTTGTTAACCGTTTTGCCTTTGGAAAAAGTAATCGAAAAACTGACTGAAGGAAAAACTACTTTCGGAATTGAAAAACAAAGTATTAACGAAGGTCAAAAAGCCAGTATTACTTTATTCAATCCTGAAGGAAAAAGCATTTTTACGAAAGAAAATATCCTTTCAAAATCCAAAAACTCCGCTTTTCTAGGAGTTGAAATGAAAGGAAAAGTATATGGAATTCACAATCAGGGAAAACTAATATTAAACTAAAAACTATACTTAACTGATTTTAAAAAAAATATCAGGTATAAAATCTATTTATGAACAACAGCATCGAAAAGGGAAAAACAGCCGCAATTACTAGCTATATTTTAATCATTGGAGTTTTCATCGCTATGTCAATGAATTCTGAAAACAAGAATTCATTTGCTTCTTTTCACATTCGACAAGCACTGGGTTTGTCAATTACTTTTATATCCTTGGGCTTAATCATCAGTAATTTTGACAGTCCCATGATTTCCATTTCTATGTGGGTTTTTCTCTCTGTTTTATGGACTTATGGAATTTTTAGTGCCATCAATGGGGAAACAAAACCAATTCCTTTGTTGGGGAATTATTTCCAAAAATGGTTTACAAATATATCTTAGAAAAATGAAATTATCCTTAGAATATCTGGTTAGAGAACCCAAAATAAAGTTGGACAAAAACCCGCTAATCCTATTACTTCACGGTTATGGCAGCAACGAGGAAGATTTATTCTCATTTGCAGCTGAACTTCCTGACGAATATTATATTGTTTCGGCTCGTGCGCCATACAATCTACAATACGGGAGTTATGCGTGGTACGCCATCAATTTTGATGCGGATGAAAAAAAGTTTTCTGACAATGTTCAGGCAAGAATTTCAAGAGATTTAATTGCCAATTTTATAGAAGAATTGACTGCAAATTATCCAATTGACGCTACAAATGTGACCTTAATAGGTTTTAGCCAAGGTACAATTTTGAGTTATGCCGTGGCGCTTTCGCATCCTGAAAAGGTACAAAGAGTGGTTGCAATGAGCGGTTATATCAATCCCGAAATACTGGAAGAAAATTATTTGAAAAATTCGTTTTCTAATCTAAAAATATTTGCTTCTCACGGCACAGTTGACCAGGTAATTCCGGTGGAATGGGGACGAAAAGCAAAACCTTTTTTGGAGAATTTAGGAATACCTATAACTTACAAGGAATACCCAATTGGACACGGAGTTTCACCACAAAATTTTTATGATTTTAAGAATTGGCTACTTTAAGGAAGTAGGCAGTGGTCAGTTTTTTAGTGGTCAGTTGATCACTGAATACTAAAAGAAACTGAACACTGAACACTATTATTTCTGGTATAATAAAGATTGAAATGTTTCGAAAGAAACCGTTTCGTCTTCATTGACAAAATACTTTATTAAAACTTCTCCCCAATATTCTCCGTCGCTATAATCAGCGATAATCCAGCGATGATTTAGTATTCTCACTTTATTGATGATGAATTTATTGGCTCCAATCTGATCTTGACCAACGTATGGATTTCCTTTGGGATTAGCATTCAAATCCAATAATTTTTCAGTGACAAAAGGGATTAACTTTTCGATTTGAATCGTTTTTGTTGCTGTATCAGGATTGAAATAATTCTGGGCATTTTCGTTATTTTCCAAGGAAAAATAATTGGCATCGTTCAGCTTGACATTGACAGCATTCAGATCTTTCTTGAGTTTTGCTTCTGTATTAACAAATTTATTTTGTTCAAAAGCCAGTTCCTTGCTGAAATACATATAAGTAAAAAGATTCAAAAGCAGCACAAGAATAAAAAGGTAAAGCAATAAGGATTTTTTCATTATTAAGTAATTTTAAATGGTAATTTCCAAGTTATCATAAGCCAAATAAACGTTTTTTGGGAGTTTTTGTTGTACCTCTTCATGGAAACCCATAATATGGCTAATGTGAGTGATATACGCTTTTTGAGGCTTAATCAAAGCTATAAAATTTAGTGCTTCCTGTAAATTAAAGTGAGTTGAATGCGGTTCTTCACGCAAAGCATTTACAACCAAAACTTTCAGATTTTTCAATTTGGTAATTTCGCTTTTCTCGACCGTTTTAACGTCAGTCAAATAGGCAAAGTCATCAATTCTGTATCCAAAAACGGGCAGATTCCCGTGCATAACATTAATGGGAATTGCCATTTTATTTCCTATTGGGAAAGGATGATTATTTACCACTTCAATGGTTTTAACCGAAGGAGCTCCAGGGTATTTATTTTCAGTTTCAAAAATATAATCAAATCGTTTTTTAAGATTATCAATAACTCGCTGATGTGCATAAATTGGCATTGTACCCTGCTTGAAATTAAATGGACGAATATCATCCAAACCAGCAGTATGATCTGAATGTTCGTGGGTATATAAAATTCCATCCACTTTTTGGCAATTTGAAGCTAACATTTGTTGTCTAAAGTCAGGTCCGCAATCGATTACGTATGAATGGTTTTCCCATGTAATCCAAGCCGAAACTCGAAGTCTTTTATCCTTAAAATCAGTGCTTTGACAAACAGAATGAACACTTCCGATTACAGGAATTCCTTGTGAAGTGCCAGTTCCTAAAAAATATACATTCATCTAGCACGGTTTTTGCTAATTATTTTACAAAAATAGCAATAAATCTCTTTAATTAGAAACCTATTTTACTAACTTTGCGGCAAATTAGCACTATTTTAATGAATAAGGACACACAAATAAAATTGAAAGGTGACAAAGTCATCGAACAAATTCCTTCTATAAAAGACAAAGCCCTTCGTATCAATTTGAACGAAAATATATACGGAACTTTTGCCGAAATTGGTGCTGGACAAGAAACAGTAAGACATTTTTTCAGAGCTGGAGGTTCTTCAGGGACGATTGCAAAAGCAATGTCTGCTTATGATAAAGATTTTAGTGATGCTATTTACGGAATTGAAGAAGATGGTCGTTATGTAACAGAAAGCCGTCTCAAAAAAATGCTTTCTCACGAAGCTGGTCTAATAGAAAACCGATTAAGCAGGAAGACACATCCAAATAAAATGTTCTTTAGTTATGCCAATACGGTTGCTACTATTGACTTTGCCAAACAATTCAAAGGACACGGATGGGTAGGTATCAAGTACCAAATTGAACCTGAGGAAGAATACAACGAAATCATCATACACATTCGTTTTAAGGAAACTGATGTTCGTTTGCAACAAGAGACACTCGGAATTCTTGGAGTAAATCTAATATATGGTGCCTTTTATAAATACAACGACCCTAAACGATTGTTGCGTTATCTTTATGATCATCTTGACAAAGATCAACTTGAAATAGACACTATCAATTTCTCCGGGCCCCGTTTTGCTAATGTTGACAATCGTTTGATGAGTCTACAATTAGTTAAAAACGGAATGACTGACGCCGTAATTTTTGATCCAGAAGGCAGAAACATACTTCCGGCTGCCATATTATACAAAAAAAACATTCTTGCTTTAAGAGGAAGTTTTCGTCCTGTGACAAAGGTAAATATGGATATGTACGAGGAATCATTAAAAATGTTTCTGGACGAACATAAAGTTAATGCCGAAAACACCTTGGTTATTTTTGAAATCACATTATCAAACCTACGTTCTGATGGTGAAATTGACGAAAGAGACTTTATGGATCGAGCTCAATTACTTTGCTCGCTTGGACAAACGGTAATGATTTCCAATTTTCAGGAATATTATAAAGTTGTTGAATATTTTTCAAAATATACCAAAGCCAGAATGGGCTTAGCAATGGGTGTGAATAATTTAGTTGACATTTTTGACGAAAAATACTATCGTCATCTAAGTGGTGGAATTCTGGAAGCTTTTGGAAAATTATTCTATCGTGATATGAAAGTCTATTTATATCCAATGATTGATGAAAATGGCGAAATTATGAATTCTGAAACCTTAAAAGTACATCCTCGAATGAAGGAATTGTATAAGTTTTTCAAATTCAACGGAAAAGTGGTTGACATTGATAACTACAATCCTGAAAATCTTGAAGTTTTCTCTCGAGAAGTGCTAAAAATGATTAGCGAAAATAAACCAGGTTGGGAATCTATGTTGCCGTCTGGTGTTGCCGAAATAATCAAAAAACAAGAACTTTTTGGATATAAAGTCAATCAACTGCTTGAGAAAAGTAATTAGCTATATTCATAACAGATTTTAGATAAAAAAAGCCAGGAAAATAATTTTTTTTCTGGCTTTTTCTTTTGAAATTATATCTTTATTTCAGTATCTGAGCAGCGTGAGCCTTTGTTTTTACTTCCGAAATTACTTCATCGATAACTCCATTTTCATCAATTACAAAAGTAGTTCTGTGAATGCCGTCATATTCTTTTCCCATAAACTTTTTGGGGCCCCAAACTCCAAAAGCCTGTATTACGGATTTATCCTCATCAGCCAATAATGGAAAAGGGAAATTGTATTTTTCCTTGAATTTGGCTTGGGCTTTTGCAGCATCGGCACTTACTCCTAAAAGCGCGTAATTATTGGCTTGAAAACGCTCAAAATTATCTCTTAAATCACAAGCTTCGGCTGTGCAACCTGGTGTGTTTGCTTTTGGATAAAAGAAAACTACTAGTTTTTTCCCTTTATAATCGGCTAATTTATGCGAATTTCCGTCTTGGTCCAGGCCTGAAAAATTGGGAGCTTTATCCCCTTTTTTTAATGTTGTCATAATTGGGTTTTGGTTATTAGGTTTGCCCCAGATTGAAGTGAAAACCCCGCAGTTTTTGAAGCTGTTTTTTTCTTGAAATAGCAAAGCGACCAAAGGAAGCTCTTGCTATTGCTTAGAAAAAAAGCTTGAAAAACGAGGAGTTGAAACGGAAAGCTGGATTAGGCACATAATAAAAATTATATTAATTTTACAACTCAAATTTAATAAAAAATGACCAAACAAGAGCGTGCAACATTTGTTATAAATACGTTAAAAGAATTGTATCCTAATGTTCCAATTCCTTTAAATCACAAAGATCCTTATACTTTGCTGATTGCGGTTTTGCTATCGGCGCAATGCACTGATGTTCGTGTCAATCAAATTACGCCCTTGCTTTTTGCCAAAGCTGATAATCCTTATGATATGATAAAAATGTCGGTCGAGGAAATAAAGGAAATTATTCGCCCTTGCGGCTTATCGCCAATGAAATCGAAAGGGATTTACGGTTTGTCCCATATTTTGATTGATAAACACGGTGGAAATGTTCCTCAGAGTTTTGAAAGTCTGGAAGAATTGCCAGCTGTAGGTCATAAAACAGCTAGTGTTGTAATGTCTCAAGCATTTGGATTCCCTGCTTTTCCTGTGGACACACACATTCACAGATTAATGTATCGATGGAATTTATCTAGCGGAAAAAATGTAGTGGAAACTGAAAAAGATGCCAAAAAAATTTTTCCAATAAAAACATGGAATGATTTGCATCTTCAAATGATTTGGTATGGCCGTGAATATTCTCCGGCAAGAGGATGGAATTTAGAGAAAGACATTATTACGAAAACCATTGGCAGAAAAACTGTTTTGGAAGAATATAAAACAAAAACATCCCGATGATTTTCGGGATGTTTTTCTAATTAGCCATAACTTCGAAACTCATCGTTTTACCCTTTATTATGCTCAATGCTTTTGAGTAATTTAATAAAAAAGAAATAGTCTCTTTTTTGGGTTTCATTGTAGGAATTGCTAATGTTTTTTTAAAGTAAATTTTTGCCATAAAGTAATAAAATTTGTGATTTTTTATTACAACGCAACAATTTTCAATATAGTATTAATTTGTTAAAATAATTTGATGTTTGTCAATAACTTTTCTCATATTCATCAAAGCGTAACGCATTCTTCCCAAAGCAGTATTAATACTAACACCAGTTATTTCAGAAATTTCCTTGAAACTCATATCTTGGTACATTCGCATAACCAATACTTCTTTTTGATCAGCAGGAAGTTCCTCTATTAGTTTTTTTAAGTCCATTTCGACCTGTTCCCGAATGATTTTATTTTCTATCGTGGGCGAATTATCAGACATAATTGAAAAAATGGAGAATTCCTCTGTTTCTCTGAACATTGGCATTTTTTTATTTTTTCGATAATGATCAATAATAAGATTGTGGGCAATTCGCATCACCCAAGGCAAGAATTTACCTTCCTCGTTATAGGATTTTGATTTTAAAGTTTTGATTACTTTAATAAAAGTGTCTTGAAATATATCATTAGAAATGTCTCTATCCGAGATTTTCGAATATATAAAACCAAATATTTTCGATTGATGTCTATTGATTAATACTGTCAAAGCTTTTTCGTCGCCTTCAACATAATTTTTTACCAATAAAGCGTCTGGAAGTTGAATATCAGCCATAGTTATACCTTTTAGTTTTTTTATGAAATTGGAGCAATTTTCTCTAAAAAGTAGTTCTATATAATAGGCTAATATTTTTTGTGGTTTATTATTTGTCAAATTTAACAAATATTTATCTTAAGAAGCAAGTAAAAAGGTAAATAATTAATCTTTATGTATAAAATTAATTCAAAACTTAATGGTACTTAATTCATTAAAATAGATTTTGATATGTATTGTCACTAATACCTATAGTTCATTAAAAAATTTATATTTTGAGTTTTATGTACTTTTTTTACATAAAAAATTATTATTGATTTTTACTCAATAATAATTTTTGGGCTGATAAAATTAAAAAGAATGGTACTAAATTAACTTTATAAAATTATTTCGTTTTCCACAACTAATTTTGGAACTTCTATAAATTCAAGTTTTCTGGCAACTAATTCTTTTTTTATTTCCTTTGCTTTTTCTTCAGTTAAGTCATAATTTCTCATTATCCACATAGCTATCAATGTGCCTAAAATTGGGATGCCTGAGTAAAAAATTCTCAAACCAGTTACTGCTCCCTCAGGTTGAGTTGCTGCATCTGCATTAAATCCGACAATCGTCATAATAACACCCGTTAATAATCCTGCTATTGCAAAACCAAACTTAACCATCCACCAGTAAATAGCTCCAAAGATTCCTTCTCTTCTTTTACCCGAAGTCAATTCATCCAAATCGCAAACATCAGCTGTCATAGACATCATCAAAGTAAATAAACTTCCTATACCAAAAGAGAAAAAAGGTAATGCAAACAAAAACATATAGGGTTTACCCGGAATGAAGAGAAACCAAAGCAAAATGTATCCTAAAATAGATATTCCCTGACAGAGTAAAAAGGCATCTTTTTTACCCATTTTTCTAGATATCCAGGCTACAACTGGTATTACTAAAAAAGTAGTTGATAATGCTCCCACACAACCAAAAAGGGTAGGCCAAATACCTGCAGCAACAACATTGCCATTAAAAAGATAGTAAACCACAATAAAGAAAGAAAATGCAGCTACGGTATTAAAGGCATTAAAAATTAAGAAAGTAGCAATACAAAGTTTTCTAAAAGGCGCACTACTAAAAGCTTCTTTGAAACTCTTAAAAATTTCCTTTAAACTACCTCTTATTGTTTTAAACGTTAATGGCGCAAAACTTTCCTCATTTAATGTAGACTTGCTTTTAATAAAGATGGCAGGAATCATCGCCAATATCATGCACGAAACACCTACCCATATAGCTAAACTTCTTGTGGCTGTATCTGCATTAGGAAACCATTTTGGGTCATACATAACCACCCAAAACCAAGGTGCAATTACCCATGCCCATTGCCCAATCCATTGTGAAATTGCCATAATATTTGTTCGTTCATGAAAATCATCACTCATTTCATAACCCATAGCTACATAAGGAACACTAAAAATAGATAACCCTAAATAAAACACAAACGACATTAAAAGGAAGAATACAAAATTATAATCTAGTCCATTTTCTCTATACAATTGCCACATTATAACAAAGGAAACCCCCATAATGATTGCTCCAATAAAAACATAATGTCTTCGTCTTCCCCAAACGGATCTTGTATTATCAGAAATAAAACCCATAATAGGATCTATGAAAGCATCAAATATTCTAGGTAGAAAAAACAAAATACCCCACATCCATGCTGGGAAACCTAAATTTTGCACTAATACTACCATGAAAATTCCAAGTGCAGCAGGAAACATTTGGTTAGCTAACATACCTAATCCAAATGCAATTTTTTGACCCATAGGAACCATACCATTTGGGTTTGAAGAGTTATTTGACATATTTAGAGAGTTTTAATTATAATTTTTTATCAGGGTTTAATTACTATAGTTTGCAATGCTTTTGCATTGATTGAAATCTTTTTTTTCTTTTTATTAAGATTAATTTCCAGAGATTGTTCTTGTTCTGTAGGATTAAAAACAACCACTGCAATAGTCTTATCAGGGTTTTTTACCGCAGTCACCATCAGATCTTTATCGTTAATAGAGCAGCCAATTTTAATAGCTCCTGGTCTCATAAATTTGCTAAAATGTGCCATTGAGTAATATAGTGGTGTAAAATACACCTCATCCTTATCGATATCTACAATAACAGGAGCAATACACCAGTTTTTAAACCAATTAGGTCCACCTTGAGTGTCTAAAACCATATTCCAATCAACCCAACCATCAACCCAATTATTCAAACATCCTATAATATCATTTACATAACGATTAACAGGGGCATATTTTGGGTGTAAATATTTGTCCTTTTCACTTGCCCAATCCCAACCCCAATCTGTGGCCTCTTTATTCCAATACCAAGCATCATCATTCCAATGTGGTACTTCAGAATCCACACAAGCTTCGGTTTGAATTAAATATTTATTGGGTGCTTTTTTGTGGGCATATTGCAATGCATTTGGTAAATAATCATAGGTACTTTCATACCAATGTATGGCAGTTCCTGAAAAGTATTTAGAAGATTTTTCGTCTTTGAACATCTCATCTACCCATTCCGGTAAACCCGCTCTATTTTGGTCGTACCCTAATATTTTAACATCAGCCCAACCGTCTTTTTCTAATTTTGGACCTAGATGATTCTGAACAAAATCGGTCATTTCTTTAGGCGAAAACAGCGTGCTCTCCCAGTTGTTTCCGTTACCGTGTGGTTCATTGATTACAGTAACTCCCCAAATATTGATTCCTTCTTTTTTATAAGCTTCTAAATATTTTGAAAAATATAAAGTAAACGAATCATTAAATTCAGGCAATAATTTTCCACCAACATATTTTTTATTGTCTTTCATCCAAGGCGGTGAGGTCCAAGGTGAGGCTATAATTTTAAAACCTTCTTTCGAAATGGCTTTTGCGTCTAAAATCATTGGAATTAAATCCAATTTATCATCTTCGATTGTGAAATTTTCTAATAACTTATCATTTTCAACTTTTGCATACGTATAATTACTAAGTGAAAAATCACAGGAAGCAATGTGCGTTCTGGTTAATGAATAATTAGCTCCGTTTTCACCAAAATAAGCTTCTAGAATTTTATTGCGATTTGCTGCACTCAATTTATTGAGCAAATAAGCACTTGATTCTGTAAATGAACCGCCAAAACCTGTAATGGTTTGAAATTTTTCTTCTGGATTTAATGCAATTATAAGTGGGTTTTTATTTGCTGAAAATTCAGTTATCTTTTTTAAAGAGTTTCCTTGTGCTGAGGTTTCATAGACTTCAACTTTAAAATCTTTTGAAACTTTACAACTATTCAATGAAAATGCCACAATAAAAATTATTATCGAAAATTTATAAAAACTGATATTCGATTTAAATTTTTCCATTACTGTTTTTTGTTTAATAAAGAAGGAGTTTTAACATCCAACCACAAAGATTTTTCATTACCATTATATGTTTTTGTAATGGGTTTTCCATCACGAGACAACCCTTTAAAAACACCTTTATCTACTAAATCCCAAAGGGCATATTTAGCTTCAGATTGTAAATTAAATAATCCAAAATGATTTTCTGATCCCAATGGATTTCCACTATCCTTCCATTGTTCATCAAAAGCTTCAAAATAAAAAAGAGAAATTCCTTCTTTATTTGCCCATTCGCTCATCAATTTATAATAAACCGCTGCTTTGTATTCATCTGTAGCTTTTGAACCTTCGTTGCCATAAAGCTTATTGTCATATGAAGCCCAACCCGTTTCTCCAATGTGAACAGGTTTATTTATACCTATTGATTTCATATAATTTACAACACTATTATACTGCGAAATAGCATAATCTCTGGATCTAATCATTGCTTCATCAATTTTTTCTTTTTGAGATAATTGCTCTTCATTAGCCATCGTTCCCCAAAATAATGGATGATAATGCGTATCATGCATTGGGTAAGTATGCATCGAAATATAATCGACTGCTTTTATGAGTTGATTTAAATCTTCTACATGATAGTCATCACTACCACCTCCCCAAGAGGCAAAATTATCAGAAGTTGTTATCCATACATTTTTAGGTAATTTTCCTTCCTTTTTTAAATTCTGCAAATGATTTACCCATTTTAATATGATACCTGGCTCAACATAATAACTCCAAGCCCATTTTACCATCGCTTCATTTCCTACAGCAATAATCTTAATAATATCAGGATATTCATTTGCCAGTTTTGCGGCTTCAGCGATCTCTATGGGATTGCGATCACTGTCTTCATTGCGAATGAGAGGGTTTGCTGTCCAAGCGTTTTTGCAATCTATCCAAGCCCCTAACATCACATACATTTCAAAATGGGGATTCTCTTTCTTTAATGCTCTTATTGCTTCTAATAAATTAGAAGTGTCTGTGTGATGCACATTATAGGTTCTAAGAACTTTAATGTTCATCGCTGAGAGAATTTTCAAATCCTCTGTTATTTGAGCAATAGTAGGTTCAACATCCCTTGTTTTATCTCTATACCCACCATAACAGAAGGTCTTATAATTTGGATTTCCCAATATTTTTTCAGCAGTAATTTCAATTGATACTTTTGAATTAGTACTTTTGCAATTGCAAAACAGCAACGACATAAGCACCAGAAGAAAGAAGATTGCACTTTTTTTCATCAAACTAAATAATAATAGCCACCGTTACTTGAATAATCTCTCCTGTTCGGTCAAATATTTTTTGACTCAACTCATGACTCAAAATCAAAGTTGAAATAGTTTCTATCTCATTATTTTTATATTTTACTTCTATTTGATTCTTATCTGCAATTTTATAAATCATAGGCACTTGACAAATAGTAAATGCCAGACTTCCTTTTTCTAACGTTACTGAATAGGGCTTGTTTTCAAAATCTATAAAACTTACCATTTCCTCTTGCTGCAAAAATTGATTTTTATTTAGCAAAGTAGGTTGAAACATCAGTTGACCACTTTCTACTTTTACACCTAATTCACCTTTTCTTGTAAGGACATCTTCTTTTACTTGCCCAGTCATTCCAGGTTGTTGAGCTCCTCTATGCGAAGGGGTATGCGAATAAGGATCCGTTGGAAATGCTCCGTAAACTTCTGGTGTTTTATGAACGCCTATACCTTTTCCTATTTCATCATAATGCAATGACAAAGCCTGAATAACAGCAATATCTTCTTTATCTTTATAAGCTTTTTCAATTACTTCTTGAACAGCCAGATGCAGCTTTGATACCATATGCCAATAAATAGAACCCAATCCTTCATATCCATAAAACGTTCCAGATCTGCCTGTAAATGCCTTATGATTAAAAACATCTTCAAAAATTTGGAGTATTTCTTCAGATTCTTTTTCAACCAAAACTTGATATTGTTCTTGATTTTTGAGTTGTAGTAAGGCTGCTTTTAAGTCATTTGCGTTATGGAAGTTTCCATTAAAATGAAAGCCTCCTTTAACATCTCTGTCTACAATAGAATAATTAGCATTAGCAATTAATTTTGCTAATAAAGTTGACTTTTCAATACTTCCTTTTGGAACCTTATTTTTTTCTAAAAACTTAGGCAATTCTTTATTCGGATACAAGATATAACTGTTTTGATCGGGACGATACAAAGCACTATTTCTTAATGCATTCAGTATTTCTAATGATTCATTTGCATTCAAATAGCCAGAACTTAAAACTGCTACCTGACCCTCTAGCATTTCGCTAAGATTAGAGATAACCACACTATTATTTTTAATAGACATCAAGTTATAAGCCTGATACAATTTATCTGGTCTTTGATTGGCTTTAATAGAATGTTCGATGAAAGCTAAAGCTACCTTTGTGAATGTTTTTAAACCAGCTATAGAATGGGTTCTTTTTTTACCACAAAATCCAGTGTTATATACTTGAAGACGATAATCAGAAGCCGCTTTTCCTAACCGGTCTAATATGTTTCTACGGGATTGATCATCAATTTTTCCTGAAAGTAAATGTTGATTTTCTACTAAACATTCTCTAACTTCATGATAGAATTCTACCATTTCATCAGAAATTTTAAAAGTTTCTAATTCGGATGATTCTAATATATTTTGGAAAGTTTTTAAAAACCTACGCAAATAACAAAGTGTAACCATAGACACTCCATTTCCTACCAAGGCATTATTCGCATCATTCCATTCTGGTCGTTGGGTGTTCATCCATATTCCTCCCTCAGGGATGAAATTTGACATCTTAGCTAAAACAGTTGCTAATATTTTTTCAATAAAATTTACATGATAAATTTCATTGTTATTATTCTCTATCAAAGTACCGTCAGCACCTATTTTCGCTCGTTTTTCATTTATTTTTTTCTCCCAATTATGATTGTATTCTATGGTATCTTTTGGATTTTTTAAGATATCCTGATAGGATTTAATAGTATATGGAACTGCAGCATAAACAAAACATTCTTTATCAAAATATGAGCTTAGTTTACCAGGAGAATACTTTTCAATAAATTCTAAAAATTTCAGTAAATAAATGATTTGATGATCCCCCCAATATCCAATATAAGACCAAGGATTATCCGGTTCTATGGCTTCCCAATCAAATCCACTTTTGGTAACTCTATAAGGATTGTATCCATCAAATGTAGAGGCATTTAAGAATTTAAAAATCATTCCTTCAATAAAATTGGGATAAGCGTAAGCCAATGCTTCCCAGTTTTGAAATATATCTCTCCAATTTCCTTCGTAATCCAGAATTTTTGAATCATCTACTTCACTTCGAGTATTAATCGAGAATTTATTCCAAGGTCGACTTGGGTCTCCGTGTCTGCGACTGAATTTTAGTGGTAAATATTCAGTACATAACCTCACTAAATCCTCATTATTTTGACTTTCAATTAATTGAAGTAAATCAATATATGAGAATTCATCTTTTAAACCTTCAACAAATGCTTGATTTTTTTCAAACACTTCACCATTTGCTTTTGCTAAATATTGTGTAAAATCTTTTTTTCCTATTTGATAATTCTCATCAAAAATTCCTCCTCGCATAATATTAAAAAGAACATTAGCAAAGTGGCGAGTATCAATTAATTTATCGGCAGTAAATTGCAATCCATCAGCAGAAGCATTAAGTGCAATAAGATTTTGTTTCCCTAATTCAACATCTTCGATGAGTTTATTTTCAATGGTTTTATCATGAATAATTGACTCACAAAGTTGAATAACTTGCGATTGAGTTTGATTTACATTTGCAATAATTTTCCAATCTTTTGAAGTGTTTTGAGGCAAATACAAATCATTAGAAATAAAATAAGCTCCTTTTTCTCCCTTAATATCAGTTTCGCTTTTTAGTTTTTGAAGTTTTCTAAAAGCAGGAAGTTGTTTAGAAGATAACAAATGGGTTGAATTTTCCATTCCCAACGACCACACAATATTTGACTTAAGCGCTTCACTAGGTTCTGCTTTATCAACTATTATGGCACTAAGCGCAAAAATACCTAAACCACTTTCTTCTTGTAATTCAGTCCTTTTGTATGCATCCACCAGATTACTGGTACTATTTTGCAAATCACTGCTTACGCCATGTGGCATAATATTTTGAATACCATCTAATACAGTAATGTTGTAATTTTGATTTGAATTATTTATGATTTCAGATTTTTTGACAAACCCAAAAAGGTTACTAGAACTCCATTGGTATCTATAAGTCAGTTGTAAATCGTTGTGAATCTCTTCGAATATAATTTTGTTACCGTAAAAGTTTTTATATAAATTCCTGGTAAGATTATAGTTTTCATTAAAACGTTCTGTAAATGGTTCCCAAACCATTACTTTATCATCAAAATGAATTTGAAAAATAGATTTACTACCTGTAATATCAGCAAATTCGGTTATTTTATCATCCGTATAATATGGAAAAAGTGCAAATTCCGCATTCTTTCTACCTGCTGTAAGTCCGCCATTACTCGAAATAAACATCCAATGATTAGAATCACTTACAATGCTCATAAAAAAAGGACGCATAGTATCATGATTTGCAATTTTATAATATTTCTCTCCCTGTATTTCGACTATATTCATGTTATTCTGTATTAATATTTTATTTCTTTAATTATTAAGATGCTTTTCACTTTTAAGAAGCCTCCTTTATTTTTATTTTATCAAATTTCTTTTTTAGTTTTTTTAATGATTTACTATTGGTAAATGGATTAATCTGATGAACTTCTTTTAAAATATAGTAAGCTGATCGTGGATGTAATTGATATATTCCACTTTCATTAGCCGAGCCTTTTTCACAAATCCCAAACCATTCTTCATTCATATTATTTTTCCCTTTTTCAAAATCAAAAATATACCCACCATTAGCCCAAGAGGCATTTGAATCGTGTAGGTCCAAATTTATTGTTTGTCCATATTTCCACCAACCATCACTAAATTGGAAAGTAAAACCACCGATACAATATTCACTTTTACCTAAACCCGCTGCGTTTTCATATATTTCTTTCCAATTCCCTTTAAGAATAGACGCCTGAGCATTTTGATCTTCTTTATTAATGAGCACATTAAAACAATCTGAACCAAATTCAGTTAATAAAACAGGTTTACCATATTCTTTTTTCACTTTTTCAAATAAATCTCCAAATGAAATTCCACGATAAACATTGGTTCCGTATATATCGATATCTGGACATTCTTTTGCTATTAAATCAAGAAAAAGCACATCTCCATTACAAATCGCAATTGGATGTGAATTATCAATGGTTTTCATAGCCACAGCTGCTTCATTGAATAACTTATACATTGCCTGAGCACGAACAGCAGATTTTCTGTCATTTACAGGTATATCCTCTGTTTCTGCACCCTCCCAAAACAGACCATAATTATTTTCATTACCCAATAAAAACAATAATAACCCCTTGGTATCTTTATAGTCTATAGCCAATTGTTTTACTTCTTCTAATAGCAATTCTCTCGTTAATGCATCAGAATAATCTGTATTTGATGCCCATATACCGTTTAACGTTAAACCATAGCGACCAAATGAGTGATTTATCATGGTATAGATACCGTAATTAGTATAAATATATTCAATCCATTTTTTTTGAATACCTGTGTATACTCGTATCGCATTCACACCCATATTTTTTAATAATGGCATTTCATTATCCAATGCTTTTTTAATGATACTGTCCGGTTGCTCCCACAAAATATAAGTGTAGTTTTTTCCAATAGGAAAATAATCCCAGTTCATTCCATTTATAATTAGATCGTGACCATTAACTTTGAGTTTAAAACCATCTGTATTTTTATCGATTCGTACTTTGTCGCCTTGAGTAATTACTGTTGAAACATTACTTTCATTGTTTTCAGCTATTTTTTTTGGTTTTATATTGGCACAATTAGACAAAAACAAAATCATCATTAATGGAAAAAAACTTTGCTTTACGAATTTTATATATTGATTTATCATATTTACTTTTATCAATCCTTTATTTTACAAGAATTGCTTCTAATTGTTCCAACGATTTTCCTTTCGTTTCGGGTAATAATTTTATAATTAATATAAGTCCAAAAAAGGCGAAAAGTCCAAAAATCAGAAAAGTCAAAGTAGTTCCTAATCTTGATAATTCCCAAGGGAAAACGAGTTGAACTAAAAAGCTTACCGCCGAATTTATGAATCCAACAAAAGAAATGGCAACTCCTCGTATTCTATTTGGAAAAAGCTCTGAGAACAGCACCCACATTACTGGACCTAATGAAATGGCAAATGAAGCCACAAAACCTAAAATACAAAATAGGATTAGTGTTGAATTCATCTTTATAGAAGCCGTAATCAATTCTGATTCATATTTATTGGCAACTGAAGTTCCAATAGTTGCTGCTACCGCATTTTTAAATTCAGTATCTGTTTCAAAGGTTCTGTTTTTTAAAGAATTTAGTTGACCATCAGCTATTTCCGTTGGAAGATTGTCTACTGAAGTATCTGTTAGAGTATAAGTTGCTGCATTAAAACTAAAAGCCAGAACAAACATACTTAGTGCTATACCACTTACACCAATAACTAACAAAGGTTTTCTACCCAATTTATCAATTAATACCATCGCTACTATGGTAAACACCACGTTGATTAGACCTACTAAAATAGCTTGGATAAAAGAAGCATCGGTGCCAATTCCTGATTGTTCAAAAATCATTGGAGCATAAAAGAATACACAGTTGATCCCGACAATTTGTTGCAATATGGCGATTCCAATTCCAATAGTCATTACTAATTTCATTGAAGGCACAAACAATTCCTTGATGGAAATTTTTTCTTTTGGAGCAGCATCTAATAAAATACTTTCCTGGATTTCGCTAACGGTTTTCTCTGCAACTTTTTCATCTCCAACGGTTTTCATTATGTCCAAAGCTTCACTGAATCTTCCTTTCATAATAAGCCATCTTGGACTTTGAGGAACGAAAAATAGAAATATAAAATACAATACCGCTGGTATAAATTCAATTCCCAACATCCATCTCCAGTTGTATTCTCTAATTTTTAAAGCATCAACCCAAGCAGCATCAGAACTTGCTAAATGCACAATAAGATAATTGGTAAAAAAAGCAACTGAAAGGCCAATCACGATATTCAACTGATTGAAAGAGACCATTTTTCCCCGTTTGTCTGCCGGAGCGATTTCAGCAATGTACATTGGAGCTATTATTAGCGAAATCCCCACTCCAATTCCGGCCAACATTCGAGCAAATACCAAAATAAAAAAGGTAGGTGCCACAGCCGATAAAATAGCAGAAAACGCATACAACAAAGCGGAATATTTTAAGACTATAATTCTACCATATTTGTCACTTATAGGTCCCGCAAACATCATCGCCACAGTAGCCGATAAGGATAAAGAGGCAACAGCCCATCCCAATTCGATTTTTGAAAGCTGAAATTCTGGTTCTATAAATTTGATTACTCCGGAAATAACCGAGGCATCAAAACCCATTAGAAATCCACCCATTGCAACTACTAGCGCAATTAGTGTTACAGAACTTTTTTTAGTTTGCATATAATCATTATTTGCTTGTTAACTGTTTAATTTTTTATTAGTTATTTACCAAAAATAAGTTCATTATACTCTACTTTCTAATAAAATGTTTATGCAAATCAACAAATAGTTAGGAGAGGTTTGAGTGCAGCTTTCTTTAATATTAGAATGCATTTTGCATTCGATTATTAATTATTGAAAATGATTTTTTTATTATTGCTTCTGCTCAATAAAAACAGAAGCAATAATAAAAACCCAACAACCATTAATTATAAACTCTAACGTAGTCTATTTCAAAAGTTGAAGAAACAAAATTAGGATCAATAGCTCCTCCAAAGATTCCACCCATTGCCGAATTGAAAATGAGGAAAAAATTCTGGTTGAAAGGTAAACTTGCCGAATTTACAAAAGTTTTAAACAACTGACCGTCGACATAAAATTTGATAGCATCTGCTCTCCAGTCTATAGAATAAATATGGAATTGAGTAGATGCAGTAGTATTTGGAATTACACTAGACGAATCACCACCTCCACCTGAATGGCCTGTATAATGAAGTGTGCCATATATTCTATTTAAATCATTTCCTTTATGTTCCATCATATCGATTTCTCCACATGCCGGCCAAACAGCAGTATCTATATTACTTCCCAACATCCACAATGCTGGCCACGTTCCTCCTCCAGAAGGTAGTTTTGCACGCATTTCTACTCTGCCGTATTTGAACGAAAATTTACCTTTAGTTTGAAGTCTTGCAGAGGTATAGCTACTTCCAAGATAGTTTTCTTTTTTGGAAATAATTTTCAAAGAACCTCCTTCAACAATTACGTTTTCAGGTCTACTGGTATAATATTGGGCTTCATTGTTTCCCCAACCTCCAGCGCCTAAATCATAACCCCATTTTGCCCCATCAGGTGCTTCAGGAGTAAGAGTATTAAATTCGTCTGACCAAATTCCTGCAGGAGCAACATACAAAGTTAGTGTAACAGAAGTGCTAGCGAAATTAGGTCCGTTATAAGCTGAAACATAAACTTTAAAGGTATTAGTCCCCGATGTCTTATATTTATAAGTATAAAGGCCACTAGTCACATCCTGAACATCTCCTTCCCCAAGAGCTATTTTATATGAAGTCGCATCTGTTGCGCTAATGTTAAAAATTACTGTCCCATTGCCGTCACCGTTTGGAAATTGTGTACTTGTACCAACAATTTGTGCTGTAACCACAACATTAGATGGAGTAGTTCCATATGCTCCGCTACCATTATCAGTACAAGAAACAAAAGCACTTATTATTATAATGCTAATAAATGTAATTATTCGCCAGTTAAAAAATTTTGAAACCAAGTTGTTTTGTATCATTTGAACGTTATTTTGAATTAATAAAAAAATTAAAATACCCAGAACCAAAATATAGTTCTGGGGTTTGTTTAAAAAAATCAGGTTGCTGGATATTGTTTTAAATACCAAGCATTTCCTTTTTTGAATCCTATAACTCTAATAAACATAGCTTTTGAAAATTGTTTGTGACATATATAACAATAGCTACTTATAGAGTATTAATATTTTAAATATACTGAAATATCTTTAGTGACATTTGTCGAAGTACCACCTACTCCTGAAGCAACTACAGTAACCCTATACTTATAAACCCCTGAAACTTTAGGATCAACAGCATATGTGGTAGTAGCTGAATTAAGATTAGACAGAATAACAGCATCAAAATTATTTGTGTCATCATAATCAATTGAAGCTCCAAGAATATTGTCTCCAGTTATTGTAAAAATCACTGTACCGGAGCCATCACCATCAGGATTTGTAGCATCTTTACCAACGATAACCGCATTAATAACAATATTATTAGGAGCTATTAAATTTCCAATAGAATAGGTGTCTTCAGTACAACTTGTAACTACAAAAAGCATCAAGAAGAATACACCAAAATAGTATTTTATATTTGTTTTCATATTTTTAATATTAATTAGTTTGTTGGAAATCATCTACATAGATAACTTCTTGTGCTCCAGCTTGCGTATCATTAAAACGCAAAATTAGTTGTCCGAATTTAGTTCCAGCTGGAATAGCAGCAATAGTTCCAAAGTCGAAGACAATTTGTTCCCAAGCTCCAGAAGTAGTAACTGGCATCTTTTTTATTGCAACACCATTTACCGGTTGCCCTACAATAACAGGTCCTTGTAATAACAAAGTTATATTTTTACCAATATTTGCCGGATTAGGATTGTAAACCATAACTTTTATTTTTTTTCCATAAGCAAAATTTATTGGAATATTAAATGCGCTAAGCGTTCCGCTCGTTGTTCCTCCTTTAGTAAACATACCTACTTTTGCACTAGTGTTAAGACCTGTTGCATTAGGATTTTCAACTGTTGCAAATAGTGAAATTGGACTACCAAAAGTAATAAATGATTCTACATCTGGTGTTTCGAAGTCAATAGGCAAATCAAATAATGTTTTATTTACAGTAGTTGTTGCAGCTCCACCACTCAATGCTACTACCTTCATAACAAAAGGAGTGCTTCCTGGAGCAGGATAAGTATGAGCCGGCAATGTTTTACCAAGTTCCAATGGAGTACCTACTTCATTAGCAACATCTCCATAATACACTAAAAATGATTTAGCATATAATGCGGTTACATTTACTTTCATTTCCCCAGAAGTTTTTATTACTACATTTTCTGGAGCTCTGTAAGTTACAACCAACGGATAAGTTGTAGTTGTTTGATTTCCTGCAATATCGGTATAAGTGATAGTTACAGTATAAGAACCTTCTGGATAACTGTGTGTAGCACTTGAACCAAGTTTAACTATAGCAGATGCGTCTTTATCAATTCCGTGACCAAAAACAACCTGAGAAGAGGTTACACCCTCTCCTGTTGGCGTAATTCTAACTATTCCTGAATTATCAGTACTTATGTTAAAAATTTTAGAAACGTTTGCTGAAGCTACAGAACTTAAAAAAGAAGTGTCTTGATTAATCCCATCAGGAATAGTGCAACTTATTGTAACAGCCAGTAGCAATACAAAGCCGAATATTAATTTTATATTTTTCATATTATTATTATTAATTATT
Organism: Flavobacterium psychrophilum; assembly: GCA_945874225.1. Taxonomy (GTDB): domain Bacteria; phylum Bacteroidota; class Bacteroidia; order Flavobacteriales; family Flavobacteriaceae; genus Flavobacterium; species Flavobacterium psychrophilum_M. Next base: position 38,774 of record CAMCFT010000002.1, read on the forward strand.
ATATCCAGGATTTTGAACTAACAAAGTATTTTGCAATTCTTTGTAGGGAATTGGAAAAACTTCATTTTTATTTGGTTTAAAACCTCTGCTTGCTAAAACAGTTGTTGCATCCCCCCATCTCACTAAATCTAGGAAACGGTGTCCTTCACCAGCTAATTCTAATCTGCGTTCTGCTTTAATGGCAGCAAGTGAAACAGGAGTGCTTGCTAAACCAACTCTGGCTCTAACAGCATCAAGTAAGTCTTGTGCTCTTTGTCCTGTTCCTCCTAGCGCTTCTGCTTCCATTAAATAAGTATCCGCTAAACGAATAACATAAGAGTTTTGATGATAATTTAAAACCGCATCTCCTGTACCTGTTGTTACATCAGCTTTTCTTGGAATAAATTTATTAAGAAAATAACCAGTATCTTGATAACCAGCAAGATAACTTGCTTTACCAGCTGCACTTAACGCTTTCATATCTAAAACCGTTGCAGCAAATCTAGGATCTGTTTTGATTACATCATAAAACATTTGTGTAATTACATTAAAACTCCATCCTGATGGAATGTCTTCAGCAGAAGCAGCAATTTTAGTGTAAGATCTAGGTCCTACCATTACATTGACTACATTTCCTTCTGCGGAATCACCATAAGAAGTATAAGGATGGTTAGCCCAGCTGGCGCTAGATACAGATGTATGAGCTACCTCAAGAATAGATTCAGTATTGAATTTATTGTCAACTACCCAAAGATCACTATACTTAGTCAACAATTTATAACCATATTGACTTGTACCGCCTGGGGTCCCATTTACTGCAGCTAATTCTGTTGCTGCCAATGCATTCTTCTTATCATATAAATACACTTTTCCAAGTAATGCTCTTGCTGCTCCTTGAGTAAGGCGACCTGCATCAGCTGATGGTACTGTAGTTGGCAAAAAAGGTATTGCTTCAGTAAGATCTTTTTCTATTTGTGCATAAACATCTGCGGGAGCTGCTTGTTTAACTGAATAAAATTCAGGAGTAGTAAGAGGCACAGTAATTAAGGGAATCTTGTTGAACATTCTCACTAAATTGAAATAATAATTAGCTCTCAATGCTTTAGATTCAGCAGTGTATCTTACAATTAATTCAGCATCCATAGGAATACCCGGTAATTTAGTAAGTAAATAATTAGCTCTAAAAATACCTTGATAATGCATATTCCAAAAATCTGGTGAAATAGTAGTAGGACTTAAGGTATAATTTGAAAAACCCTGAATTCCAACTCCATCAGTTTCTGATCCCCCACCGGCTAAATGATCATCAGAACCCGCATTCATCATGGTAATCATATTGTCAAATCCTCCGGAATTTAATCGCATCATATCATAAACAGCGACTAGTCCTGCAAAAGCTTCGGTTTCATTTTTATAATAACTTGATTCCAGATTAGTTCCTTTAGGTGCTACCTCTAAAAAGTCTTTTTCGCAGGAAACCATTGTGATTATTATTGCAAGAGCAATAAATAAAAACTTAATTTTTATTGTTTTCATAATTCTATATATTAAAATTGAACATTAACTCCAAACAAATAAGATTTGGCTTGCGGATAGTAACCTTTATCTATTCCAAAAACATTTCCTCCAATTTCTGGATCGTAACCCGTATATTTTGTAAGAGTCAATAAATTTTCACCAGTTACAAAAAATCTCACTTTACTAAGTTTACTCTTTGTAACCATATCGTTTGGTAAAGAATATCCAAACGAAACCACTTTAAGACGTAAATAATCTCCGTCTTCTAAGTAGAAATCAGACATTAATCCAAAGTTTCCATTAGTATCATCGTTTGTTAGTCTAGGATAATCATTTGAAGTTCCCGGACCTGTCCAGCGACCTAAAGCTTCTGTTTGATAATTTGCAGTTGGAATATCTAAACGACGTAAGCCTTGAAATATTTTATTGCCAGTTGCTCCTTGAGCAAAAGCCATAAAGTCAAATCCTTTATAATCCATATTTATGGTTAAACCAAAAGTATATTTTGGAAGTGGACTGCCTAAGTATTGTTTATCAGCATTAGTTATTGAACCATCTCCATCTGTGTCAGTCCAACGGAAATCCCCTGGTCTTGCATTTGGTTGTATTAAACCACCAGCAGCATTTGTATAAGCATTAACCTCAGCGATAGTTTGAAAAATTCCAGCAGTTTTAAATCCATAAAAAGAATTATAAGACTCACCCACTTCTGTTCTTGTTACCTCTCCCATTGATTGAAATCCTGCAGTCCCTTGAGTAATAAATGTTTTTCCTTGGCCTAAATAAGTTACCTCATTTTTTAGATAGGATACATTTCCATTCGCTGAAAGGTTAAATTCTCCGAATTTTTTACGATATCCAAGTTCAACTTCAACACCTTTATTCCCCATATCGGCAACGTTCCCTAAAGGACTTCCTGTTGATCCAACATAACCGGGCAAATCTACGCGTTGCAAAATTCCAGTCGTTTTTTTATCATAATATTCCATAGTTAAAGTAATATCATTAAATAATCTTGCATCAAAACCTATATTCAATTGCGATGTTTCTTCCCATTTTAAATCTTGATTTGCAGGTGCATCTGGACTATTTCCTGAAGATATTGTTAAACCATTAGTCCCGAAAGTATAATTTCTTCCTCCGCCTATAAGCGCTAAAAAGCCATTATCTTGAATTGCATCATTTCCAGTTACTCCATAACCTCCTCTAATTTTTAAGGTGTTTACTACATTATTTTCTTTCCAAAAACCTTCTTTTGAAAGTACCCATCCTGCAGAAAAGGAAGGGAAAATACCATATTTATTGTTTGACCCAAATCTTGAAGAACCATCACGACGAATAATACCTGTTAGCAAATATTTTTCTTTATAATTATAATTTAAACGAGAAAACAAAGAAGTAACTCTATGTTCTTGTGATGTATAAGCCCCTCCTGTTATTTTGTCTAAAGGAATTGGAAAGTTGAAAGAGGCATCATCATGGTTATTAACGGGTAAATTTTGGTAAGACACAAAAGTACCGCGACTATTATTATCTACATAGTACCCTTGTCCTAACAATAAAGTAAAGTTGTGCTCGCCAATACTTTTTGAATAGGAAACCGTATTTTCAAGATTCCAGGCAAAAGTTTCGTTAGTCCCCCTATTCAAAGAATTTTGGGAAGTATTAACATTATTACTCAAAAAGTAGAATGGTGTGAATGATTCGTCACCCCAAAAAGCTCTCTTTAAACCAACAGTCGATTTGAATTTAAAATCTTTAATAGGAGTAATTTCAAGAAAAGCATTACCAATAAAATCATCTGACCAATTATAATTGCCTAATCTAGTATTAACATAAGCTACTGGATTAGTCATTTCTTGTCCTACCACAGAAGAAATTCCGTAAGGATTACCATTCTCGTCTCTGAAAACTGGATGACTAGTATATATAATATTGTTAGCCGCAATAGGATCCAAAACTACTATGGGAGTAAGTGGGTCAAGGTTTATTGCTGAACTTAAAGGTCCTCCATACTCACTATTTGTATTTCCTAAACCAACACCTTTCTGATGTGTATAACCAAATGTTTGGCCAATAGTGATATATTTAGATAATTTATGAGTTGAATTCAAACGAATATTCTTTTTACCAAAATTTGAAATTTCTTTAGAAACAATACCTTCTTGATCTTGAATTCCAAAAGAAGCAAAAAAGGTAGAAACATCATTACCACCACTTAAACTAAATTCGTGATTGGTTTTCAAGGCATCATAGCTAAAAATTTCTTTTTGCCAATCTGTTCCTACTCCTAAAGCACTTAAGTCTGGATAAGGAATGGTTTGTCCGGCAGCTCCTGCTTTTTCATTCATTAATACCCCATATTGAGTTGCATTAAGCAAATCCAACGTTTTTTCAGGAGAAGAAATCCCTGTATAGCCAGTATAACTAACATTGAATTTACCTTCTTTTCCTTTTTTAGTTGTAACTATAATAACTCCTGACGCAGCACGAGCACCATAAATGGCTAATGAAGCAGCATCTTTAAGTACCTCAATTGATTCAATATCAGATTGATTTACATAACCTATTCCTCCTGAGTCTACAATTACTCCATCAACAACCCAAAGAGGATTGTTTCCACCGTAAGTATCAAAAGTAGTTAATCCTCTGACCCTAACAGTAGAAGCAGCGCCTGGCTGGCCTGATTGCGCAGAAACAATAACCCCAGAAACTCTTCCTTGTAAGGTTTGTTCTATACGTCCATTAGGAATTTTTTCAAGATCTTTTGCTTTAACACTAGAAATAGCTCCAGTATTAACACTTTTCTTTTGTGTACCATATCCTACAACAACAACCTCTTGTAAAACTTTTGACTCTTCTTTTAGTGAAATAGAAATTTTCGAATCATTTGAAGTTACTTTATATTCAAAATTTTCAAATCCTATATAAGAAAAAACAACGATAGAACCTGATGGAACTCCCTTTAAGGTAAATTTTCCATCAAAATCAGTTGCAGATCCTTTTTTAGTATTTTTGATTTGAATATTAGCTCCAGGTATTGGCACCCCAGACCCCATTTCTTTAACAACACCGCTTATATCATAACTTTGGGCAAAACCAAAAGAAGATAAAAGCAGGAAAATAATCAATAGATAGTTTGTCTTCATAATTAGTGTTTTTGTGAATGGTAAATTTATCTGAACTAACTAACATAATTTCAAAAAGAACCACAACAAAAAACATACAAAGCAAAAAAAAACGCATTTAATTTATAATACTTAAAAAAATAACGTGTTTAGTGAGAAATTACAAATAACGCCTAGTACTGAAGATCATAGTAAAAGTAGTAAATAACGATAATGTTGTGGTAATGTATAGCTGTTTTAACATCAAAGTAGTAAAACTATACAGACAAAATATACTCAACAAGACCTTGTTCATGGGGTAAGTCCATTTTTTTACGCAAACGATATCTTTTAATTTCTACACTTCGCACAGAAATATTAAGCAAAGGTGCAATTTCTTTAGAGGAAAGGTTTAGTCTAAGGTATGCGCACAATCTTAAATCATTAGGTGTTAATAATTGATGCGCTTGTTTGATTTTTTTCAAAAAGTCTTTATCTGCATTGTCAAAAGCTTCTTTAAAAACCTTCCAGGAATCTTCTTCAGTAATATTTTTATTTATTGTCCTAATAACAGATTTAACGCTTGAATCCCCACTTTCAGATGTTTTCTTCAAGTCTTCTTTTATAAAAGTCAATAACTCATTCTTACTATTTAAAGTCATAGAAGTAACTGCTAACTCACGATTTTTCATATCTACATCTTGAGAAAGTTGCTCGTTTTCTAGCTTCATTAGCTGTTGCTCCATTTCGAGCTCTTTAATCTCTAACAACAGGTTATTTTCTTCTATTAGTTTTTCCCTTTGTTTATGATAATAGTTTCGGTATGCTTTATGTATGTAAAAGGATATAAACAGCAATAGGAGTATATAAATAAAAACAGCTAAGTTGGTTGCATAAAAAGGTTTAAGGATTGTAAATGAATATACTGCAGTATTATCAAGATATGAATTAGCAAATTTAGCTCTTACCTTAAATACATAATCTCCCGGAGAAAGGTTTTTGAAATTTACTGTTGGCTTAGCACTCCATAGACTCCAATCATCCTGAAATCCTTCTAATAAATACTGATATTCTGCTTTAATATATTTATTGTATTCCGGCACAGTGTAACTAAAAGTAATATTGTTTTCGCTATACTTAAAATTGCCTTCTTTTTGAATAGAATTATTTGCAAAGCTTTTGTTTAATTTGTTTGTTGAAATTTCAGTAATAGAAACTTTATAATTTTTAAAACTTAAATCATTAATATTCAAAATGTAATAGCCATCAGTAGTACCAATTAAATAATCAAAATCTGATATTTGGTTGATGTTCTCATAGCCTGGCATAGCATTAGACAAGGACGCTGAAATAGGAATAACATTTTGCTTGAGTTGATTACTCAATTTACTTAATGAGAAATAATGAATATGATTTTTTGAAAACAACCAGATTTTATTAGAATTATCAACAATCATTTTCCCTGAGGTATATTCTTCTTTTTCAAAAACAAAACTCATTAACTTATCTTTTTCAAATTGTTTTGTCTTTCTGTTTAATTTAAAAACACCATCTTTATATGCATAATAAATAGAGTTATTAAACTTAACTAAACCCGAATTCCTACCTTTTTTTGGGAATAAATACGAAATAAAAGGGTTTGTTTTAAATAATTTATTATCTAATTGTAATCTGAAAAGGCCTTGATTTTCGTGACTCACATACACTTCAAGTGAATTGTTGATTTCAAAAAATCTTGATGAGTAATCGAATCCTTTAATTTTATTTCTAAAAACCCATTGATTATTTATTTTGGTCAAAACAGAAATCCCATAGTAATTTCCTTGAAGTAAAAGTGATTTTTGATTTGGAACGGGCTCAAATTTCCATGTTCCAGACATTGGAAATATATTTTTAGCCAAATTATCTTCTATAATAAATGTTCCTGAATCATGACCGCAAAACAATGTTCCATCATATTCAAATAAAGACCAAACCTGTCCTTTTGTTCCATTTATTAATTTAAAACCTTCGTCACTTTTATAGTTTTTATAAAACAACCCTTGATTAGTTCCTATATAAAGCTTTCCACGGAACACTTTTGAGGCATAAACTGTCCCTAAATTACCAGTATCATCGGTACAACTATTAATCGGTGATTGGAGATTGATACAATTGATTCCGTTATCTGATCCAACCCAAAGATTCTTATCTAAATCTTCAAACAATGACAAGGCGGTATTATTAGTTAGTCCCTTAATTTGTGTTATATGATATTTTACTTTTCCGCTTTTTGTCAAAATAAAAACACCATTTGATACTGTTCCTATTGCAAAATTCCCGTCTGAAATCCTTATGCAACTATATACACTGGTTGATTCTAATTCTGAATCAGCATCTGTTGAAAACTTAGAGAGAACTTTATTAATTAACGTATAAAACCCATTAAATTCTGTTTCAACTAAAAGTCCTTCATCAATGGAGAAAACATTAACGATTCTATTCTTTTTAAGAATTTCAGAATCTGAAACTAATTTGCTCATTCCACTTTCAATTTCATAAAGCCCTTCATTTAAAGACTGAAAATAAATAGAATTATTTGTACGATAGGATTTTGTTATGCCCCGTTTTGAAGCTATTATTTTAAAAAAACCTGTTTGAGAATCATAGATATAAATTCTATTTAGAGACTGAAAAATAACCCATTGATCCAAATTTATAATATTCCAAAAAATCTCATCATTGAGAATTTTACTCTTTATAGTCTTACTGAGCGAAGTGTATTTTAATTTACCATCATCTTGTCTTTTCCAAAACCCAAATTCCATATAACAACCCGTATAAATTTTATCATTGACAACTTTTACGGAACGAATAATAGTCTCATTAGGTGACTTGTAAAGAGACCAGTTTGAGCCATTGAATGCTAAAAGGCCTTCATGATTTGCGAAGTATATATATTGGTTTTTATCCTGGGAAATCATCCAATTCTGATTCCCTCCTTCATAATTTGATGCCGCATATTTAATTATTGGAGGTAACTCCTGAGAGTGACACCAAAAAAAATTCAGCAAAAGTGCGAAAGAAAAATATCTTGAAATTTTATATAGTAACATATTAAAAGGGGGATAGACTGAAAAATTGATTAAAATATAAATATATAAATATATAATTAATAAAATAAAAAAAAGGCACGTTTTTTAAAACGTGCCTTTAATTATAAAAAACTATTTAATCTAAAAATCTATTCTTTTACAACTTTTGAAGTACTGATTTTACCATCAATTTCAGTAGTTACCATATAAACTCCTTTTTGAAGCTCATTAGTTTGCAAAGTCACAGTGTTGCTTTTTGGGCTAACTTTCATAACTTCTTGTCCCAAAACATTGTAAACAGAAACTCTATTAATAGCACTATTAGCATCAATTGTCAAAGTGTTTTTAACAGGGTTAGGATACATTTTTATACCAGAAGCATCAAATTTAGCAACTCCTAAAGCAGTTTTCCAGAAATATAAATTGTCAAAATAAGTTGTAGTTGAGCCAGAAGCTGATTCTAACTTCAATTGAAAAATATCAGAAAGGTTAGGAGCAGGATAATTTGTAGTATTTACATCAATGTCAAAACTATTCCAACCCACAACTAAAGGAGTCACTGTTACAGGATTTTCAAATCCAGGAGAAATTAGAGCAACTTTCATAGGTACCAAATCCTTGTTCAACATATCAATATGCAATTTCCAGTTGCCACCACTAACATCATGATGAGCTGCCAATTCTACACCTTGGTAAGTGAAAAATTCCATTCTCTTCATTAAATCACCGTTTCCTGGATCAACTTCATCAACAATTGTTGACTGTCCCCATCTTTGACCTATAATTGTTCCTTCAAGATCAGTGTATGCACCACTAAAAATTGATATTACATCACCAGCATTTCTTACAGGAGGAGTTGGAGCGGCATCTGTTGGAGCTACATCATGAACTATAAATTCAGCGTTTACTAATCCTTCTACAAAAGGTGCTGATGCTGCTTGAGTAGCTGTAATTGTTGTTTTTCCTGGACCAACTACATTGATAAAACTACCAGTTATTGTGGCAACTAATAGATTACTGCTTGTATAAGAGAAAGAACCATCGCTAGTGCTAGATGGAGCTACAATTTCAATAGGAGCATCTCCTACAGTCCCTGGAGAAAGAACTAAAGGGTCGATTACAGGTTGTCCTTCTTGTTTTTTGGTGAAATTAAAACGCCACCATACACCAGTTCCACATTCAATATCTAATGTCATATTAGATGCAGTAAGAGTGGTAACGATATAAGTTCTAGAAGTTGGCATTACCGGTGGTGCAGGGGCAGAAAATTCTCCTGCATTAACAGCTTTAGGAAGTCCTAAAAACGCTCCTGTACCATCAAGAGTAATGGTGTTATTACCAGCAGAATAAACCCAAGTAGCAGGAGTTAGACCATCGTGAGGAGCTACTGGAGTTCCACAGCCTTCTACATTAGCATCTTGCCAAGGTTTTTCGAGCCAAGTTGAACCTTGCAATACATTTTGAAATGAACCATCAGCATTTAATACAAACTCATCGTCAAATTGACAAGCTCTGGTTGCAACATCACCAGCAGAGTTTTGCCACCATTCATTACTTCCTTGTGCTGGACCAACCTGGAATGCACCTGCGTCTGCGGTAAATTTCCAAGTACCTTCAGGCGTTTGTGAAAATCCTAATGAATATACCATTAGGGCAATTAATAATGTAATTTTTTTCATAATATTTTATGTTTAAGTTATTTTTTCAAATTTAAATAAGATTATTATTTTTATGCTTTTAGTAAACTGTATAAAAACTATACAAATGAATATATTACGCAAACGTTTGAATTCATTAGCAATAACAAGGGTAAACACCTGTATTTAATATGTATTTTAAATGAAATCACAGAACGTTAAATACTAATTGTTGTGGTAATGTTGAGTTAAATATTAAAAATTATTTACTTGTCGTAATCCTATATCAATAATTAAAAGGTTTATTTAAAATGATATGTATAAAAAATGTAATGTTTTTTAATATTTTTAGAAATAATAGAATATTTAACTAGTCTATTTATAATGGCAATACTACTTATAATATTATTCCCGTTTGCTAAAAGTAATTTTTATACAAATTAATCTTCCTTAATTATATTCATAGAAAAACACAATTATCAAAAGCATTCTTGTTCAATATCTAGAAAAGGCTATTAATACTATTTTGTCAAATTATAAGTCATTTTTTTTAATTTTATACTTGTCCTATATATATATGTATAATTCTTTTGTGAAATGATTTTTTGAAAACTCATTATCTTCTTTAATTTGATATTTACCATTCAATACAGTATTCAGGGATTCAATAATTTAATTTTAAACTTAAAATATCAATTTAAACCAAATAGCTCAGATAATACTGACCGTGTATAGTTTTAATATCGTTTTCAATCGAAATAGTATTAGGTTTAATATATAATTTTGGCCAAATATTAATTAACCAATTTAAAAATGAAAAAAGAAATATTTAGATCTTGTACTCTAGGCTCCTTTATTTTTTTAATAACGATTTTATTTACAACGATAACAAGCGCCCAGTTTGTAACTGTGGGCAGTGGAAGTTACAGGACTACTTTTCCAGGAACAGATTCAGCAGGCAGAAATTCCTTTCCATCTGGAACTCCTTATTTGACGGGTGCAGCGGTCGGAAAACCAGTACCAACCAGTGACTGGTGGTCATTTTTGGTTAAAAACGGTACAGCATCCAATCTTTTCAATTATCCATACACAATGAAAACTACTGCAAATGGACTTGTGGTAAGCTATATTCCTTCTGGTGTGATTGACGACCTTATTCCATTTGTTGTGGGTGTAACTGGTATGAATGCAGCGAATACAAAAGTTTCGGATTATTCGGATTGGACAGTAACTATGGATTGGAGTGATGCTACTCATAATTTTCAGGCAACTTCAGGAGTGGGAATGCCTTTTCTGTATTTCACCAAAAAATCTACTGATGTAGCTCAAGTCACCATAAACTCAGGAACTGTAGTGATCTCAAATGAAATGCTTGTTTGTACCAATGTAAAAAACGGTGCTGATTTTGCAGTTTATGCACCAGTGGGAAGCACTTGGACTAAAACTGGAGCTGTTTATACTTCAACTTTGAATGGGCAAAATTATTGGTCTATGGCTTTTATTCCACTAACTGCAACTAATGTTGCTACTGTAGCTAACGAATATAAAAAATATGCCTATGTTTTTCCAGTAAAAGCAACAGCTACCTATACTTATAATGAAGCAACATCTGTGATGCATACTGATTTTAATGTGGAAACTGTTGTGAAAGAAGGAACCGAAACTAATATGTTGCTCGGTTTACTTCCACATCAATGGGCACATTTAGCTCCAGGTTCTCCTGTTCCTGACAAATACAGCTACGCTATCATTAGAGGAGAAATGAAAACAATGGCAGGAAATAGTTTCAGTGTCGAAAATACTTTTCACGGCATACTTCCTACTTTACCCTATGTAGATAATTACAGTAGTGGTTTTACACCAACAGCTTTAACCGAAAAGATTGCCTCTTTAGAAAACAGCACTATGGCAACCTGGACGGATTCGTATAACGAAGGCCAGGTTTTTAACCAATTAATGCAAACAGCTCGTGTTGCCAATGAAATGGGAAATATTGTGTCTCGCGATAAGATGCTAGCAACAATTAAAACCCGACTTGAAAACTGGTTTAAAGCCGAAAATGGAGAAGTAGCTTTTCTATTTTATTATAATTCTACTTGGAGTTCAGCTATTGGTTATCCAGCAGGATATGGTCAAGATAGCGGTTTAAATGACAAACAATTTCATTGGGGATATTTCATTCAAGCAGCAGCTTTTGTGGAACAATTCAGTCCAGGTTGGGCTGCACAATGGGGCGGAATGGTGAATTTAATTGTTCGTGATGCTGCGGCTTACGATCGTACCGATACAATGTTCCCTTATTTGAGAAATTTTAATCCTTATGGAGGTCATTGTTGGGTAGATGGTTTTGCAAATAACCCACAAGGAAATAATCAGGAATCCAGTTCAGAAAGTATGGTTTTTAATGCTGCACTGATACAATGGGGAGAAGCTTCTGGAAATAAAACCATTCGTGATTTGGGGATTTACCTTTATACGACGGAGCAAACCGGAATTGAAGAATATTATATGGATACGCATGAGCGCAATTTCCCTCCTTCTCAAACAAAGAGTTTGGTATCACGCGTTTGGGGAAATAGTATTGATAATGGGACTTTTTGGACCGCCGATATTGCTGCTTCTTACGGAATTGAGTTGTATCCTATTCAGGGAGGTTCTCTTTATTTAGGACAAGATACTGCGTATGTTACCAAACTTTGGAACGAAATTGAAGCAAATACTGGAATACTCACCAATGAGGTTAATGCAAATTTATGGCACGACATTATGTGGGAATATCTAGCTTTTATTGATCCTCCAAAAGCTATAGGATTGTATAATTCCTTTCCGAATAGAGAAATAAAATTTGGTATCTCAGATGCCCAAACCTACCATTGGCTGCATGCCATGAATGCATTAGGGCGAGTAAGTCCAACTATTACTGCTAATTGTCCCACTGCAACAGCTTTTACACAAAACGGTCAAACCAATTATGTGGCTCAAAACTATTCAGGTTCGCCTATAACGGTTACTTTTTCAACAGGATATCAATTGAATGTTCCTGCCAGAAAAATGGTTTCAAGCCTAGATTCACAGATTACAGGAGTTATAACCTCTTCTTTTACGCAAGCTTATGTAAATGGCAGTGTGAAATTAGATGTCGTTGTTTCTAATGGAACTCCAATCAAGGTTGAATTTATGGATGGAACGACTTCCCTCGGAATTGTTACTACTGCACCTTTTACTTGGGATGCTGCAAATTTGGCATTAGGAATGCACTCTTTTTATGCAAAAGTATACGAAGATGCCGTTAAATTCAATGTTTCCAATAGTGCAGATGTTCAAGTTGGAAATCAATTACCATTCGGTGGTGCTTCCTGGGCGATTCCTGGAATTATTGAAGCTGGTAAATTTGATACTTTTGAAGGTGGAAAAGGACAAAACATTGCCTATTTTGATACAACAACAGCTAATTTAGGTGATTACAGATTAGACGAACAGGTGGATTCCAAAACTAGTGTTGCCGAAGGTGCTACAGTTGGGAATATTGCCACAAATGAATGGACGGAATATACCGTGAATGTAGCTGAACCAGGTGGTTTATATTCGTTTGCTTTTCGTTATGCTTCTGGCAATGCCGCTGGTGGAGGACCATTTCATTTGGAATTAGATGGAAAAAATATCTCTACCAACATTACAGTTCCATCTACATCCACTACTTCTTGGGATATTTGGGCTACCAAAACTGTTACTAATATTCCGCTTACACCAGGTGAACACATTTTGCGAGTTGCTTTTTCTGCTGGTGAATTTAATTTGGCTAAAATGACCTTTACCAGAACCGGAAACTTGGCTACAAGTTATCCAACAGCAAACGCAGGACCAAATTTAAAAGTACTTTTACCTTTGACTTCGACAATAATTGACGGTTCAGCTAGCACAGAATCGGCTGCGAAAGCATTAACCTATTCTTGGACTCAAAACTACGGCCCAACGGTTGTACAATTTTCGGATGCAACGGCTGTAAATCCAACAATAAGCGGATTAGCTGAAGGAACTTATAGTTTAAAATTGACCGTGACCAATACTGACTTGGTCACAGATAGTGACGAATTGTTGATTTTGGTAACTAATACAGCAAATGCTTTACCAACAGTTTCATTGATTACGCCAGCCAATAATACAACATTTACCGAAGGAAAACCAGTAAGCATTACTGCCAATGCCAGCGATTTTGATGGAACTATTCAACAAGTAGATTTCTATCAGGGAACCACCTTAATAAGTACTGACACTTCAGCTCCTTATGCTGCAACTTGGAATCCAGTTGCCGCAAATTATACCCTCACGGCAAAAGCAACCGATAATGACGGAGCCGTAAGTACCTCACAAACTGTGAATGTGACTATTGCAACAGCTATGGTTTGTATTGAAACATCCAACGTTGCAACCCAAGGAGCATTTACTATTGGCTATAAATCAACATTTGAAACGGTAGGTGCAAACGTATATATAACCTTTGAATTGTTGGATACAGACAAAGCAGGGGTAATTGCTTATTTGTGGAAACAAACTCCTTTTGGAGAAACGGCTATGACAAATGTTTCAGGAAATATTTTTACTGCAACCGTGAGTGGACAATCACCTGGAACAACTATTAGTTATGCTGTGAAATTTGCTTATTCAGGTGGAATGGCAGTCACAAAATACATAAGCTATGTGGTAGGAACTAATTGCGGAAGTACAAATGATACGCAAGCGCCACTTAATTTTACAGCCAGTATTGGAGCTATCACAGGTTCTTCTATCGAATTATTGTTGAATGCCACAGACAATTCTGGTTCAGTTGTTTACAATGTGGCTTATGGCGCAAATACAAGTTCAACATCAAATGCTTCAGGAGTTCAAAAATCTTTTTTAATTACTGCCTTAACACCAAATACAAATTATAGCTTTAGCATTTCTGCAAGTGATTTAGCTGGGAACCTAGCTGCTAATAATCCAATTGTGCTTAATGCCACAACAGCTTTAAACACGAACACGGAATGTGCCGGTACTGCGTCTGCTGCTCAGCAAGGTACATTCTCAGTAGGTTATAAATATACTTTTCAAACCATTGGAACTGATGTTAAAATCACATTTGAACTGCTGGATGACAAAACGAGCGTAATTGCTTATTTATGGAAACAAACTCCATTTGTAGAAACGGCTATGACAAGTGTTTCAGGAAAAATTTTCACAAAAACTATTACAGGACTAACTCTAGGTTCTACAATTAGTTATGCAGTTAAATTTGCTTTTGAAGGCGGATTGGCAGTAACGAAATATTATACATATACAGTAGGAAACGCCTGTTCATTGGGAGTAGAAACTGTATCCAAAGCGAAAAATATTTTCTATCCAAATCCTGTTCAGAACACCTTGTTTCTTGAATTGACAGACTACAAAAACCGAATTTTCCTAACTGATGTATTGGGTCGTAAATTGATTGATACTAATGTGCCTTCCGCTTATAGTTTGGATATGAGTTCCTTCAAAAACGGAATCTATTTTTTAAGAGTTGAAAACACGAATGGTATCCAACAACAAAAAATCATCAAGGAATAAAATCCTTAACTAGTAAAACTAAAAGTGCATCATTTTCGAATGGTGCACTTTTTTTATTCCCTTTAATCAATAAAAATAAACAATTTCCAAAATAAAAATTTGGGATTCCCCCAATACCAATTCTAATTTTAAAATTGATTACTTTTGTGAAAATTCGGTTTTCAAATGCAAATTGACCTTTCTACATTAGATCCAAAGAAGAATATAATCATCAAAGGAGCGCAGGTTCACAATCTAAAAAATGTGGATGTCGCGATTCCCAGAAATAAATTAGTGGTGATTACCGGACTTTCGGGTTCCGGAAAATCAAGCCTGGCTTTCGACACTTTATACGCCGAAGGACAAAGACGTTATGTGGAAAGTTTATCCTCGTATGCACGCCAATTTTTAGGGCGTTTGGATAAACCAAAAGTGGAATACATCAAAGGAATTGCACCTGCAATCGCCATTGAGCAAAAAGTAAATACGACCAATGCCCGTTCTACAGTAGGAACTTCTACCGAAATTTACGATTATATCAAATTATTATTTGCTCGAGTAGGCAGAACATTTTCGCCGGTTTCTGGACAAGAAGTCAAAAAAAATACGGTTTCGGATGTGATCACTGACGTGAAAAAATTTGGAATTGACAGCAAATGGTTGCTCCTCGCTCCTATTCATTTGGAACACGGACGAGCTTTGGAAGACAAATTAAAAGCCTTGCTCAATCAAGGATTTTCAAGAATATTAGTCAACAATGAAACCATTCGTCTCGATGACTTCTCGTCTCCGCTCGAAGTGACGAACGGACATACATTAGACAATAAAGACATTCTTCTTATCATTGACCGAATCGTGGTCAAAGATGAAGAGGAATTTTATAATCGCCTTTCGGATGCTGTTCAAACTGCTTTTTATGAAGGCAAAGGAATTTGTTATTTGCAGGAATTAAATACCAACGTACGCTATTCGTACAGCAATAATTTCGAACTGGACGGCATTACGTTCTTGGAACCCAATGTTCATTTGTTCAGTTTTAACAATCCGTATGGTGCTTGTCCGGTTTGTGAAGGTTACGGAAATATCATAGGAATCGATGAAGAATTAGTGATTCCTAATACTTCCTTATCAATATATGAAAACGCCATTTTTCCTTGGCGTGGCGAAAGTATGGGTTGGTTTCGGGACGAATTGGTAAACAATGCTTACAAGTTTGATTTCCCTATTCACAAACCTTTTTTCGAACTTTCGGAAACGCAAAAAGAGTTGGTTTGGACAGGAAATAGCTATTTTCAAGGTTTGAATCGTTTCTTCAAAGAATTGGAAGACAAAAATTATAAAATCCAAAATCGCGTGATGCTTTCGCGTTATCGTGGCAAAACTAAATGCCATTCCTGTAAAGGAAAACGCTTGCGAATAGAAGCTTCTTACGTTAAAATCAATTCGAAAACCGTATCGGATTTGGTCGATTTACCAATCAAACATTTGGTTACTTTTTTCGAAAAAATCGATTTGGATGTCTATGAAAAACAAATCGCCAAACGATTATTATTGGAAATCAACAACCGCTTGGCATTTTTGACCGAAGTTGGGTTAGATTATTTGACATTAAATAGAAACTCAGCAACACTTTCGGGTGGCGAATCACAACGCATCAACTTGGCGACTTCACTAGGAAGCAGTTTGGTGGGTTCGATGTATATTCTGGATGAACCCAGTATTGGTTTACACCCAAAAGACACAGAACGTTTAATCAAAGTTCTAAAGGATTTGCGTAATTTAGGTAATACCGTTATCGTGGTCGAACACGATGAAGACATTATGAAAGCTGCTGATATGATTATTGATATTGGTCCAGAAGCAGGAACTTTTGGTGGCGAATTAGTCGCTCAGGGCACTTTTGAGGAAATCTTAAAATCAACTTCCTTGACGGCAAAATACCTCAATGGGGAACTGGAAATTAAAACACCTCGAATTCGCAGAAAGTGGAACAATTATATTGAAATTCTCGGAGCCAGAGAGAATAATTTACAAAATATAGACGTCAAATTTCCTTTGGAATGCCTGACCGTAATTACCGGAGTTTCCGGAAGCGGAAAAAGCACCTTGGTTAAAAAAATCCTGTTTCCTGCAATGCAGAAAAAACTGGATGGCGTTGGTGAAAAAGCGGGACAATTTACCGAAATGCGTGGCTATTACCACAAAATTCAACACATTGAATACGTAGATCAAAACCCAATTGGAAGAAGTTCGCGTTCGAATCCAGTGACGTATATCAAAGCCTATGATGATATTCGGGAATTATTTTCCAAAGAAAAACTGTCGAAAATTCGCGGTTATCAAGCCAAACATTTTTCTTTTAACGTGGATGGAGGTCGTTGCGAAACCTGTAAAGGCGAAGGTACTATCAATGTTGAAATGGTTTTTATGGCCGATGTGCAATTGCATTGCGAAACCTGCAACGGCAAACGATTCAAGAAAGAAGTTTTGGAAGTTACATTCGACGGCAAGAACATTCACGATATTCTGACGTTGACCATCGATGATGCGATTGCGTTTTTTGCTACCAATAAACAAAATAAAATCACTCAGAAACTCCAACCCTTGCAAGATGTAGGTTTGGGATATGTACAATTAGGACAATCCTCTTCTACCCTTTCAGGCGGTGAAGCACAGCGTATCAAATTGGCTTCGTTCTTAGTCAAAGGTGCCACCAAAGAAAAAGCGCTTTTTGTATTTGACGAACCTACAACCGGATTGCATTTTCATGACATCAAGAAACTATTGGCTTCGTTTGATGCTCTAATCGATAAAGGGCATTCGATATTGGTAGTGGAACACAATTTGGACTTGATAAAATGTGCCGACTGGATTATTGATTTAGGCCCTGAAGGTGGCGAAAATGGCGGACAATTACTCGCCGAAGGAACTCCCGAAGATATTATAAAAAACAAAAAATCAATTACGGGGAAATATTTGAAGGAGAAGTTATAATTCATCCGTTCGAGTAATGGTATTAATTTTATCCTAAAACATAAAAAAACCGAAATCTGATTTCGGTTTTTTTATTCAATAGTATTTAAATTAATTTTTTAAATATTTCTCCAAGAATTGATCTTGTTCCCAAAGCAAATGCAAAATATTCTCTTTTGCCACGTAACTGTGTGCCTCTTTGGGTAAAATTACCATTCTGGCTGGCGCTCCTAATCCTTTTAAAGCTTGAAAATAACGCTCTGTTTGCAACGTAAAAGTGCCGGGATTATTATCCGCTTCACCGTGTACTAACAGCATTGGAGTTTTCATTTTATCAGCATTCATAAATGGAGACATCGTGTTGTAAACTTCAGGAGCTTCCCAATAATTGCGTTGTTCACTTTGAAAACCAAAAGGAGTCAAGGTTCTGTTATAAGCACCACTTCGGGCGATTCCACAAGCAAAAAGATTAGAATGTGTCAACAAATTGGCAGTCATAAAAGCACCATAAGAATGACCTCCAATAGCTACTTTTTTCTTGTTGATATACCCCAAAGCGTCTACGGCATTAATTGCTGCTTCGGCATTGTCGACTAATTGCGTGAGAAAATTGTCGTTAGGTTCTGTAGTTCCTTCGCCAATAATTGGAAATGAAGCATCGTCGAGAACCACATATCCTTTGGTAACCCAATAAACGAACGAACCATAATACGGAAACGTAAATTCATTTGGATTTTGATTGCTTTGACCCGCACTGCTTTTGTCTTTAAATTCAGATGGATAAGCCCAAATCAACAAGGGTAATTTTTCTTTTTTGACCTTGTCATATCCTTCCGGCAAGTACAAAGTTCCGGATAATTCCACACCGTCTTTTCGTTTGTATTTAATGACTTCTTTGCTCACATCTTTGATACTTTCAAAAGGATTCTTGAATGCAGTGATTGGTGTAATTTTGTTTTTTTGTTTGATGTTTCTAAAATAGTAATTTGGATATTCGCTTTTAGACTGAATCTGAACTAAAACAATCCCTTTTTTGAAGTCTTCAATCTCCAATAAATCTTCTTTTTTGTCTTTGTAAAGCGAAGTATAAATTCGGTTTGATTTTAGTGTTTTCAAATTAAATTCATCAATGAAAGGAAACTGTCCTTCTTTAGTAAAACCTTCTCCTATGCGGAATGCATTGCCATTTTCGATAGCCAAAACATATTTATTGTATTGGTTTTTCTTGGTTTCAAAATTACCGGGATCTGAATAAATATCTTGTGAATTTCGATCCGAAATCACTTTCGGTTTTTGAGTCAAATCAGATGGATTTATCAAGTAAGTTTTTGTATTTCGAGTGTCGTACCATTCGTCAGAAACGATGGCAGCAGTATCATTTCCCCAGATGATATCACTAAAGCGTTGGGGTGTTTTTACCAACGAAGTTGATTGACCGTTAAAAGGCGCTTCCCAAAGAAATACTTCATCTCTAAATTCTACTTTATTAGCTTGATCTCCTTCATCTAATGCCACAACATATGACAGGGTTGCTGGTTTGTCATTTCTCCATGCCATTTCTCTTTTCCCTTTGCGAACAGCCATAAAACCTTTTGGCATAATTTCATTCAAAGGCACTTCATTTACCGTTTTAATTTCAGCACCATTTTTGTCATAAACGATTGTTTTCATTGGGAATCTACTCAATGGAACGATGTATGAAAATGGTTTTTG
This sequence comes from Flavobacterium psychrophilum, assembly GCA_945874225.1. GTDB lineage: Bacteria > Bacteroidota > Bacteroidia > Flavobacteriales > Flavobacteriaceae > Flavobacterium > Flavobacterium psychrophilum_M. The sequence goes on from CAMCFT010000002.1 coordinate 58,340, forward strand.
GATAGTGGTTACCATCAAATAATTACCATCCGGAGAGATTTTTTCTCCTGCATACATATCAGCATTTTTAAATAAAGTTGCTGTTCCGTTCAGGTTCACTTTATACAATTCTGAAGTACTAATATTCTCAAAATTGATTTCATCATTTTTGTTTTTCAACATATCTGGATACGTTCGGTTTTGCGATTTTGAACCATCAGCATTAGAGATAATTGGACCTGTAGGCAAATCTTTTTTAGCATCTAATAATGCTACTCTGTTTTTTGGCAACATTTTTACCAAAATGGTTTCGTTGTCGTTGAACCAACTGAATGGATTGCCCAAATTTGCATTTACAGTTGCTTGAGTTAGTTTAGTTGCTTTTGCCGAAGCCACATCCAAAACCCAAAGTTCTACACCAGTATTTATCGTATTTGAGAATAAAATCTTCTTGTCATTAGGTGACCATATTATATTACTTATTTGAGGATTCGTTGGTAAACCAATAACCTGAATTTCGTTTTTGTCTTGTATTTTTCGTAATTTGAGGTTGATTATGTAGGTAACCGTACTCGAAATATTGGTTATGGGATTTATTCTTAAACCACCTAATCTCATCTCTTCTTGGTTCAAGTCGTCTAATGTCTTATAGGTATTTCTATAGGACAAAAGCATGTATTCTTTTTTGGTATCCATTGAAACCGAAGGCGCTCTTTGGTAATCAACCAAATCTAAAATGGTTTTGGATGGTTTTTGATAGCTAAGATTTTCTTGAGCAAGAGCAGATAAACCTAGACCTAGAAACAATAATGTGATTTTTAATTTCATGGATAAAATAGTTTGTATTAGTGAAAGTATGTCTTTTATATTTAGTCAAAAATAAACCAATTTTGTTACATTTTATTTTTTTGTTTTTGAAAACTATTTTCTGGACTTTATTGGAGAGACGTTCTTTTATTTGTCTTTAATCCAAATTCGAAATATTCTTACATATTCAGGATTTTATGGCGAAAATCTTCCATTCTCAAATCTAAATAAAATGGTAACCAATTACTTGCCGAAGGAACTCCCGAAGAAATCACAAAAAAATCTATTACAGAGAAATATTTGAAGGAGAAGAAATGAAAATTATTCTTTATACTAAATAGCTCAGCGATGGAGGGATAGAATACTTCGAAAGCTGCCGCAGAACCTAAATTTATTAATTAAATATAAATTTCATAGATTTACACAAACCAAAAAAATGTAATAATCTAGCAATTGCTAACAGGCGAAGTAAATCTAATTCAAAAAGTATAGCTTCGAGGAATTAAACCTAATGAGATTAAACTATGATAAAAAAAAGACTTTATATCCTGCTTGCACTGATTACAATATCGTGTGGCTCTAATATTGATACTAAAAAGGATGTAATTAACAAGGCAACAAAAGATAATCTTACATTAAAACATGTTGATGTTTTACAAGAATCTAATTATTATAATGTTATTACAGATTTAGAACAATCAGTAAATTCCTCTAAAGAGGCTTGGAAAAATGCACCAGAACTAAATCAATTGCACAGATTAATAACAATTGATAAAGTAAGTAGAAAGTTTCTTGAAAAACTAAATGCTGATAACTTTTTGAATGATGATAAAGTTATCGCCTATAGATTTATAAAGACAGATAACTCAAAAAAATATTTAGGATATGCCGTAATACTGTTTCATGACCAAAATCAAACTACTCTATTTTATGAGATAAATGAAGTTCCTTATGACTATTTTCCTACTGGTGGTGTTAAACAATTAATTAACAAAGGACTTGTAACCGAAATTAACAAAATTGAAGCGGAATATAATAAAAATCAACCCGTTAAATTGGATAATAAATAAGACACTTGTTTATCATTTAGTTTTTTCCCCTACAAAATAATCGTTTGAGTTTTTGAATAAGACGTTAAAAGTGGTCAAACTGCCATAAATTCTAGTGATGTATTGTTGCAAATCAATCTTCTCGGCTTCCTCAAGATTGCTTGCATTAATCTTTTGCTCCATCACTCTAATTCTATCGCGAACCATTGTGATTTTATGAAAAAAAGTGTCAATTGGCACTTCTTTATTTTGCGTTGCGGTTCCGGGTTCCAGAATAATTTTACCACCTTTCCACTTATCTGCAATGGGAACTATTTGGGAAACATCGCTCCATTTTTGCAATAAATTCTTCAAGGATTTTTCGACATCATAAAAACTAACCGAATCTACTTCGCCCTCAACAGCTTCAATAATTTCATAATCGCTGTCTATGTCGATAGTTTCCAGCCCGTTTTCTATAAAAGTAACCCAATAATGTTTTGAAGTTACATTAGTTACTACTCCCAGTCCAAAATCTGAATGTTTAATGCGTGAACCTATTCCTAAAATATTCATCTCTCTATTTTTTATTCAAATATAAAAATTTAACTTTTCAATGATGCTAACATTTCTCATAAAAAATTAATGACTGGACTTTCGAGTATAGGAAAATCCATTGGGTTAATTATTTTTTATGGTCCGAAATTTTCTTTATTTCACTTTCAAAATCACTTACAAAATTTTCGTCTTGGATTATCCTGAATCTTTCAAATTCGTCTTCAGCCAATTGTTTTGCCACTTCGTGTTTTATTTTTCCTGCGTCTTTCAAAATTTCGTACTCATTGAATTGCAAAAAAGCATCCAGTTTCAAGATCCATTCCGTCATTTTCATTGGTATTTGTCTCGCCGCCTGATTTTCGGCATAGTCTAAATACATTGTAACCACTCGTTCCAGTTCTTTTATTTCCTTTTCAATCAAATAATTTTTGGCAATGGCAACATCGGGTTTTAAAATTTTTCCTATCGGTGCGTTTTTCCAAGTCTGTAAGCCCATATTCGGTTTTGTTGCGCTTGCTCGTTCCGAAATCAATTCTGCAGCTGTCTTGCCAGTCGTTGCCCAATGCAATTTATTTTGAACGGTCTTAAAAAAAGTTTGTGTTACTACTGCATCTTTATGATAATCAATACTGCACTGTTCGTAGATGTCGGTGATTTTTAGATAAAAACGTCTTTCACTGGCACGAATTTCTCTGATTCGATCCAATAATTCGTCAAAATAATCTTTACCAAAACGTTTACCTTGCTTCAAGCGTTCGTCGTCTAAAACAAAACCTTTGATTATAAATTCCCTCAAGGTTTTAGTTGCCCAAATACGGAATTGCGTAGCCTGAAAACTGTTTACGCGGTAGCCAACGGCAATAATAGCGTCAAGATTATAAAAGTCAACATCACGGGCAACATCGCGGTTTCCTTCTTTTTGAACTACTCGAATTTTTCGAGTAGTTGAAACTTGTAATAATTCACCACTTTGATATATTTCTTTTAAATGGTAGGTGATTGTGTTGCTTTCAACACCAAATAGTTCTGCCATTTTCTTTTGGCTGAGCCAAAAAGTCTCTTCTTGAAAAAAAACTTCCACTCTCACATCTCCATCAGGCGAGGAGTAAAAAATGAGTTCATTTGTTTGTGGTGTGAGTTCTTTAGACATAATTGTTTATTTAAATGTTGACAAAAATATGATATTTTGAGGTTAGAAAGAGGATTTTGCTTGTGCTTTTAATTTGTTTGTACGAGCGTGACGCTCGCACCAGCAGGGTATATTAAAAACATAACTTGTTTAAACAAATACATCAGTTTTTATCCGCGTTTTCGCGATAGCGAATCGGTTGCATCTGCGTCCAATTTAGCATGTAATTTTAGTATAAACTTCTGTGCTGTTGTAATGAAAGAATAAATCAAAATGGTAACTTTGCGTTTTGCCAAAATTCTATGCTAGAAAACGATAACAACATTGAAGTATTAGGTGCGCGAGTACACAATCTAAAAAATATAGATGTCTGCATTCCGCGGGAAAAACTAGTCGTAATTACCGGACTTTCAGGTTCCGGGAAATCATCCTTGGCTTTCGATACGATTTATGCCGAAGGACAACGCCGTTACGTAGAAACTTTTTCGGCTTATGCCAGACAGTTTTTGGGTGGTTTAGAGCGCCCCGACGTCGATAAAATTGATGGACTTTCGCCCGTTATTGCTATCGAACAGAAAACTACCAGCAAGAGTCCCCGCTCGACCGTTGGGACAATTACTGAGATTTATGATTTCTTGCGTTTGCTTTTTGCCCGCGCTGCTGATGCTTATAGTTTCAACACAGGTGAAAAAATGGTTTCTTATGACGATGAGCAAATCAAGCAATTGATTACCCAAGATTTTGCTGGAAAACGCATCAATATTCTAGCTCCAATTATTCGTGCCAGAAAAGGACATTATGCCGAATTGTTCCAACAAATTGCCAAACAAGGCTTTTTGAAAGTCCGAATTAATGGCGAAATAAAAGACATTACAACAGGAATGAAACTAGACCGTTACAAAACCCACGACATCGAAATCGTGATTGACAGAATGGTTATTGAAGATACCGCAGATAACGAAAAACGCCTGACAGAAAGCATCAAAACGGCAATGTATCACGGTGAAAATGTATTGATGATTTTAGACCAAGACACCAATGCGATTCGGTTTTTTAGTCGAAATTTAATGTGTCCAACAACTGGAATTTCCTATCAAAATCCGGAACCTAATTTATTTTCTTTCAACTCACCAAAAGGAGCGTGCGAACATTGTAAAGGTTTGGGAACGGTAAATGAAATCAACATCAAAAAGATTATCCCCAATCCGAAATTATCAATAAATAAAGGTGGTTTTGCGCCTTTGGGCGAATATAAAAGCAGCTGGATGTTCAAACAATTGGAAATCATTGGTGAAAAATACGGTTTCAAATTAACCGATCCTATTTCGACCATTTCCGAAGAAGCAATGGAGATGATTTTGAACGGTGGTAAAGAAAAATTTTCGGTAGAATCTAAAGTTTTGGGTGTAACCAAAGAATACAAAATTGAATTTGAAGGGATTTCACATTTCATCAAAAACCAACACGATGAAAGTGGTTCTACAACAATAAAACGTTGGGCAAAAGAATTTATGGACGAAGTCAATTGTCCGGTTTGTGAAGGTTCTCGATTGAAAAAAGAAGCTTTATTTTTCAAAATCAATGAGAAAAATATCACCGAATTATGCGATATGGATATTTCGGACGTTACTGCTTGGTTTCTGGATTTGAACAACCATTTATCCGAAAAACAAAAAACAATTGCTACCGAAGTTATCAAGGAAATCAAGGATCGATTGGCATTTTTGATGAACGTAGGATTGGAATATTTGGCTTTAAGCCGAAGCTCAAAATCGCTTTCTGGCGGTGAAGCACAACGCATCCGATTGGCAACTCAAATTGGTTCGCAATTGGTTGGCGTTTTGTATATTCTGGATGAACCAAGCATTGGTTTGCACCAAAGAGACAACGACAAATTGATTCATTCTTTGGAACAATTGCGTGACATAGGCAACTCGGTTATCGTGGTTGAACACGATAAAGATATGATTCTGCGTGCCGATTATGTGATTGATATTGGTCCGAAAGCGGGAAAACACGGTGGTGAAATTATCAGCAAAGGAACACCCGCAGAAATTTTGAAAGACCACACTTTGACGGCTTCTTATTTGAACGGCGAAATGGAAATTGAAGTTCCAAAAAAGCGTCGAGAAGGCAACGGTAATTTTCTGAAATTGACTGGCGCAACCGGAAACAACCTGAAAAATGTATCGATTGAATTACCTTTAGGTAAAATGATTTGCGTAACCGGCGTTTCGGGAAGTGGAAAATCGACATTGATTAATGAAACCCTCTACCCTATTTTGAACGCCTTTTATTTTAATGGTGTCAAAAAACCGAAACCGTACAAAAAAATTGAAGGCTTGGAATATATCGACAAAGTAATCGATATTGACCAAAGTCCCATTGGAAGAACACCACGCTCGAATCCTGCGACTTATACCGAAGTTTTTACTGAAATTAGAAACCTGTTTACGATGACTTCGGAAAGTATGATTCGCGGATATAAAGCGGGACGTTTTAGTTTTAATGTGAAAGGCGGACGTTGTGAAACCTGTGAAGGTTCAGGTGTTAGAACGATTGAAATGAACTTCTTACCCGATGTTTATGTAGAATGTGAAACGTGTCAAGGAAAACGATTTAACAGGGAAACTTTGGAAATTAGATACAAAGGAAAATCCATTTCGGATGTGTTGAATATGACAGTGGATGAAGCGGTTCCTTTCTTTGAAATGATTCCGAAGATTTATCGAAAAGTAAAAACCATTCAGGATGTTGGTTTGGGTTATATTACACTTGGTCAACAAAGCACAACACTTTCCGGTGGCGAAGCACAACGTATTAAATTAGCAGGAGAATTATCAAAAAAAGATACTGGAAATACGTTTTACATCTTGGATGAACCCACAACAGGACTGCATTTTGAGGATATTCGGGTGTTGATGGAAGTGATTAATAAATTAGTCGATAAAGGAAATACGATATTGATTATCGAACACAATATGGATGTAATAAAACTCGCCGATTACATTATTGACATTGGTCCCGAAGGCGGAAAAGGCGGTGGTGAAGTTGTTGCCAAAGGAACTCCCGAAGAAGTGGCTAAAAACAAAAAAAGTTATACAGCGCAGTTTTTGAAAAAAGAGTTAGTTTAATTTTTTTACATAAAAAAAGCATCATTATATAACCATAATGGTGCTTTTTTATTGATGAAATGAGACTTCACCTAAGCCTATTCGCTATTTTGCAATAAGGGCAATCAAATTAAAATATTGCTACGACACCTTGAGAATTACTCGTATTTTTTACAACAGATTTTTTATTAATTTCTGTAAAATTTAAAGGCTGAATTTCATCGGAATCTGTACTTTCAATTATTTTTTCGTCTTCAGAAATAATATCATCGATTGTTTTATTAGATTTTACAAATAAAACTGGTTCAGGAATCAAAAAAGAAGAGTCATCAATCAACGAAATCTTCACTTGTCCATTAACCGATGATGATTTCAAAATAGCAATAGCTTCATTGGCATAAGATAGCTCAGCATAGTTCAATGCAGTAAATCCTTGACTATCTTTAATGTCACGATCTGCGCCTTTTTGCAATAAGTATTTAATAATTTCTACTTTATTATAGCGCGCAGCATACATTAGGGGAGTAAGTCCATTTAATTTTTTATTTACTTTCGTACCGCTTTCGATAAACTTTTTAACTGTTTCTATTTCCCCTTTACTAATCGCTATAGCTAAAGTGGATGGAGATTCAGAAAAGATATTTAGTGTTTTTTGATTGCCAATAAAATTAGTATTGGAAGCGAAAGACAAACTAGAAAAAGCCATTAAGGTAATTCCTAAATAAATGATTATTTTTTTCATGGTAACTGCTATTAAATTGTTATTTTTTTTTATTTTTTATTTATTGATTGAAGTATATAAATTATATTTCAATATCGATATATATGTAAACAAACCATTACGTCTAAAAAAGTAAAAATGTATTAAAATAATAATTAAAAGCAATTATTTTAAACATATCTCAAAATACACAGTGTATTTTGTCAATTTTTTATCAAATGTACAATTATTAAAGATATATTTCCAAGAGAAATATGAAATAATTCTGCTTAAAATCTATTTTTATTCTTTATTCATACCGGTGTCAATTTTTATAAAACAATCAATCAATAAAAACATCATTATTTAAATTAAAAACCTTTTTTTAGTTAATATTCAGTATTATATATAAAAAACACTTTTTTAAAGCCTAATTAATAACAATTCAATAATAAAAATAAGCTTTTTGGGTACTGCGGTTAATCTTTTGTTGGTTTAGTGTTAAAATTGGAATAGCGCTTTGACTGAACTCTTTAAAAATCATACTTACCAAACTCCAAAATATCCCCTAGGTTTCAAATTTAAACCCCTTCAGTTTTCTTGCATTTTTCATTCTAACCGAAACGATAAATCCTGAAAAGAAATGATAGAATAAAAAAAAGTATTACTCACATTTTTTGAAAAAAGAATTACTTTAGCACAGAAGTCTGAAATGCTGGTTTCTTTGGATTATTAACTCCATCTTTAGATTTTAAAACAGGAACAATAATAAAAGTCAAAAAACACAAAAATGAGATTACAAGATTTTGACAACGACGAAGAAAAAGTAATTCAGGATAAGTTCAAGAAAAAAACCTGGAACGAGATACGAACGAATGACAGTTGGGCGATTTTTAAAATTATGTCCGAATTTGTGAATGGTTATGAAAATATGGGACGAATAGGACCCTGTGTTTCCATTTTTGGATCGGCAAGGATAAAACCCGAAGATAAATATTATTTATTGGCCGAAAAAATAGCCTACAAAATAAGCAAGGCTGGTTATGGCGTGATTACTGGTGGCGGTCCCGGAATTATGGAAGCGAGTAATAAAGGAGCACATCTGGGTGGAGGAACTTCGGTGGGGCTAAATATCGTTTTGCCGTTTGAGCAACATTACAATCCGTATATTGATCAGGATAAAAACCTGAATTTTGATTATTTCTTTGTGAGGAAAGTGATGTTTGTAAAATATTCACAGGGCTTTGTAGTGATGCCTGGAGGTTTTGGAACAATGGATGAATTGTTTGAAGCATTAACTTTAATTCAGACGAAAAAAATTGGAAAATTTCCAATCATATTGGTTGGAACCGAATTTTGGTCTGGATTAATGGAGTGGATACGGACAGTTTTAGTAGAACAGGAAAAAACAGTAAATGCAATAGATATGAACCTATTCAAAATTGTGGATACCGAAGACGAAGTGGTTGATGTCTTGGATAAATTCTACAAAAAATATGATTTAACCCCAAATTTTTAACTAATTTTATATTACTCATTTATTAAAAAATTTATAAAAATTAATTGAAATCACTCCATAAAATTATCATTTGCATACTGATGTTTTTTGCTTCGGCAAAAGAATACGCTCAGCACCGTTCTCAAATGGATGTTGAAGTAAATTTGGAAAAAAAAACATTGACTATCCAGCAGGAAATTGAATTTTTCAACCAATCCGATGATACCTTGACAACTATTATTTTGAATGATTGGAACAACGCTTATTCATCAAAAACAACACCTCTAGCCAAACGATTTTCAGACGAATTTTACAGAGGTTTTCATATGGCATCTGAAAAAGAGAGAGGGAGCACGAACATCATAAACATTTCAGCAACTGATAAAACAACCCTTTCTTGGGAAAGAACGGAAAAAAATCCAGATTTAATAATCGTGAAATTAAGTGCTAAATTAGCGCCAAATCATAAAACTATTTTGCATTTTACCTATGTTGTTAAGGTTCCCAGTGATAAATTTACCAACTACGGTTATACTGAAAAGGGCGGAATGTATATAAGGAACTTGTTCCTCACTCCTGCTCGCTATGAAAATCACGATTTTATTAAATACAATAATTACAATCTGGATGATATACCAAATGCCGTTTCTGATTTTGATATTATATTCAGAATTCCAAAAAACACAGAACTGACAACAGATTTGGAAAGTGAGAAAATGACTCAGGTTGAAAATTATTCAATTTACAAGCTGAGAGGGAGTAATAGAACTGATTTCAGTGTTTTTATAGAGCCGAAATCAAGTTTTCGAAGCTACAAAAACAGTTCCGTTGAAGTCCTGACAAATCTAAAAGGATACAAGGCTGACGAAATTCAAAAAGCAATTGTAATAGACAGAATCGTAAATTTTACAAACCATTTAATTGGAAAATCTCCTTATGAAAAAATCACCGTTTCACAAGCTGATTATGATCGAAATCCTTTCTATGGATTGAACCAAATGCCCACTTTCTTGGTTCCATTTCCAGATGACTTTCTATTTGAAATTAAATTTTTAAAAACCTATTTAAATAATTATCTAAAAAATAGTTTGAAGCTGGATCCGAGAAAAGACAACTGGATTTATGACGGAATCCAAATATATTCTATGGTAAGATATATTGAAGAAAACTACCCCAATTGTAAGATGACTGGTAGTGTTTCGAATCGTAAATTATTAAAAGGATTTCACTTATTGAATTTAGATTTTAACGAACAATACAGTTACTTTTATTTGCTAATGGCTCGAAAAAATTTGGATCAGCCCCTTGGAGACCCAAAAAACACATTGATTAAATTCAACGAACAAATTGCAAGTAAATATCGGGCCGGATTGAGTTTGATTTATTTGGATGATTTTCTAGGAAAACCTTTTATGTCCAAAAGCATTCAGCAATTTCATACTCTAAATTATAATAAGCAAACTAAGGGAAGTGATTTTGAAACCCTGCTAAAATCGAATACAAATAAAAATATTGACTGGTTTTTTAATATCATTATCAACTCACGTGAAATCATTGATTACTCGTTTTCAAAAGTATCAAAAACCAAGGACAGTGTCTCCTTTTCTTTAAAAAATAATGCGAGAGTTTTAGTTCCAATTCCAATTTATGGGATAAAAAATGACACTATTGTCTTTAAAAAATGGATAGAACCCATTAAAGAAGACAGCGTTTATACTTTCGAAAGAAAAGAGGCCAGAAAAATTGTTATCAACTTTAAAAATGAAGTTCCTGAATTCAATTTAAGAAATAACTGGAAGAAAATAGAAGGTTTTTTTCCAAATAATCGCCCTCTAAAATTTGTCCTTGTGAAGGATTTAGAGGATCCTTTTTACAATCAGATTATTTATGCCCCAATATTAACATTCAACGCTTATGATGGTCTTTCGCCTGGTATAAGATTCCACAACAGAGCCATTTTAAACAGACCATTTGTTTATGACATCAATCCTACTTATTCGTTAAAATCAAAGACGATAACTGGTGCAGCTGCGTTTGTTTTTAATCAGGACTTTAGAAATAGTAATTTGTTTAACATAAAATATTCAGTTAGCACTTCCTATTTTCATTATGCGCCTGATGCAACATATCTAAAAATAAACCCTATGGTTTTAATGCAATTTCGCAAAGATGACTATAGAGATAATCGAAAACAAATGGTTCTTTTTAGACAAGTAATTATTAATCGTGAAAAGAGCGAAATTGTTATTGACAGCTCACTCCAGGATTATTCCGTTTTTAATGCAAAATACATCAACTCAAGGACAGAACTTACGAATCATATTAGCTTTGTGGGAGACATTCAATTTTCGGGTGAATTTGGTAAAGTTTCGACTGAAATTCAATATAGAAACCTCTTTGAAAACAATCATCAACTTAGTCTTCGAATGTATGCCGGTAGTTTTTTATACAATACTTCAAATTCTGACTTTTTTAGTTTTGCACTAGACAGACCTAAGGATTATCTTTTTGACTATCCTTATCTTGGAAGATCGTCCAGCACAGGAATTGTAAGTCAGGAATTTATTATGGCTGAAGGTGGTTTTAAATCAAAACTAGGTACCCCTTATGCAAACCAATGGATTACAACTTTAAATGGTAGTTATTCCCTGTGGAACTGGATAGAAGTCTATGGTGATGTAGGTTTTGTTAAAAATAAACCCAAAAAAGCTAAATTCCTTTATGATAGTGGTATTCGACTCAATTTACTATCCGATTATTTTGAGTTATATTTTCCACTATATTCCAGTAATGGATGGGAAATAGCACAGCCACATTACAGTGAGACAATACGATTTGTAGTCACCCTTAATCCAGAAAAATTAATATCACTTTTTACTCGAAAATGGTTTTAATTTAATCCAATCCTATAAAATCATAACATATTTTATATTATTATCAATAATATTGAATTTCATATAACTATTATATAATAAAAAAGTCGTTTATTAAAAAATAATTATTGAAAATTAAATTCTATTTTTTTTAATGAATTATGAAAATAGCTAGTTTTTAAGTAAATTTGCCTCCAAAAGTTATACTTTTCAAATATGATAAAAGAAGAAACCAATACTACATTGACCTTTGAAGACTTCAAAACCGAAGTGTTGAAGGATTACAAAATAGCAATCACAAGCAGAGAATGTAGCCTGTTGGGACGTAAGGAAGTATTAACCGGAAAGGCTAAATTTGGAATTTTTGGCGACGGAAAAGAAGTTCCTCAGTTAGCGATGGCTAAGTTCTTTAAAAACGGCGACTTCAGATCAGGATATTATCGCGATCAGACTTTTATGATGGCTATTGGCGAATTAACGATTCAGGAATTCTTCGCGGGATTATACGGTCACACAGATATTTCTCAAGAACCAATGTCAGCCGGAAGGCAAATGGGCGGTCATTTTATGACACATAGCTTAAACGAAGATGGTAGTTGGAAAGATTTAACCAAACAAAAAAATTCGAGCGCCGACATTTCTCCTACAGCATCTCAAATGCCAAGAATGCTGGGATTGGCACAAGCATCAAACATATACAGAAGCATCCCCGAACTTGCCAAGAAATCCAATTTCTCAATAAATGGAAATGAAATTTCCTGGGGAACCATTGGAAATGCAAGTACTTCTGAAGGATTATTTTTTGAAACTATAAATGCTGCCGGAGTGCTTCAGGTTCCAATTATTTTGAGTGTTTGGGACGACGAATACGGAATCTCTGTTCACGCAAAATATCAAACCACTAAAGAGAGTATCTCCGAAATTTTAAAAGGATACCAACGTGATGAAAATAGTAATGGTTTCGAAATTTTAAAAGTAAAAGGTTGGGATTATCCAAGTTTGATAGCAACTTATGAGAAAGCTGCTGATTTAGCCCGTGAACAACATGTTCCTGTGCTAATTCACGTAAATCAATTGACACAACCACAAGGACATTCCAGTTCCGGCTCGCATGAGAGATATAAAGACTCCACAAGACTGGATTGGGAAAAAGATTTTGACTGCATACGACAAATGAAATTGTGGATGATTGCTATCAACATTGCTTCTCCTGAAGAAATCGAAGAAATTGATTCAAATATAAAAAAAGAAGTTCTCGAAGGGAAAAAAGCTGCTTGGAATGCATACATAGACCCTATTATTGAAGACCAAAGAGAAATAGTTGCATTGTTAGAAAGAATAGCTCTTGCAAGCCAAAATAAAGATAGTATTCTAAAACTTACCGCTATTTTAAGCAGAATAAAAATTCCTATTAAAAAGGATATTCTTGTAACGGCTCGCAAAGTTTTGCGATTGGTAATCAATGAAAAAAGCAGACCTGAATTATCAAGCTGGATTAGTTCTTACATCAAGAAAAGCCAGCCAAAATTCAGCAGTCATTTACATTCAGAATCCCGTTCGAATGTGTTTTCCGTGAAAGAAGTTTTACCTGAATACGCTGATGATGCAAAAGAAGATACTGATGGTCGAATGATTTTGCGTGATAACTTTGATGTTCTTTTTACAAATCACCCAGAGGTTTTAATTTTTGGCGAAGATGCTGGAAGCATTGGTGATGTAAATCAGGGATTAGTCGGATTACAAGATAAATTTGGCGAAACTCGTGTTGCCGATGTAGGAATCAGAGAAGCCTCTATTATAGGCCAAGGAATAGGAATGGCGCTACGTGGACTTCGTCCAATTGCTGAAATTCAATATTTAGATTATTTATTATACGGTGTTCAGATTCTGAGTGATGATTTGGCTACTTTGCAATATCGAACTTCAGGAAAACAAAAGGCACCACTTATTATCAGGACACGCGGACATCGACTGGAAGGAATCTGGCATTCTGGTTCACCAATGGGAATGTTAGTAAATGCTTTAAGAGGAATTCACATTTTGGTTCCAAGAAACATGACCAAAGCAGCTGGTTTCTATAACACTTTGTTAGAATGTGATGAACCCGCTCTGGTTATTGAATGCCTGAATGGGTATCGCTTAAAAGAAAAAACACCTCTCAATTATGGGGAATTCAAAACACCAATTGGTATAGTTGAAACCATAAAAAAAGGGGCTGATATTACTTTAGTTTCTTATGGTTCTACTTTGAGATTAGTGGAAGAAGCCGCAAAAGAACTCATTGAAGTAGGTATTGATTGCGAAATAATCGACATTCAATCTTTGCTTCCATTTGACATAAATCATGATATTGTAAAAAGTATTGCCAAAACGAATCGACTGTTAGTAATCGACGAAGACGTTCCTGGCGGAGCATCGGCTTATATTTTACAACAAATTATAGAAATTCAGGATGGCTATAATCAGCTGGACAGTAAACCGCAAACCTTAACATCAAAAGCACACCGACCTGCTTATGGAACTGATGGGGACTATTTTTCGAAACCTTCTATTGAAGATGTTTTCGAAAAAGTTTATGCTATGATGAATGAGGTAAACCCTTCGAAATATCCAGTTTTGTATTAGAAAATAGTTCTTTTTAATTTAAATGAAGGTTTAAATTTACAACCTGATTGTTAGATTAGAAAAGACCTATGAGGTTTTAAAAACCTCATAGGTCTTATTATTATATGTAAGAGCAAAATTTCAATCCTTGATTCATAATATTTACTTCATAATTTTAAACTTTCTCAGGACATTGTCAATAACCTCATTTATTTCGATAGAAATTACAAATCTATAATTGAGATAAACATAGGCAATAGTCATTAATATCGATTTTAAAACAATCGAAATAATAGGATTAAAAGGAAACTCCCAAAAGTAAAACACAAGAAACAAAACAAGCGTAAGAGCTATTGAATACAAGGTTTGTTTGGTAAAAGGATATAAGTTTAATTTTTTTACCACAAAAAGCAATTTGGCTAAACTGTATAAAGTAATAGACAATAATGTCGCAAATGCCGAACCTATAATACCATAAATTGGAATGAAAATCATATTTAACACTACCGTTAAAACTACCAAAACCACTCCCAAAAACAATACCGTTCGATAATATTTTGTATTGAAAATAATAGCGTTATTATTCCCCAAAATCAAATCAAAATATTTGGAAAGACCAATCATAAAAACTACAGGAATACCAGTAAGATATAGTAATTTTTCATCCTCAGTTTTCAGCCCATGAATAATAATTTCATACAATTTATTGATATTCAAAAAAACACCAAGCATCACATAACCACCCACAACTTGCAAAGTAATAGACGTTTTTTTGTATAAAATATTCATTTCATCGTGCTTATTCTCATGCATCAGTTTTGCTGTAATGGGATACACAATTTGATGCATTGCACGACTGGGAACCGAAATAACCAGAGCAATATAAGTCGCCACCGAATAAAAGGCTATATTATCAATAATCATATATTGATTGAGCATAATTTTGTCTCCATCCAAAAGCAAATTAGCCACACTTCCTGACAAAATAATATAAAAAGTATAGGTCAAAATAGCTTTGGTATTAACTGGTATTTTGAACTGAAAATTAGGTTTTTCGACACTAAACGCATAAAACATCGTTACCAAAAGTGCAAAAAGATATACAACAGCAGTAGCATAGACAAAGCCTTCGACAGTAATCCAGTTATAATAAACTCCAACTAATAAAAATAAAGATGCTGATCGCAAACCTACTTCTTTAATGAAATTTCCAAAAACAGAATGCATATGAACTCGCAGCCAAGCATAAAAAATTTCGAAATAAGCCATACACAAACCAATGAATGGAATAAGCCAAATATAATTTTTTACGATGATATTCTTTTTTGATAAGAAGAATAAAATTTCGTCAAAAAAGTAAAAACCAATCAAACACATTGGAATAATCACTAAAAATGGAAATAAAACAGTGAAAGATAAAAAACGTGACCTTTCCTCATTGGTTTCATATTGAGAATAGAATTTTACCAAGGTATTTTGCATTCCGATAGCGAATAATGGCATAATTACATTAGCCCATGATAATATGTAATTATTTAAACCATAAAAAGTTGCCCCAAGAAAAACCGGATACAAATAAATGGTATTGATACCTCCAATCGCAAAACCTATGTATGTTATTATGGTATTTTTAAACGACTGATTTAATACTATTCCCATTATCTGATTTTAGATTGTTGATTAACGATTTTTGATTTTTGATTAATTAATCAATTCAACCAATTTCCCAGTCAGACTCTTTCTGGAATATTGCTGTAAACCCACAGCATTCGATTGCAGTTTTCCTTCCAAAAATTGATTGTAATAGCCCAAAAGTACACTTTTTAGTTTCATCTTTTCGGAATAGTCAAAAAATACGCCTGTATTGGTATTGGTAATAATTTCGGCAAAATCGGAACCGCATGGACCAATAGCAATAATAGGTCTTCCAGAAACCATATATTCGAATAATTTTCCAGGGATAATACTTTTGGTGTCTTCTGAATTGATTTCGATAAGCAACAAAACTTGTGATTTTCTTTGATGTGCAATCGCTTCGGAATGCGAAACATAACCTAAATTATTCAAATACGGATTCAATCCAAATTGAGCAATGGTATCCAAGACTTCCTGACTCACCGCTCCAATTAATTTTATTTCCAAATGCGATTTAAAATCAGGAATTTCACTAATTAATTCTACCAAACTTTCCCAAAATAGTTGAGGATTTCTTTCAGATAAAAAAGAACCAATATGAGCCAAAGAAAATTTAGTATCCAATGCCTGTTTAACAACATTTTCTGTGTCATAACCATTCGTAATTACCGCAATTGGTTTGTTTGTAATGGCCTGAAATTCGGTTTTTGTGGTATTGCTGGTCACGATAATTGTGTCGGCAGAATTTAAAACCTGATGTTCTAAAGATTTGTGCTTTTTGGCAGCATAACTGGACAATCTCAAAGATTTGTGATAGCCAATAGTTGTCCAAGGATCACGAAAATCGGCAAACCATTTTACACCTAATTTTTGTTTTAATTCCAGTCCAATAAGGTGCAAACTATGTGGTGGTCCGGAAGTGACAATGGTGTCAATTTCATTTTCCACGATGTATTTCTCTAAAAATGCAACCGAAGGTTTCACCCAAAAAACACGAGCGTCAGGGATAAACAAATTGCCCCGAATCCAAAGAAATACTTTATCCAGAAAAGATTGCTTTTTCTGGTTTGGAATAATTCCCGAATTCATTTTTTTGGTTTTATTCTTCGAAAGAAATGAAGCCAATTGATAAGGCTCAAAGATTTTATGCTTTAAAATAATAGCCTTATCTGAAACTTCATTTACCAAGTTTTCATCAACAATAGGATACGTTGGATTCTCCGGAATATAAACAATAGGCTGAATATCAAAATCAGGTAAATATTTCACGAATTTCAACCAACGCTGAACGCCTGGTCCGCCAGCTGGAGGCCAATAATAGGTTATGATGAGAAGTTTTTTTGGTTTCAAGATTTATTGTTTCACATAAATTGAATTAAAATCATTGATTAACAATGGAATATTTTTATACAATCCTTTTATGATAATATACAAAACTGGGAAAAATGGTATTATTGAGTAAAACCTTAGTTTATTTGAAAAAACATGGATTCCATACAAAACTCCTATTATAAATCCAGTAAGGAAGAGAAAAAACAAAACCTTTTGAAACGATTTTAACCTGAACAATTCTTTCATATTATTAATTTATATTTTTTAGTTTCTCCAACTCTTCAATGTCTAATTGATCCTTAAGTCTATTACAAGCTTTTTTTGTTTTAATCAAATTTTCATAATCTAAAAAATAAACAGGTACTTCTTGTAAAATTACAATTGTTGCATTCTGAAACAAATCCTCAAAAATTTCATTCTCTAAACCTTTAACCGAAGTCATTACATCCAATCTCAAATCATAAGAAATGGTAAAATCTGTAAAGCCGGCAACAAATTGCATCGTTTCAATTTGAGGAAAATCTCCAATCCCAATGGAAGTAAAAGCCAAACGCAAATTTTTTCTATTCTCTAATGTATCCTCTAATAAAATATCAATATCCCCAGTATTTCTAGTATAACCATAAATATTTACAGCTAAACCACCAATGGTTAAATAACGAACATTATTTTCGTTGAATACTTTCCAAATATTTAAAATTTCTTGAAGCATTATTTTTTCTGAATAATTCTTGGAGCAGTTTTCAAGGCATATGAAAGTTCGACCAATGCCATAAATCTTTCAATTCTTTCAGAATACAACTTTTGCAAATCAGAAGATTTGTTAATGGCTTCTTTTCTTTGAGTTGTGTTTTTTATTTTGTTTTGAGATTTCATATTCAAATGTACAATTTTAGAAAGGCATTTAATCTATTCTCTTTACTCTTGTTTCTTTTTTCTTTGCTCAAAATAAATTCCGCCCACTAATAACAAAAACATTCCCAACGAACTAATTAGCGTAATCGTGCTTCCGGTTTGTATTACTTGTGGTTCAAACTTGAATTCTATGACGTGTTTTCCTGTTGGAACTTCCATTGCTCGTAAAACATAATCTACCAGAAAATGATCCGTTTTTTTGCCATCAATGTAGGCGTTCCATCCTTTTTCATAATAGATTTCAGAGAAAACCGCCAAACCATTTCCAGAGTTTTCAGAAGAATATTTAAGATAATTCGGTTTGTATAAATCTAATTGTATTGTTCCTCTGTTATCAAATTTTCTATTTAACCCAACATCCGAAATATTTCCACCATTATTAAAATCATCGAAAACCGCAACATTTTTTGAATCCAACTTATCCAATGCTTTCATTTCTTCATCCGCAGAATTTACCACTGTCAATTCTTTTACAAACCAAGCATTTCCATTAGCATTCGGATTTTGAACAGGGAACGAATTACCGGTAGAATCTGTTTGAATAATGTACTTTACATTCAACATATTGAGAATCTCGATATTGTTTTTCGCAATTTGGTAATCAAATAACTGCTGCATTCTTCTAGGCTTCACCGCACTGTATCCTCCAATCGATTTATGAAAATAAGAGGCTCTAGCACTTGATAAGTTACCAGAAACTTCAAACACTCTATAGTGAGTCGTATCTTGCAAAATCTGTGTATCAGCAGGCGTTTCCTGAAAAGGAACCTCAACTTCTCTTTTGCTTACAAAACCTTCTCCATTAACATATTTTTTATCAACAAAAAACAAATCGAAAATCATCAATAATCCCACTAAAATGATTGCCGTATTTTGAGCTAATTTGTTTTTGATAAACAACCAAAAAACTCCTACCGCTAGCAACATAAAGAAACCGGAACGCAATAAATCAGCAGAATAAAGTGTCATTCTATCCGCTTTGAGCGCATCCACAAAACCTGGTCCGTAACTTTCTCTGAAATAACTGTCGTTTGCTCCTGCAAAACTGAAATTGCCCTTAAGTAAAAACAATCCCACAATAATTCCAAAACCTACCGCAGCAGATTGCCACAATGCTTTGAACTGAGCCTCTTTTTCTAATTTAAAAAAGGATTGCAAGCCCATAATGGCCAAAACCGGAAAACACAATTCCAAGATAACCTGAATCGAAGAAACGGCTCTGAATTTGTTATACATTGGAATAGTATCAATGAAAAAGTCTGTCAATATGGAGAAATTTTTTCCCCAAGAAAGTACCAATGCAACGATAGCTCCGGAAAGGAATACATATTTAATTTTTCGTTTGTCTGCGAATAATGCCAAAATTCCCAAAAAGAAAACTACAATTCCTATGTAAGCTGGTGCAGCGACAATGGGCTGATCTCCCCAATAGGTTGGCATTCCCGAAACGAAATCATTGGCCTGCGCTTCTGGAACTCCCTGCTCCATCATAAACGAATACATATTACTGTCTTTACCCAATGCTTCACTATTGGAACCTCCAAAAAGTCGTGGCGCAATCAAATTGAAACTTTCGGCAATTCCATAACTGTATTCCGTGATGTATTCGTGAGACAAGGCACTGTTGCTGACATTTTTTGTACCATCTGTATTAAAAGTCAATTCGCTTTTTCCGCGTGTGCTGAAATTGGCATATTCGGCTGTGGCCAATAAGTTCGTGGCATTTGCGCCAATGGCGAAAATTCCGGCTATTGCCAAAACTCCAAATGAAGTTAAAAGCGATTTATATTCCTTTTCTTTTACTGCCTGATAAATAAAATAACCCGATAAAATCAATAAGAAAATCAATAAATAATAAGTCATTTGAAAGTGATTGGCATTGATTTCCAAGGCTACGGCGAACATCGTCAGCAATCCTCCCCAAATATACTTTTTTTGGAAAACCAATATAAAACCGGCAATAACCAATGGCATATACCCTATTGCGTGAGCTTTGGCGTTATGACCAACACCCAGAATAATTATCAAATAAGTTGAAAATCCGAAAGCCAAAGCACCGAAAAAAGCCTTGAGTGGATCCACTTTTAAAACCAATAATAAACCATAAAAACCAAGGAAATACAAAAACAAATAATCGGCAGGACGAGGCAAAAACCGAATGGCATCATCAATCATTCCAATATAATCGTGAGGATATTTCGCCCCCAATTGATATGTTGGCATTCCTCCAAAAGCTGAATTTGTCCAATACGGTTCCTGATGTTCCGAAGCTCTGAAGTCATTTTGCTCCTTAGCCATTCCGGTATATTGCACAATATCGGATTGTGAAATTTGTTTTCCCTGCAAAACGGGATAAAAATAAATGAGGGAAATTAATACAAATCCAAGCAGGACTAAGGCGTGCGGATATAACTTTTGAAGTTGCTTCATTAAATTGGTTTTGGGTTTTGGGTCTTAGCTTTTGGGTAAATTTAATCTATTTCTTCGTAATCAACATAATCACCCACTTTTTTGGTTTCGCGAGATTTTTTAGCATTGGCTGTATTAATAATGATTTCGTCGTTATTGGGTGTTTTTTGCCAAGAATTACACTGAGCATTTTGTTGCTGCTTTTGAAAATTTTCTCCTGCTTTCTCCACTACTTTTTTAACCAATAAAGGCAAAAATAATTTAGCCAAAAATTTAAAAATATAGTAAAAAGCCAATATGTAAAATATTGTTTTTATAATTCCATAACCTGAAGCCGTTTGCATAATCAAATAATTTTTGGCAAAATTAACAATTCCATCGTTCAAAATTAAAATATCATTCTTAAATAAATAATAAAATATAGTACATTTGAAAAGCGTTATCCCCTTTTAACCTAAAAAAATAGTATGTACAAAATCAAAACCTTAGTTGCCGCAGCCTTTTTTATGATTCCATTGATTCATTATGGGCAGCGCACCGACCAAATCAACTCGAATAGACCCGGCGAAACAATGTCAGCTTTTGCTGTTGGAAAATCCGTTATTCAGTTAGAAACAGGGATTTATGGCATTCAGGAACATCATAGTATATTGAATTATGATGCCAATGGTTTTGGAATTGATATGACTTTGAGATGGGGATTGTTTATAGAAAGACTGGAATTAATTGCCGATTTTCAATATCAATACGAAACATTTAATCCAAACATTATTTACCCAGATAGATCAGCGATGAAACAAACCGTTTTTGGAGCTAAATACTTGATTTATGATCCTTTCAAAAATTACGAAAAACAAATCAATGTATACAGCTGGAAAGCGAATCATTCTTTTAATTGGCATCAATTAATTCCTGCCGTTTCCGTTTTTGCCGGTGCCAATCTTACTTTCTCTAGTAATCCTTATTATTTTTCTCCAGATGCCGCCATTTCTCCAAAAATTATGGCAATTTTCCAAAACCATTTGGGTGATGGAACCTGGGTTTTCGTAACCAATATCATAGGTGATTACATTGGAACCGATTATCCAAGTTATGGTTATGGAATTACCCTGACCAAAGGTTTCAATAGGAAATGGTCGGGTTTCATAGAAAATCAAGGCTACAAAAGCGATTTTTACAGTGACGCCATTATTCGTGGCGGAGCCGCTTTTTTAATCCACAATGATATGCAAATTGATGCTTCCATAAGCAGTAGTTTAAAAACTACACCTTCCATTTTGTATGGAGGTATTGGATTTTCCTGGCGTTATGATGCCAATTACAAGGAAGTTCGAATGAAAGTGGACACAGGAGATTCAGATAAAAAAGCCAAAAGAAGAGCTAAAAAAACTAAAAAGGGATAAACTTTTACAACATAAAAATAAATGATTACCATAAAAGAAGCCGTTACCAAAAAGGAAATGACCGAGTTCGTGAAATTTCCTTTCTCCTTATACAAAGACAACAAATATTGGGTTCCGCCCATCATTGCTGATGAATTGGAATCCTTTGACAAAACCAAAAATCCAGTTTTCGAAAATGCGGAAGCCTACTTTTATTTGGCTTATCAAAAAAATGAAATTGTGGGAAGAATTGCTGCCATCATCAATTGGGGCGAAGTCAATGACCAGCAAAAGAAAAAAGTTCGTTTTGGCTGGTTTGATGTGATTGATGATATTGAAGTGACAAAAGCATTATTGGAAAAAGTCTATGAATTGGGTCGAAAAAATAATTTAGACCACATTGAAGGTCCAATGGGCTTTTCCAATTTGGACAAAGTAGGCGTTCTCACCGAAGGTTTTGAAGAAATGGGAACGATGATAACCTGGTACAATCATCCTTATTTCGCTACTCATTTAGAACAATTGGGATTTGTAAAGGAGAAAGAATACATCGAAAGTATTTTCCCTTTTTCGAATGTGAAACCGGAATTCTTCTCAAAAGCACAAGCATTAATCAAAAAACGATATGAACTAACCAGTTTGACCTTTACCAAAACAAAAGACATTATGCCGTTAGTGGACAAGATGTTTGATTTGTTTAATAGTTCTTATGCAAGTTTATCCTCCTTTGTTGCCATTTCTGATGTTCAAAAAGAATATTTCAAGAAGAAATACATCAGCTTCATCAATCCGGAATATATCAAATTTGTGATGGACAAGAACAATGATATTGTGGCTTTCAGCATTGTAATGCCCAGTTTCTCGGAAGCTTTACAGAAAGCTAAGGGCAAACTCTTCCCTTTTGGATTTTATCATTTGCTAAAAGCCAGAAAAGAAAGCAAAGATGTTGTTTTTTACTTAATAGGCGTTCATCCTGAATATCAAAACAAAGGGGTCACAGCCATTATTTTTGATGAATATTACAAGACTTTTACCGAAAAAGGAATAATTAATTGCATAAGAACTCCGGAACTCGAAGATAATCACGCCATTCATAATTTATGGAAAAATTTTGATCCAAGAATCCACTGTAAGAGAAAAACATTTATAAAAAATCTTTGAAAAGAGTGGTCAGCCTGCCTGTCGGCAGACAGGTGGTCAGTTTGAAAAACAATAATCAGTTCATACAAAAAAAACCTTTCAAATTAACGAAAGGTTTTTCTATTTATAATAACTGCTCACTAAAAACTGAACACTGAACACTAATTATTAAGCGTCTAAATCTACTTTAGTTCTGCTGGCAATTTCTTTATACGTTCCATTTTCCAATTTCTCGCGAATAGCTTCAAAAGCAGTTAGCGTTTCATCAATATCCGCTAATGTATGAGGAGCCGTTGGAATAACACGTAATAAAATCATACCTTTAGGAATCACAGGATAAATCACAATCGACAAGAAAATTCCGTAATTCTCTCTTAAGTCATTCACCATCACCATCGCTTCTGGCACACTTCCTTCAAGATAAACTGGTGTAACACAAGTATTGGTATCTCCAATATTAAATCCCTTGCTTCTCAATCCGCCTTGCAAAGCATTTACATTCTCCCAAAGTTTATCTTTCAATTCAGATGAATTACGCAATAATTCCAAACGTTTCAAAGAACCAATCGTTTGAATCATCGGTAAAGCTTTAGCAAACATTTGCGAACGCAAATTGTATTTCAAGTAATCAATAATTGCTGCGTCGGCAGCTACGAAAGCACCAATATTGGCCATCGATTTTGCAAAAGTCGAAAAATATACATCAATATCATCCTGAACGCCTTGCTCCTCACCTGCTCCAGCACCTGTTTTTCCAAGTGTTCCAAAACCGTGAGCATCATCAACCAAAAGACGGAAATTGTATTTCTTTTTCATTTCCACAATCTCTTTTAACTTGCCTTGTTGACCACGCATCCCAAAAACCCCTTCGGTAATAAAAAGAATACCTCCGCCAAGTTCAGTAGCTAATTTTGTGGCACGTTGCAGGTTTTTCTCCATACTTTCGATGTCGTTGTGCTTATAAGTGAACCGTTTTCCGCTATGCAAACGAACACCGTCAATAATACAGGCGTGTGCATCCACATCATAGACGATTACATCGTTTCTGGTAACCAAAGCATCAATGATAGACACCATTCCCTGATAACCGAAATTTAACAAATAAGCCGATTCTTTCATTACAAAAGCAGCTAATTCTTGCTCTAATTGTTCGTGATATTTGGTATGACCAGACATCATTCTCGCACCCATTGGGTAAGCTGCACCATAAGCAATTGCTGCTTCTGTGTCGGCTTTACGCACTTCCGGATGATTCGCTAAACCTAGATAATCGTTCAGACTCCAGTTCAAAATGTCTTTTCCCTGAAACTGCATTCTTGGACCTAATTCGCCTTCCAATTTTGGAAATACAAAATAACCTTCAGCCTGTGAAGCCCATTTTCCTAATGGCCCCTTATTGTTTTGAATTCTTTCGAATAAATCTTTTACCATAATATAAATGAAGTGCTACTATTAATTTTATGAAGTTGCAAAAATAATTATTTAAAATTTATTATGGTCTCGAAAGCAAATTTATTTTCAGGAGCCGTTTCCTGCTATCCACTCTATCCACGCCCAAAAGCGTGGGATGCCGTTTCTATCAGGGCTAAAAACTCTTTTTTACTATAAACTTCGTATATTTGAATGAATATTTCAATTTCGTCATTACTCACAAAAAAATTAATTAAAATCATTTATCATGTCTTTAGAAAATAAAAATTTTAGCCTTACGCATCGCCTCCTACATTGGCTCATCGCTTTTGCCATTTTATTTTTAATGTTAACAGTTTTTCTGAGACTGACCTGGCTGGAAAAAAACAATGTAGCAACCATACTTCAAGACAATCTAAAGGCATTGAACATTTCTTTAAATCCCGATGATGCCATAAAAATTGCCAAACAAATACGCAAACCAATGTGGGATTGGCATATTTATTCCGGGTATTTCTTGATTGGTTTATATGTTTTAAGACTGATAAACCTCTATTTTTCCGGTATTGTTTTCCCCAACCCATTCCACCCAACCAGCAGACTAAAACAAAAAATACAGGGATGGACTTATATTATTTTTTATTTCTTGATGAGCATATCTCTAATTACAGGGTTCTTTATCGTAAACGGTCCTAAAGAATATAAAGATTTTCTGGAAACCATTCATGTTCAATCGCTTTATTATGTTATCCTTTTTATCATTATGCATATGGTTGGATTACTTATTTCCGAATTTTCGAATGAAAAAGGAATCGTTTCAAAAATGATTCACGGCAAATAAGAATTATTTAATTAAAAAAATTAGAGAAGTAATAAAAACAATTCTTTTCTTAAAAAACGCAACTTTAAAAATATGTCACAAGATACTCAAGAATTAAAACTCGCCGTCCTCATTGATGCGGATAACGTTCCTTACAGCAATGTCAAAGGAATGATGGAAGAAATTGCCAAATACGGAACACCCACAACAAAACGCATTTATGCCGATTGGACAAAACCCAATGCCGGTGGTTGGAAAAGTGTTTTATTGGAACACGCCATCACGCCCATTCAACAATACAGTTACACCGTTGGGAAAAACTCTTCGGATTCAGCGATGATTATCGATGCAATGGATTTGTTGTATTCGGATAAAGTCGATGGATTTTGCATCGTTTCCAGCGATAGCGATTTTACCCGATTGGCAATTCGTTTGCGAGAATCCGGCATGAAAGTCATTGGAATTGGCGAAAAGAAAACGCCCAATTCATTCATTGTCGCCTGCGACAGATTCATATATATTGAAGTTCTCGATGGCGCCATCAAAAAGAAAATGCCAAAAAGCAGGTTAGCTGAAGAAAATAAAAAAGTAATAGACCCGAGCACTAGCGAACAGGCTAAGCAAAAAGTGGCTGCAAAAACTGTCGAGAAAACAGAACCAAAACCACTCAACAAAATAGACAATCAAACCATAGAACTTATTGAAGATACATTAGAAGCGATTGGAGATGACGATGGCTGGGCCTTTCTTGGTGATGTGGGAAACCTCATCGTGAAGAAAAAACCAGAATTCGATCCGCGAAATTATGGTTTTTCAAAACTGACTCCAATGTTAAAATCCCTAACTGATATTCTGGAAATAGACGAGAGAGAATCCGACAAAAAAGGAATCAAACACGTTTTTGTGAGATTGCGCTATAGCTAGAATATCGGATTTATATAACAAAAAAGGAGGTCTTTTTACAGACCTCCCATTGTAGATTTTGATTTACCATTATCAACTTCACACCTTACGGCAGCTGACTATTGAATAACCTTTCTTATGCAGATTGTATACTCAAGTAATTAATCAAAACCACACTCAAATGTACAATTTATTTTAATTCAATAATCTGTTTTTCAATACTTTAACAACACATTAACTCAGTTATTTCATAAATTATGAATAATGCATTTGAACTGTTGAAATTCAAATTATTTTATAAATAATGGGTTTCATAATCCAAATAGAAAAAACCCAAATTTACTGAACTCCACTTCCACTTCACAAGTTACATAAACAAAAAAAGGAGGTCTTTTTACAGACCTCCAATCGTTAATTCTGATTTACCATTATTGACTCATACCGTTACTGATATGGTCTATTATGAGTTGTCCTATTCCAATATGAAATAGACATTCTCAAGTAATTAATCAAAATCACACTCAAATTTACAAATAATCTCTATACAAAAACTTAAAATTTATAGCTTTAACAACACATTAACGCAGTTATTTTGTAAATTATAAATAATGCATTTGAACTGGTAAAATTCTAAATATTTTATAATAAATAGGTGCTTCATTTCAAATATATAAGCCAATAATTGTATCACTCCTGTCAAATCAACAGCAACCTAAAAAACAAAAAGGAGGCCGTTTATAGGCCTCCAATCGTTGATTCTGATTTACCATTATCAACTTCTACCTTACGGTACAGCTGAATATTGAATAATCTTCTCTGTTCAGATTGATATACTCAAGTAATTAATCAAAACCACATACAAATTTACAATTAATTTCAACATAACTATCTTAAATTGAGGTATTTAACGACAAATTAACGCAATGATTTTATACATTGCTAATAATGCAATAAAACCTATAAAATTGAGATAATCTACTCGATAATTTAAATATATAAAACAAAAAAGGAGGTCTTTTTACAGACCTCCAATTGTAAATTTTGATTCACCATTATAACTTTTTCCTTAGGTTGCTGAATTACTGAAGAAATATATTCTCTATCAAAAGTTAAAAACTTTAAAATGCTGCTTTTTAAATATAAAACAATCTAGTTCCCAAAATTATCATTTTGTAAAATATAGATTAAATGTACCTGAAATTCCTCCGGAGGTTGTTCCATCAATTTTTAATATTAATTCGGTTGCTGATAGACTAGTGACGTTAAAAGTCCCAATTAAACTAGAACCTGTAACATTAATTGTTATACTATTTCCACTTTGTGACCAAGTCCCTGTTTTTTCTTCTAATACACAACTTACAGGATAATTACCATATTTTACAATACCTCCTGTTCTAATATCAATATAGTCTTTAGTACACCCATCCTCATTTTTAAAATAATCTGTTGGATACGGAATTGTAATCCCACTGGAAGTTGCAGTTGATTTATTGAAATTCCACTTTCCTTCAATTAAATTCATATCTACAGGTCCACTATCATCTTTAGTGCAAGATGTAAACAAAACTCCAAAAATTAATACCGAAACGAATAATAAACATACTTTTTTCATTTTTTTTCTAATTTGGTTTGAATTACAATAATAAATAAAAATAATCAAAAAACGTATTTTACCCTCTATTTTATACCAATAATCGTTATTTTTATAGAATTAAATTTAAAAAATTAAGAATTATATTACTTTATCTAAATCCAAAATAACCGCAAATTAAGAATCCGCAGGCTACATAATCCAACTACTTTAAATTAATAATTGTACTTCTAAAACTGTTTTCAAAACTTTGTATCTTTGTCATTCATCAATTCTGAATCAAAAAATGAAACTCGTTTTCGCTACCAATAACAAAAATAAAATCCTTGAAGTCCAACAAATGCTTCCATCAACTATTGAAATCATCAGTTTGGAAAGCATTGGCTGTTTCGAAGAAATTCCGGAAACAGCAGACACTATTGAAGAAAACGCAATTATGAAAGCCAATTATGTCACCTACAACTACGGTTACGATTGCTTTGCCGATGATACTGGACTGGAAGTGGAGGCATTAAACGGGGAACCTGGGGTTTTCTCCGCTCGATATGCTGGTGAACAACGCAGTTCCAATGACAATATGAATAAATTATTGGATGCTTTATCCAACGAAACAAATAGGAATGCCCAGTTTAAGACTGTAATCGCGTTAAACCTAAACGGCAAACAGCATCTTTTTACAGGGATTGCTAAAGGTGAAATCACTTTGGAAAAAACAGGAAATCAGGGTTTTGGCTACGATCCCATCTTCAAACCTGAGGGTCATGAAGTTACTTTTGCGCAACTTTCGCTTGAAGAAAAAGGGGTAATCAGCCATCGTGGAAAAGCAACAAATCAACTGATCAACTTCTTAAAAACAAAATAAAAATTTAGCTTTCCAGGCCAAATTTAACTCTTAAATCTCAAAACCTAAATCTACAATCTGAAATCCCAAACCTAAAATTCTGATTATCAAATATTAATAAAAAGTCAAATCTGAATTTTACATTAGATTATCTCGTTTATTAGAAGTACTTTTGCACCAAATTTTAAAAATATATATGAACAAATTTGAACAATTAGGATTGAGTGAATCGCTACAACGTGCGATTATCGATCTAGGATTTGAGAATCCGACCGAAGTACAGGAGAAAGCGATTCCCCTATTATTGGAACAAGACATTGATTTAGTTGCGTTGGCTCAGACAGGGACAGGGAAAACGGCAGCTTTCGGTTTTCCAGTCATTCAAAAAATTGATGCCAACAACAGAAATACACAGGCGTTAATTTTATCACCTACCCGCGAACTATGTTTGCAGATTACAAACGAGATTAAAAACTACTCTAAATACGAAAAAGGTATTAATGTAGTGGCTGTTTATGGTGGTGCAAGTATTACTGACCAAGCTAGGGACATCAAAAGAGGCGCACAAATTATTGTGGCTACTCCAGGTAGAATGCAGGATATGATTAACAGAGGATTGGTAAACATTACTCAGATTAATTATTGTATCCTTGACGAAGCAGACGAAATGTTGAATATGGGTTTCTACGAAGACATCGTAAACATCCTTTCAACCACTCCGGACGAAAAAAGCACTTGGTTATTCTCGGCTACAATGCCCGCAGAAGTAGCCCGAATTGCGAAACAATTTATGCACAATCCGGTAGAAATTACTGTTGGGGCAAAAAATTCTGGTACAGCTACAGTTTCTCACGAATTTTACTTAGTAAATGCCCGTGACCGTTACGAAGCTCTTAAAAGATTGGCCGATGCTAATCCAGACATTTTCTCCGTGGTTTTTTGTAGAACAAAACGTGATACACAAGCTGTTGCCGAAAAACTTGTTGAAGATGGGTATAGCGCTGCAGCTTTGCACGGCGATTTATCTCAGGCGCAACGTGATGGCGTAATGAAATCTTTTAGAGGAAAGCAAATCCAAATGCTTGTTGCTACTGACGTAGCTGCTCGTGGAATCGACGTTAATGACATTACACACGTAATAAACTATCAATTACCTGACGAAATCGAAACCTATACACACCGTTCAGGCCGTACTGGTCGTGCAGGAAAACTAGGAACTTCTATCGTTATTGTAACCAAAAGTGAAATTCGAAAGATTTCTTCTATCGAAAGAATCATCAAACAGAAATTCGAAGAAAAAACAATTCCATCTGGAATCGAAATCTGCGAAATTCAATTGTTGCACTTAGCAAACAAAATTAAAGACACTGAAGTTGATCACGAAATTGACAACTATCTTCCGGCTATCAACAATGTATTAGAAGGATTGTCGAAAGAAGAATTGATTAAGAAAATGGTTTCTGTTGAATTTAACCGTTTCATCAATTACTACAAGAAAACAAGAGATCTTTCTTCTCAATCTTCAGGTTCTGAAAGAAGAGAGCGTGATGACAGAGATGGTGCTCCAAGAGAAAATAACAATGGTGGTGCTACAAGATACTTTGTAAACATTGGTTCCAGAGACAATTTCGACTGGATGTCATTGAAAGATTACTTGAAAGAAACATTAGACTTAGGTCGTGATGACGTATTCAAAGTAGATGTAAAAGAAGGTTTCTCTTTCTTTAACACTGACCCTGAACATACTGATAAAGTAATGGAAATATTGAATAACGTACAATTAGAAGGACGTCGTATCAATGTAGAAATTTCTAAAAACGACGGAGGCGGAAGACGCGATCATAACGGAAGAAGTTCTGGTGGTGGTTTTGGCGGAGGTTTTGGCGGTAGTCGTTCAGGTGGTGAGAGAAGTTCAGCTCCTAGAAGAGAAGGAAACTTTGCTCCAAGACGTGAAGGTTCTGGTGGCGGATTTAGAAGCGACAGAAGCTCAGCTCCACGTGAAGGTGGTTTTGGACCAAGAAGCGCATCAGCTCCAAGAACTAGCGGTTTCTCTGAAAGAGCACCTAGATCCTCAGAAGCTCCAAGACGTGACGGCGGTTCTTCAGAAAGACCAGCAAGACGTTCTGAAAGTTTTGGTGATGCACCAAGAGAAAAAAGACCAAGAAGAAGTTAACACATTTTGTTAATTTTCTTATAATTATACTGAAACTACAAAATATCTAATCCCGTTTTATTACTTTTAAAGTTTTAAACTAGTTTATGAGATATTTTGTAGTTTTCTTTTTTTTAATACTCGCCTCAACAGCCTTTTCGCAAGTTATTGAACCAGCCCAAAAAGTTACTGGTACTATTATTAATGACAATACGAAATTCCCCTTACCGAATGTAAATATCATCAACATTAATAAAGTCAAAGGTACAACCACAGACGATAGAGGTGATTTTGAACTTGCAGTATCCGTAAATGATACCTTGCATATTAGCTGTATTGGATTTCAATCCTTAAAAATAAAGGTTACCAATGACTGGGTAAAAACCAAAATCACTACCATCCAACTGACCGAAAAAGCCTATGCACTCGAAGAAGTAATCGTTGGGCGTTATAACCTAACCGGTTATATCGAAGTGGATTCAAAATTGATACCTGTGAGAGAAAATTATCGTTATAGTATTTCAGGTCTGACCGAAGGGTATGAAGCCGGAGAATATTCGCCAAATGCTTTTGGCAAAGTGATGGGTTCCATCTTCAATCCTGCTGATGCACTTTATAATTTCTTTGGCAAAAAACCCTACGAACTCAAAAGGTTGAAAGAAATGAAGAAGGACGATACAGTTAGAAATCTTCTGGAAACCAAGTACGACCGGGAAACTATTGCCGTACTGCTGGGAGTGGACAAAAAGGAAATTGCTGAAATTCTGGAGCGTTGCAATTACTCTGAATCGTTTGTGAAAACGGCCAATGACCTGCAAATTCTGGATGCCATTAGCTCTTGCTATGAAGAATATAAAATTTTGAAGCGAAAGTAGAAAAGAAAAACGTTGACTAAGAAAATTTACAACGCAAAATAAAACAAATCAACAACCATTTAATCGATTTCAATTCCGATTTCTTCTAGTATATCAAAAAGATAAACACTTTGACTTGGGTCATATTTCTCAACCCCACTTTGATACCATTTTGCTATTATATTGAGCTGATATGATGAATAGTCATCCGTGTCTTCTATACTTAACCCTAGTAAACCTGCAAGAAGAAATTCTTCTAATACTTTAATGGTAACCGTACGCTGAGGAATTCCTTTCGAAATTTGTCCATTCATTTCCTCATAATCCATTCTCCCGGAATTAAATCCGGAAATAAAAGCTACACTATTTTTTTTGCTGTTAATTTGCAAAAACGGATCCTGACCATTAGAATATCCTTGAAAATAATCTTGTCTATAAGTTGTGCTAAATATTTTTTTCGCCGCCATGAAATGAACTGTTTAAAAATTTCTCTCCAAACGTATAAACATTATTCAACTAAAAATATTAAAATCGTTGAAAGGATAAAATACTCTTTAAATTACATGGGCACTGCCGTTCGTCGATAAAAAACTAGTGAAATAGGGACTTCAGCTATAATTCAGAAAAATACCTTTCCTCAATTCTTTTGATATCTTTTATTGAATTCTTGGCCCAAGCCAATCTTTTTACCAAGATTTCTTCTTCAGATAAATGCCAATCAATATCAGAATTTCGCAGTCTGTTCGTCAGGTTTTGAATGATGATTGCAGCAGAAACCGAAATATTCAGACTTTCGGTAAAACCAACCATTGGAATTTTAAGAAACCCATCCGCTTTTTGCAATACTTCTTCCGATAATCCATCTCTTTCCGTTCCAAAAAACAAAGCACTGGGTTTCGAAATATCAAAATCATCCAGCAAACAATCATTCTCGTGTGGCGTGGTGGCAATGATTTGGTAACCTTTATTTTTTAACGTATCCACACAATTAGTAACATTGTCAAACTTGTTAATATCAACCCATTTCTGGGCGCCCATCGCAATTTCCTTGTCAATGCTTTTTCCGTAGCGTTGTTCAATCACGTTCAATTCCTGAATGCCAAAAATCTCGCAACTGCGCATCACCGCACTGGCGTTGTGCATTTGAAAAATATCTTCCACAGCAATGGTAAAATGCTTGGTTCTATTTTCTAAAACTTTCAGAAACTTGTTTTTTCGGTTTTCGGTCAGGATGTTTTCGAGAAAATGAAGATAATCAAGATCAATCATAGTAAGGAATTATTTTTGGTAAAAATAGCAAAAAAGATTACTTTTAAATAAATATCTACCATTGTCATTGCGAGGAACGAAGCAATCCTACTAAAACGAGCCGACATATTGGAATAGACATACGAAATGCGATTGCTTCGTTCCTCGCAATGACAAAAGAATAAAAATAATAATTCTATGAAAAAGAAACTAGTCGTTTTAACCGGAGCGGGTATTTCAGCCGAAAGCGGTATCAAAACCTTTCGCGATGCAAGAGGACTTTGGGAAGGACACAATGTTATGGATGTAGCAACTCCAGAAGGCTGGCATAGAAATCCAAAATTGGTGATGGATTTTTACAATCAAAGACGCCAGCAATTGCAAGAGGTACAACCCAATCGCGGTCACCAAATCCTGGCGGAATTAGAACACGATTTCGAAGTTTATATTATTACCCAAAATGTGGACAACCTACACGAAAAATCAGGTAGTTCGAATGTTTTACACCTTCACGGCGAATTATTGAAAGTACGAAGTACTGCAAACAGCAACTACATTCTAGATTGGGAAACCGATTTAAATTTTGGCGATGTCGATGACAAAGGAAACCAATTGCGGCCTCATATTGTATGGTTTGGCGAGGAAGTTCCTGCTTTAGAAGAAGCTGTGACAATTGTCGAAAATGCTGATATTCTAATCATCATTGGCACTTCCCTGCAAGTTTATCCTGCTGCAAGCCTGATGAATTTTGCTAACGCAACGATTCCTGTTTTTTATATTGATCCAAAACCTGCAGAAATTTACAATTTACAAAATGACATCAAAGTGATTGCAACTACTGGCTCGAAAGGAATGGAAATCGTTCAAAAAGAACTTAAAAAATTACAATAGTAATTTCAATGACAATGGCAAAATTTTTAAAACTGAAATCTGAAATCTAATATCTGAAATGTTATCTTTGCACTTTCTAACAACACAACAACAATGACTACATTAAACGAATTAAACGCCGTATCTCCAATTGACGGTAGATACAGAAGCAAAACAAGTTCACTTTCAAAATTCTTTTCTGAAGAAGCTTTAATCAAATACCGCGTATTGGTAGAAATTGAATATTTTATTGCGCTTTGCGAAATTCCATTACCTCAACTAAAAGACGTAAACCCAAATTTATTTGAAAGTTTACGCGATATCTATAAAAACTTCTCTACTGAAGATGCCCTTTGGATAAAAGAAACCGAAAAAGTGACCAACCACGATGTAAAAGCGGTAGAATATTTCATCAAAGATGCCTTCGAAAAACTGGGCTTGTCTCAATATAAAGAGTTCATCCACTTTGGACTGACATCTCAAGACATCAACAATACTGCTATTCCGCTTTCGACCAAGGAAGCTTTCGAGAAAGTATATATGCCCTCTTTAATCACTTTAACCTCAAAACTGAAAGATTTAAGCATCGAATGGAAGGACGTTCCAATGCTGGCCAGAACACACGGGCAACCGGCATCCCCAACACGTTTGGGTAAGGAATTTGGCGTTTTTGTAGAAAGATTGGAAGAGCAAATGCGTTTGTTGTTCAATATTCCATTTGCAGCAAAATTTGGTGGTGCAACCGGAAATTACAATGCCCATCATGTGGCGTATCCACAAATTGACTGGAGAAAATTTGGCGGGGATTTTGTGGAAGAAAATCTGGGTTTACATCACTCCTTCCCGACTACCCAAATCGAACATTACGATCATTTTGCCGCTTTTTTTGACGCCTTGAAAAGAATTAATACCATCATTATTGATTTGGACAGAGATATTTGGACCTATGTTTCAATGGAATATTTCAAACAAAAAATCAAAGCGGGCGAAATTGGTTCATCGGCGATGCCACACAAGGTAAACCCAATTGATTTTGAAAATTCCGAAGGAAATCTGGGAATGGCAAATGCTATTTTCGAACATCTTTCGGCTAAATTACCATTGTCAAGATTGCAACGCGATTTGACCGACAGTACGGTTTTGAGAAACATTGGCGTGCCTATTGGACATACTTTAATCGCTTTTGAA
Organism: Flavobacterium psychrophilum; assembly: GCA_945874225.1. GTDB lineage: Bacteria > Bacteroidota > Bacteroidia > Flavobacteriales > Flavobacteriaceae > Flavobacterium > Flavobacterium psychrophilum_M. The sequence continues at coordinate 93,319 of CAMCFT010000002.1, forward strand.
GCTACTTTGAAAGGCTTGAATAAACTACTTTTAAACGAACCAAAATTCCACGAAGATTTAGAGAAAAACTGGGCGGTGGTTGCCGAAGCGATTCAAACGATTTTGCGCCGTGAAGCCTATCCAAATCCGTATGAAGCCTTGAAAGGATTGACCAGAACGAATGAAGCGATTGACAAAAAAGCCATTCATAATTTTATAGTTACTTTAGATGTTTCTGCTGAAATAAAAGCCGAATTGATGCAAATCACACCGAGTAACTTCTTGGGGATTTAAACAAATAATGATTTTGAAACCTATTAGAATTTTAAAATATTTACTAGTACATTTTTTCTTTTTACTTCCTATACAAATTTCTTATTCTCAAAATAAGATTATTGTCGATAGCATAAGTATTGAGATGGAAAAGGCAAAAGAACCATCCGGATTTTCTAATGTTATGCTTCGAAGTATTCGATTTGATGAAACAAAATTGAAGTTTATAATGGTAAAATGCCAAATAAAATCAATGAGTGAAAACCGTGCTGAAATTAGTGCCTTTTCACTATTAGACACTGTAAACAAAGTTAGATATAGAGTTGGAGATTACTTAGGATATGCTGGTATAATCGGTTCGCCTGAAGTAAATCCTTACCGAAAGAAAAAACCAATAAACAGCAAGAAATATTCATATTCTCTGCCACAATATGATTCTAATGTAGTTGATGTTTTTGATCAATTTAGCCTTGAAGAATATACTGATTTTGGAATTCCAATAGAATTTGGATCGGAAAAAAATCCGGACAAAAGCCTCGTCTATTTTGGCAAAACAACTTACAAAAATTTCAGAGCTGAACTGTTCTTTATAACATTGAGAGAACTTAAAAATTCTGTTTTTGAACTTTATTATAAAAATTCTAAAGTTGGAACTTTTCTATTAGAATAAATTAATTATGCAAATCACACCGAGAAATTTCTTGGGGATTTAACAAAAAAAACTTAAAGTATAAAGTAGTGATGAAGAACTGGATTCTAAATACCGTATTGCTTTGTACTTTTTTTATTTTATTTTCCTGCCAAAAGGAGAAAACCAAACCAGAAATCAAGATTTACAAAGCCGGAGTGATTTTGTCTTTTGACGATGCTTATGTAGACGAATGGTTTGACACAGATCAAAAATTGAAACAGTATTCCTGGAAGGCCACTTTCTGCGTTTGCAAAATAAACACCCTACGCCATGCTGAAATTAAGAAGCTACTTGAATTACAAAAGGAAGGACACGAAATAGCAGGCCACGGTCTCCATCACTATCACGCTGAAAAATTTGTTAAGAAATACGGAATCAATGATTATTTCAAGCAGGAAATAAATCCAATGCTGAGTTTAATGAGCTTTTATGGTTTCAAGGTTTCTTCTTTTGTCTATCCTTATGGAGGAAGAAATAAAGAATTGGATGCTGCTTTATTAAACAAATTCAAGATTGTAAGAGGAAGAGCTTTTTGCGAAGAAGTCGCCTCAAAACAAGGCTGTTATTTCAATCATTCTAAAATGGTATACAGCTTCAGCATTGATGACACACACAATCACTTTAACATTCCCCACCTACTGGAATTATTAGATTATGCAAAAAAGAATGATAAAATTTTGATTCTGAATAGCCATAAAACGGCAGACAATGTGACGACAGATTATGAGACTAAAAATGCAACCTTAGAGCTCATTTGCAAATACATCAAACGCAATAATATGAAGTTTTATACTTTATCGGACTTGGATAATTTAAAATAAGAACAATTTAGACACCTATAAATTCCCGTTGAAAAAGAACAAAAATTCTTTCCAATGGGAATTTTCCTTTTAAAATAAAGTATTTTTGTATCTTACCGAAATAGACTGAAGGTTTAACAATAAACAAATACCTATGAGTCCAGTTGAAAAAGCAACCCAAGTTTCCCTACACTTAGAACCATTAATCAGCGATTTAGGGTTAATTCTGCTGACGGCTGGAATTGCCGTTTTGATCTTTAAAAAACTGAAACAACCCTTAGTTTTAGGGTATTTGATTGCGGGTTTTTTGGCTGGAAATCACTTTGACTTTTTCCCTTCGGTAAAAGAAATGAAAAGCGTGGAAGTTTGGGCAGAAATTGGGGTTATCTTTTTATTGTTTAGTTTAGGACTGGAATTTAGTTTCAAAAAATTAATGAAAGTAGGCGGAACAGCCTCTATTACTGCAAGTGTACAAATTATAAGTATGTGTATTTTGGGTTATTCTGTTGGCCAATGGATGGATTGGTCCAAAATGGACAGTATCTTTTTGGGAGTCATCATTTCCATCTCTTCTACCACGATTATTTTAAAATCATTTGATGAATTAGGTGTCAAGACACAAAAATTTGCAGGAATTGTTATTGGCTCGCTAATCGTTCAGGACATACTCGCCATTTTGATGATGGTTTTGTTATCAACGATTGCCGTGAGCAATCAGTTTTCCGGAACTGACCTTTTATTGTCTGTATTAAAACTCGTGTTTTTTCTTGTGATTTGGTTTTTGGGAGGGATCTTTATCATTCCAACAGTGCTCAAAAAGACCAAACATTTATTAACTGACGAGATGCTGCTTATCATTTCGCTGGCTTTATGCCTGACAATGGTTGGCTTGGCTGCTAATGTAGGTTTTTCGCCTGCATTGGGTGCCTTTATAATGGGCTCCATCATTGCCGAAACTACGCAAGCAGAACATATTGAACATTTGGTTAAGCCGGTAAAAGATTTATTTGGTGCCGTATTTTTCGTATCGGTTGGAATGCTAATCGACCCAGAAGCCTTGTACGAGCATGCCATTCCTGTACTGATACTCTCATTTGTTACCATTTTTGGGCAATCCATTAGTTCCACATTGGGTTCATTACTTTCGGGCCAACCGCTAAAAGATTCCATAAGAACCGGAATGAGTTTATCACAAATTGGGGAATTCTCTTTTATTATAGCGACTTTGGGAGTAACCCTCAAAGCAACAAATACTTTTTTATATCCAATTGTAGTGGCGGTTTCAGCTGTAACGGTTTTTACGACACCGTTTATGATTAAGTATTCGCTGCCTTTCTCTGAATATTTAGCCCATAACTTGCCTCGAAAATGGACCAAACGAATCGAACGCTATGCAGCCAGTGCACAAGCGATAAAAACAGTCAGTTTATGGCAAACGGTAATCAATGCTTTTTTAATTCAGGTCGTGGCGCTTGTGGTAATAATTCTGGCAATCACACTGCTTTCCTCTCAGTATATACTGCCTTTAGTGGATGATTACCATTTAGGAAATGCTCTAGGAGCCTTGATAACATTGAGTATAATAGCTCCATTTTTGTGGGCGCTTGCCTTTCGAAGAGTCGCCATTGTCGAAGTAGAGCAACTAATGCGAGACCGCAAATCTCGTGGACCATTGACTATGTTATTTTTTATACGAATTCTTCTGTCTATTTTCTTCATTGGATTATTGTTGAATATATTCTTTTCGCCAGTAATTACTTTAATTGCATTAATTATTGCAGTAGTAATTTATTTGATTTTCCAAAAGAAACTTCACATTCGGTACCATAAAATTGAAAATCATTTTCTGGCCAATTTAAATGGCAGAGAGATTGCCAAAGCCAAGAGAAGCCGGAGTGATTTAACACCTTGGGATGGGCATATGGCGGTTTTTGATATTGCTACCGAATCAAATATTGCTGGTAAATCTTTGAAAAACTTGAAACTTAGAGAGATATTGGGTGTAAATATTGTCTCTATCAAAAGAGGTGAAATCACGATTCATATTCCTCAAGCGAATGAGCGAATTTTTCCTGGAGATGAAGTTTGTGTCATTGGAACAGATGCTCAAGTACAAGAATTTAAAAAATATTTAGACCAACACGAAATAGATATTCCCCCTGAAATTAAGGAACCTGATATTGTTTTACGTCAAATAGAATTAAAAAACCACACCTTTTTAGGCAAAAGTATTAAAGAATCAAAACTACGCGAAAAAACAAAAGGAATGATTGTGGGTATCGAAAAAAGAGGAAATCGAATCTTAAACCCGGAATCCTATGTGATTTTAGAAAAAGACGATATCCTATGGATTGTGGGCGATAAAAAATTATTAGCTGATTTGGTTCACGATTAAATAAAAAAAGGCGCAAGAACTAAATCTTGCGCCTTTAAAATCTAAAACCAGTCTCCTCTCCTTGCAGTTGTATTGATTTAATCTAAATAATTTAGGATTAAAACCATTAATGCAGATTAACCCAGGTTAGTACTGTAGGAACCTCTGCTTCTACATAGGTTTTGAAAGCACAATCAAAACCTCCTCCATCCGGAGAACCACCATAATAATATTGACCCCCTGAATATGTATCACCATCTGTCAAACCCCAATCATAACAAATACCCCCACAATTAACCGCCGGATCAACTAAGGTAACGTGAATAGTGTATTGGCTACCTGCTACTACACTCACTCCTGAAAGATTAAACGTATACCAAACAGTTCCTCCGCTTGGTATAGTAAATGTTTGTGTACTTAATATTGGACCTGAAACCCCATCACCCGACCTGATGGTAATATTTACGGCAGTTGCTCCCCTCATACCAGACGCTAAAGGAAGCTCAATGGATGATAAATTACCTGAAATTCCAGCAGTAAAGCTTTGCGCTCTATCTTCTCCTCCGCCATTATTTATACTTGTCTGTTGTTGGTCAATAAGAGGTAAACCAAAAGCAGTCCCAAGTGTATAGCCTTGGAATTTAGATACTGTTGTATTATATAGTATCATTCCTTCCACGGGTGTTAAAGCATCACGTTGTGCCGTAGTCATTCTCGGCATTAATAGGGCTCCAGTAGTTGAGTTTATTTCTAAAGCAGCACTGCTGTTAGGCGATGTAGTGCCAATTCCAATCTGTGGGGCTGTAATCGTCCCACTAGTATTTACATTGGTTACTTGGGTGTTTCCTAATTGAATGGTATTGTTTGCTGCTACTTTTGCATTATAACCAATAGCTGTTGTATTAGATAAAGCTCCTGACACTACATCTGCAGCTTCCCCTAAAGCAGTGTTATAGGAACCTGAATTGTTATTTAAAAGTGCATTTTTACCCACGGCAGTGTTTTTGTTTCCAGTGGTAAAAAACTTAAGAGCATTCGTTCCAATAGCAGTATTTTCACTTCCGTCTATATTGGACAATAGCGCACTTTGACCAACAGCAACATTATCATTTCCTGAAATATTATCTCTAAGTGCCGTTTTTCCAACTGCTGTATTTACGTTTCCAATCGTGTTTTTTTGAAGTGCAATTAGTCCAATTGCCGTATTGTCCGACCCAGTAGTGTTGCTTTGCAAGGCATTTGATCCTAAAACAGTATTAGAACTCACCGCTCCTGAACCTTTACCAACTGTTAGACCATTCACTTTTAAATCATAAGCCCCTAAATCGACTGCTGTTGTTGCTCCTGTATAAGGAACACCGGCAGAACCGCTTTTGGCAGCATACAAAGCATACGGCACACTCAATAATTGGCTTGTACCAATGATGGTATAATTAGTTCCGCCTGTAGGATCAGTTTCGGTTTTAATGAAATAAGGCCCCGCTGACCAATCAATAGACGAAAAAGTGCCACTAACCACATTACCACTTCCTATTGCAATGCTTACTAATCCATTGGCATTAGTGGTTGATGTTTGCGTTTCTACATAAGATGTGGATCCAGTTGATGAACCTTGCAAAATACTAATTTGAATGCTTATTGGTGTACTGACCACCAAAGCACCACTGGTGTTACGAATCACTGCTTGATAACTCATAGTTTGGGGTGCCTGAGCCAACACATGGACAGTTAGTATAACTAAAAACAAAAGGGTAAATAATTTTCTCATAACTGCTAGTTTTTAATGATTTTGAATGTTTTTAATTCAGCATTATTTTGATTGACTTTCAGGAGATAGACTCCTGCAGCTAAAGATTGCATGCCAATGGTAGTTTCAGATTGGTTGACCAGAGCATTTGCAATAGTTCTGCCGATACCATCATACAAGACATAACTTAAATCGTTTAGTGTTAAATCGCTTACCGCCAAGACAATTTGGTCCGTCGTTGGGTTGGGATACGTCCGTATCGATAATGTTACTGCCGTAATCTCCGGATTACTCAAGGCAACAATCTCATATGCATGTTGAATACCCTGTTCTACAGAGCCATTCGAACCCGAATGGGTGGTGTAAAATACCTGCCCTATTGAGTAACTGGCGGTGCCCCCACTTCCTGTGGCTTCCCCTCCTACTGCTACGGTGTTACTTTGTGCCGAAAGCCTCGTCAAGCTCAGCAGGAAAAATAAGGCGAATGTTATTGTGTTTTTCATAGTATTTGAATTTAAATTTTTAATAATCTAATATAATGCCCCTCATTATTTTCGTAATTTAATGAAAAGGTTGCAAAATAATCTCCCATTCCAACACCGTTATAGGCAGGTAGTACATCTGAACACCAAAAAATTGTTTTATGTGTTAGAAACCACCCAGCAGGATGATTGCCTTCCCAAATAAAAGGATCAGGCGGACCCATCGTCATTGCAAAACCTGTCCTATACCCTCCATTTAGTACACTAAACCCATAGTCATTAGTTCCGTTAAAAGCTGCACTTCTTAGTTTTGGCGAACAAGCAGCCCACCCCCCAGTATTTTCAAATAAAACATTCCATTCTGCCATTGTAGGAATACGATAACCTACTGGTGCTAAACCCCTAGGATCTTCTACGGCATAGTGGTTGTACATTTTCCCGTAAATGGCATCATTAGCAGGGTCGTTGTTCAAATGGCACCAAGCACCTGTAGTTAGGCTTGCCCAAGCTGTAGGGTCTTGTACTTCAGGAATAGGCGTTCCGTCTCTATAGGTCGTTACATTTAAGTTGGTGGAGGTCCAAGTTTGTGTTCCTATAACAACGGTAGTAAGTATTGGCGATATCAATCCAGCTACCTGCGTTTGCAAAGCAGTGATTTGCGCTTGCATTGAGGCATTATTCGATATCTGTGCGGTAATTGCATCCGCCTGAGCCGTGGTAATCCCGTTTTTTGCATACATCGCATACGGCACACTCAGTATTTCCTGCGTACCGGTAATGCTATAGTTGCTCCCACCTGTAGGGTCGGTTTCGGTTTTTATGAAATAAGGTCCTGTTGCCCAATCAATATCTGTAAAAGTGCCGGAGGTGGCAGTGCCATTTCCTATTTGTAGGCTCACCAAGCCATTAGCATTGGTAGTAGCCGTTTGAGTTTCTACATATACTGCCGTGCCGGATGCGCTGCCTTGCAACACGCTAAGTTGTATACCCACTGTGGTGTTCGCCACAAGTGCATTGCTACTGTTGCGAATCACCGACTGGTAACTCATTTTTTGTGGCGCTTGGGCATTGGCCTGTTGCGTTAAGCATACACTGGCGGTGAGTAAGAGACTGGTTAGGAGTAAATTGATTTTCTTCATTGTTTTCATACTATTTGAATTTAATCTTTGATTAATCTGATGTAATTTCCGCAGTTGCTAGGTTTATTGTTAGAATCAATTGAACAGCCTTGACTTAACAGAATATTGTTATTATTGCCTATAGCATCACTTGACCAAAAACGAGTTGAATCCGAGAAAAATTCGCCAGCCAATTGAGAATGTCTAGGGTCAGGGCCAACTATTGCATCACCAAACCTTACGCCTCCATTTAATGCAGAAAATCCAGTAGTATTAGTACCTCCATAAAAGCTAGAACTCATTAAAGCAGGTGCATTATAATATGAAGTATTTGAATAACATGTAGTTCCCATTGGGATAGTTTGTATCATAGTATCATATTCAGCAAGTGTTGGAATATGATACCCTACTGGTGCTAAACCTCTTGGGTCTTCTACGGCATAGTGGTTGTACATTTTTCCATAAATATAATTGGCTGGGTCATTGTTAAGATAGCACCAGGCACCTGTAGTTAAATTTGCCCAAGCAGTACCATCTTGCACCTCAGGAATAGGCGTTCCGTCTCTGTAGGTAGCAACATTTAAGTTGGTGGAGGTCCAAGTTTGTGTTCCTATAACAACGGTAGGATGCGGTATCAATCCGGCTACTTGTGCTTGCAGAGAAGAGATTTGCGTTTGCATAGCGATTATATAAGTTTGATCAATTCCTCCTGTTAAAGCAGTAGAAGTTTTTGCATGCAAAGCATACGGCACACTCAAAATTTCCTGCGTACCGGTTATAGTATAGTTACTTCCACCTGCGGGGTCGGTTTCGGTTTTAATGAAATAAGGTCCGTTTGCCCAATCAATACCTGCAAAGGTTCCTGTTGTGGCAGTACCATTTCCTATTTGTAGGCTCAGTAAGCCATTAGCATTGGTAGTAGCCGTTTGCGTCTCTACATATACTGCCGTTCCGGATGCGATGCCTTGCAACACGCTAAGTTGAATGCCTACTAGGGTATTCGCCAACAAAGCATTGCTGCTATTGCGAATGACTGATTGGTAACTCATTTTTTGAGGTGCTTGGGCATTGGTCTGCTGCGTCAAGAATACACTGGCTGTGAGTAACAGACCAGTAAGGAGGGAATAGATATTTTTCATTTTGTTTCTTTTTTATGTATTGCTGTACTTCTTTTTTTAGAAAACAAACCGGCTTCGCGGTTTATTTTAAATTGTTAAAAAGAACGTACTGCACGAATATAGTAATTGGCGCTCTTACCACCAGTGCTTTGAGTACCATTGTAAAAGTAATTAGCAGCTGCAAGGGTGTTACTGATCTCAGTAGAACTCCAATACCAGTAACCAGCAAAACCTCCAATTACTGTTCTATTTATATATAAATTATTCAATTCATCTTTACTTGGTAAATACCAATCGGTATACCCACCTCCTTGATATGCTCGCGCCAATCCTGCTGCATAGTTTGTAGCTGTTGCACCTTGACTTGCAATAATAGTATTGGTATTTGAAAATCCTGTTCCTACAGCTGTTCCTGTAGCGCTTGTAATTGTACTACTTCCATTCCACCACTTAATACTTGTGCTTTGGTCTGATGTTGCTGCTATTAGACCGTGGATTTCGCCTGCAACATAACCAAGATCACCACTTTTTAGAAAATAGGCAACAATACCTCCTTGGTAAGGAGTACCTACTCCTGCTCCATGACTTATTTGTGTACCGTAAGCGGTGCCAATTGCATTAGTAGCATAGGCACGTACATAATAAGTTGTACCATAAATTAAACCAGTGAGACTAGTGGCAAAAGCGCCTGTAGTTCCGCCTTCGGTAGTTATATAATCAGCTAAAGTGGGGTTTGGGCTGGTACTCCAACAGATACCTCTGGCTATGATTGTACTTCCACCATCATTGGTAATTGCCCCTCCAGTTGTGAATGTTGAAGTTGCAATATTTGTTGATGGGGCAGTTGTTACAGTTGGTATGGAAAGTGACGCAAAAACCATTAGTGGTCCGTAAGAGGTACCTGCTGCATTAGTAGCATACGCTCGAACATAATAGACTGTATTTACACTTAAACCTACGAGGGTACTAGTAAAGGCACCTGTTGTACCGGTTTCGGTAGTTATGAAATCAGCTACAGTGGGGTTTGAGTTGGAACTACTCCAACATATCCCTCTTGCCGAAATAGGGGAACTTCCTTGACTTGTAATAGTCCCCCCACTTGTGGCTGTTGAAGTTGTAATATTTGTTGCTGCAGAAGTTGATGTAACTATTGGCAGTATTATTAGGGTTGTAAAGCTTATTTGTTCACCGTAAGCGGTGCCAATTTCATTACTAGCATAGGCACGTACATAATAAGTTGTTCCCAAAATTAAGCCCGTGAGGCTACTGGTATAAGTGCCAGCATAGGGACTTGGGTCGGTAGTTCTAGAATTGTATATAGTTGGGTTTGGGCTTGTACTCCAACATACGCCTTTTGCGAGAATAGTGTAACCTCCATCATCTGTCATATTACCGCCACTTGTGGCTGTTGAAGTTGTAATATTTGTTGCTGCAGTAGTTGATGCAACGGTAGGAAATGAACCCGAAGCTCCAGCTCCCATTAAATTTCTCCACATTCCTCCAGAAAACACTTGTAATTCACCACCAATATATACAGGTCCACAATCGGTACAAAATAAAACAAGTCCAGTTGCAGGGTAACCGTAGTATCCAATAGCGTTGCGTTCTGCATAGGTCATTCTTGGTGGTAAAAACCCTTGAGTGGTAGAGTTAACTTCTAATTTTGCAGATGGTTCGGGAGTAATTGTACCAACACCCAGTGTGCCATTTGCTGCGATATTAGCACTGAATATTTTATTTCCTGCAAATGTTTGCGTATCTGTAGTTACTACACCACCGTAGGTAACATCTGCGGGTGTTAAACTCAATACGCCTGAGGTTATAGTACCACCATTAGCCGCAGACGAACTGCCTATAGCACCCATTGTGGTAGCATCGCCACTTTTGGCAGCATATAACGCATAGGGCACACTCAGTATTTCCTGCGTACCGGTAATGGTATAGTTGCTCCCACCTGCCGGGTCGGTTTCGGTTTTGATGAAATAAGGTCCTGTTGCCCAGTCAATACCTGCAAAAGTGCCTGTGGTGGCAGTGCCATTTCCTATTTGTAGGCTCACCAAGCCATTAGCATTGGTAGTAGCGGTTTGGGTTTCTACATAGACCGCCGTGCCGGATGCGCTGCCTTGCAACACGCTAAGTTGAATGCCTACTGCGGCGTTCGCCAACAAAGCATTGCTGCTGTTGCGAAGCACCGACTGGTAACTCATTTTTTGTGGCGCTTGGGCACTGGCCTGCTGCGTTAAGAATACACTGGCGGTGAGTAACAGACTGGTTAAGATGGAATTGATTTTTTTCATAGAGTTAAGCTTATTTAGAATAGATAAGAATAGAATACTCGCGAAAATCGTTTTTTGCCGGCAAAACGTCAAATAAAAAGCCCCCAACTTGTTTACATTTTTAAAAATGGAAACAAGTTGGGGTATAAAAGATTGTTTTTCGAAGATTTGACCAGCGCTTTACAATCAACAATTCTGATGGTTTTATCAATACAATCGATTGAAAGTAAGGATTTTAATAAATTAAAGGGAAGTGCTTTTTGACTTTTTTAGAGCCGTATATTATTTATCGCCAAAAAAAGCCTTTTTTAGGAAACTGACTTTAAATAAGTACTTGGAGTTGTACCGGTAGAATTTTTAAAAGCCCTGATAAAGGTGTTTTGAGAAGAAAAACCACATCTCAAGGAAATGGATTGCAACGTAAAATTATCGGTTTCACCTTGACCAATAAGAATTTTTGCCTCTTCGATACGCAAGCTATTGCGCCAATCAGAAAAGGACATTTTTTTGATATCATTAAAAAAGTAGGTCAAATGGTGGGCCGGAATACCAGATTCGTTCGAAATCTGGTTGAGTTTAAAGTCGGAATTTAAAAAGACTTTTCTTTCCTTGAAACTTTGTAAAGCAGTCGCAATAGTTTTCCGGTATTCAGGAGTAAACAACTGAAGTTCACTCTTCGAAATTTGATCTAGAGATTCCTCTTTGATGGAAAAATTGGATACTTTAGAATTGGATGGAGTGGCATTGTTTGCTTGTTTTTCTTCAGTCGCCATTGATTCTAATTTTAAATCTACCGGCAAGCCATACATAATATGTGGAAAAAACAGAATAACCATATTCATTCCCACATAAACCAAAGAAGCAAAAAGAAGGGCTACACTGGCGCGATTCAGGAAAATAGATTTATCATCATAGAGCCATACATTAGCCATAGCTACCGTAAAATTAATGGTGATAATCGTTAAGATAGAGGCAAAAATGATTAGCCAATTCTTAATCAGTTTGTATTGATTGGTGTGGATTATAGATCGATTGGCGGGTTTTTTATAATGCCATAGTAAATACCAAAGCGCAATGGAATAAAAATAAGTATGCAACACATTGAATACTTGGTCTATTTTATGGGGAAATATACTATTTAAATGAAAGGGCGCTATATTCCAGTTTTCACTATACAAATTTTGAGCAACCATAAGTTTGTAATCCCAACTCGAAAAAAAATAAGGGGTATAACCAATAAAAGAAAGTACAAAAAGAACGAAATGCAAATAATCGGTTTTGATGAGTTTACTGTTGTCCCTCAAAATGCTTCTCATATAGAAAAAGGCAAAAGGCCCTATCAAATAAAAAAAGGCATGTACACAGGTGAAAAAGGCAATTTTATTTAGCGATTTGCCATAAAAAAAGTAAAAATTCTCCAGTACATACAAAGAGGCCACAAACAAAAAACTAGCTAAATAACGATTCGCAGTTAGGTACCCTTTATTAAAATAAAGGAGAACCAAAGGCAAAAACAAGCCTAGTAAACAAGTAAATGCAATCGTTGAATCCAAATTAAATTAAATTATTAATTTAAAAATCAAAATTAACCTTTAATATTAACAATAAACTATTTGATAAGACGTATATTTACGAATAAGTGATAAATTAAAATAAAGTGTTGATAAGTTAAAAAAAAGAGAAGTTCTACAGTAATAAAGTCCGCACTATAATAAGGAAAAATCTTGTGGTAAACTACCATTATTGTTAAGACAACCTGGAAGAATTTCTGTCAGACTAATTTATCTTTTTCATAAGCATTATGCATTGATTTTACCGCGGTAATTCAGATAAGTTACCGCGGTAAGTTATATGAGTTACCGCGGTAACTTATATAGGTTACCGCGGTAACTTAATTGTTGCGTCAAGACAGAACATTATCTTTGTACTAACCAACCAATCGAAACCAATTTAACAACAAATAATATGCCCATTACCATCACCCCTATCGGGAAGACGAGCCCCACAAATCCGGATGCTCCGATGCTGTATTACCCCAAAGCAACCAAAACAGGCGAAATAGATTTAGAAGAACTTTCAGACCAAATTGCCTATAGTTCTGCCTTAACCCAATCCGATTGTTATGCCGTAATCATTAGTTTAGTGGCTACCGTTTCGCGAGAATTGGATGCTGGAAAAATAGTGAGACTGGGAGATTTAGGCGCTTTTCAAATTAGTGTAAAAGGAACTGGTAGTAACACTCCAGAAGCTGTGTCACCAAAAAATGTACTATCTGCTTCGGTGATTTTTAGATCCGGCAAGAAGTTTAAAACGATGCTCAAGGGGTTGCGGTTTGTAAGAAAGGGGAAATAATATTTCAACTAAAACCTTCTAAATTGACGCCCAGCTGGCAGGTTCATAAAAAAATTAGATAGCCCATTTCATGAGTGGCTTCGCCAGTTCGACCTTCGATCAGGGTAACGGAGCTATGGTTTTCATTAATAAAGTGAAACGCCTTTCAAAAGTTGCAATATCTATGTTCGTATCTATCAGTTGGCAGGCCAATGGGGTTAAAAAAATTTAATGAATGAATTTCACCCAATGGGCTATTATTCTAATTTAAAAAACCACCCCGCCCTATGGGCACCCCTCCATAGGAGGGGAATGCATACAACTTCCCCTCCTTTGGAGTGGTGTCTGAAAGACGGGGTGGTCATTATGTGTTTTAATGATAAATTTCCTGTTGAAAACAAATTGCCTACCCGCTCAGCAAATTCTCCGACTTTGAGGATGTGTTGTTCAGTCTTTGACTGAAAAAAAATAAATAGCACAAAACTAAATCGGTTAAAAACCGAAAGACACTTCCGCAAAGTCGGAGACTTTGCGGAGCGAGATCTTCGATTTCAAGAGGGACTTAATCTTGAAAACAAATAACGCAACTGCAAATCATAATAAAAGGCGCAAGAACTGAATCTTGCGCCTTTTAACTTCTGAATTCTGCCACTTTCTGCAACCTGAACACTGAAAACTGCAACCAAAAACCAAAAACCCACCTGCTTATCTCTAATAATTTACTTACATTTGTTTTATGAATAAATCGGTTTTGTGTATTGGTGCTACTCTGGTGGACGAATTGTATTTCTGTGAACAGAATTGCATTCCCCATACTTCTAATCCTGCAGCTAAAACTACCAGTATTGGTGGGGTAATCAGCAATATTGCACAGCATTTAGGTTTATTACAACTTCATCCTTCACTTATAACTGCCTTAGGAACAGATGCGGAAGCGGACTATATTGCCAAAAGTCTGAACCAAAAAGGCATTACACTGGACCAGTCTGTCCTTGCGAAGGATACTACCGGAAAATATGTCTCCATCATGAATCCTGACGGAAATCTGGTGGTCGCGGTTTGTCAGGACATCAGTAGCAAATACCTCACTCCTGCTTTTTTAGAGTCTAAAATCCTCTTTATCAAAGAGTTTGACTTTGTGATTATTGACACCAACATCCCTGCAGCAAGCATTCAGTGGTTGATTGATTTCGCTAAAACCCACCAACAGAAACTAATCATAGAACCGGTTTCGGTGGCCAAAGCGACTAAATTGGCTGCCCTGAATCTAGAAGGGGTTTTTATGATTACACCCAATGAAGACGAACTAACAGCCATTGCCAATTTAGATACTACCAATGAATCCGCTTTGGTGCAAAGTTTGTTCCGTCGAGGCGTACAACAGGTCTGGATCAGAAAAGGAAATCAAGGTTCGGTTATTTGCACTCCCTATCAATCGTTGGCTTTGGGAGTTCCTGAAATTAGCATTAGCGATAGTACAGGCGCGGGAGATGCTGCTTTAGCGGCTTGGGTTTTTGGTTATCTTAACCACGAAAACGGACAAACTTGTTTGCAATTAGCGCATGCGTTAGCACTGGAAGTTTTACAAATTAAAGGATCTGTTGTGCAGCACCTCAACAGCGAATATCTATATCGAATTAAAAATACCTATTATAATGAACACCAATAATTTTATCGTCCTGAGTTCCGAAGTGCAACATGCTTTGGATAACAATTTACCTATTGTAGCGCTTGAATCTACTATCATCTCTCATGGCATGCCTTGGCCACAAAATGCAATCACGGCAAAGTCAGTAGAGGATGAAGTACGAAAACAAGGGGCTGTTCCGGCTACCATTGCTATCAAAGAAGGAAAATGCCTGGTAGGATTGTCGCCCGCCGATATTGATTATTTTGCTCAGGCACAAAACGTTTGGAAAGTGAGTTTGAGAGACATGCCTTTTGTTATTGCTCAAAAACTTCCGGGCGCCACTACCGTTGCAGCTACTATGCGAATTGCAGCTATGGCAGGAATCAAAATATTTGCAACTGGAGGTATTGGTGGTGTACACCGAGGCGCTGAAGAAACGATGGACATCTCTGCTGATTTAACTGAAATGGGACAAACCAATGTGGCTATTGTTGCTGCAGGGGTGAAATCTATTTTGGATATTGGCCTGACATTGGAATATATGGAAACACTCGGAATTCCTGTGGTTACTTACGGTCAGGATGAATTTCCTAGTTTTTATTCGTCTAAAAGTGGGTTTGCTTCTCCTTTGCGATTGAATTCTACAACTGCTATTGCCGATGTATTGAAAGCCAAATGGGGATTGCAATTGAACGGCTCGGTGTTGATTGCAAACCCAGTGCCTAGTGAGTTTGAAATGAATCAGGAGGCAATAGAACAACACATCCTGAAAGCATTGGAAGCCGCCAAGCAACAAAAAGTAAAAGGAAAAGAGGTAACACCGTTTATATTGAAATACATTGCCAACAATACCCAGGGCGAAAGCTTGGAAACCAATATAGCTTTGATTAAAAACAATGCGAGACTGGCGGCTCAAATAGCAGTTGCGTTTTTCAGTTAACAAAGCCTGGATAGTGTCTTTTTATAACTCCGCTAGATATAGTTATTTTAGGACGAGACATAGAGTATGGATACTATATGGATACTGTATGGATAAAGCAGAGTTGTGGTACCCTAAAATAGTGACTATAAATAGTTAAAAGGCCCTTTTTTTACAGTAATTCCACCTTTGTCAAAGTTCAAAACTTTGACAAAGATTAATAATTATAGTGGTATAGCTAAAGCAGTATTTATTTAATAACCTGTATAGTTATTTTAGGACGGGTCATTCCTATAAAACAAAAACAGTAGTAAACTGTTGTTTACTACTGTTTATAAATCGGATTTTTAACCCATTGGGTGTGATTATTTAAACTTCTATCACCTGCAACCACAAACTAAAAACCACAAAACTGAAATCTGCAATTTGCAATTTGAAACCTGGCTGCTTATCTCGAATAATTCGGAGCTTCTTTAGTAATTGTCACATTATGCGGATGACTTTCGGTGATACCGCTTGCGGTAATACGAACAAAACGGCCTGTTTCCTGTAAGGTTGGAACATCTTTAGCACCGCAATACCCCATTCCGGCACGAAGTCCGCCAATGAATTGTTGCATACTTTCTTCCAACTCCCCTTTGTAAGGCACACGACCTACGATTCCTTCGGGAACCAGTTTCTTTACATCGTCTTCCACATCTTGGAAATAACGGTCTTTTGATCCGCCTTCCATCGCTTCAACAGAACCCATTCCGCGGTACGATTTGAATTTTCTTCCTTCGAAAATAATAGTTTCTCCCGGAGATTCTTTGGTTCCGGCTAAAAGTGATCCTAACATTACACAATCAGCACCGGCAGCAATTGCTTTGGGAATATCTCCTGTGTACCGAATTCCACCATCAGCAATTACGGGAACTCCTGTTCCTTTTAAAGCTGCGGCAACTTCAAGCACTGCAGAAAACTGTGGAAAACCAACACCTGCAATAACACGAGTGGTACAAATAGAACCTGGACCAATTCCTACTTTCACTCCATCAGCACCATTTTCTACAAGAAATAAGGCTGCTTCTGGCGTGGCAATATTCCCCACAATAACATCAATTTTTGGAAATTTAGCTTTTATATCTTTCAACACATTGACCACTCCCTGAGTATGACCGTGAGCGGTATCAATAATTATGGCATCGACACCCGCTTGTATCAGAGCAGTTGCTCTTTCGAGAGCATCGGCTGTAACGCCAATGGCTGCAGCAACGCACAAACGTCCGTAAACGTCTTTATTGGCATTGGGTTTTTGAGTTAATTTGGTAATATCTCGAAAAGTGATTAGTCCAACTAGTTTATTTTGAGCATTCACCACCGGAAGTTTCTCGATTTTGTATCCTTGTAGAACCACTTCGGCTTGACCTAGAGAAGTTCCTTCGGCAACAGTAACCAAATTCTCGCTTGTCATTACTTCGATAATGGGTCTGGCATTATTAGTTTCGAAACGCAAATCACGATTGGTAACAATTCCTTTTAGCACTCTGTTTTCGTCCACAATTGGAATACCGCCAATCCCGTATTCTTTCATTGCTTTTTTGGCATCGGCAACAATAGAATTTAAAGGTAAAGTCACCGGATCGATAATCATTCCTGATTCGGCACGTTTTACTTTTCGCACCTTAGCCGCTTGTTGTTCAATAGTCATGTTCTTGTGCAAAACGCCAATTCCTCCTTCTTGTGCCATAGCGATTGCCATAGCGCTTTCGGTAACGGTATCCATAGCAGCAGATGCAATGGGAACATTGAGTGATATATTTCTGGAGAATTTTGATTTGATACTCACTTCGCGAGGAAGTACGTTAGAGAAATTAGGTACTAATAATACATCATCGTAAGTTAGACCTTCGCCGATAATCTTTGAGTTATGTGCTATCATTGCAATTTGAAGTTGTAGTTAAATTGCGTGCAAATATAGATAATCTTAAGCAAAACAGCATCATAATTAAGATATAAATGATTAAATTGCAGTGTAAAAAAATTCTGCATTTCAAGCTTGTTTACTCATTTTTTAGATTGAAAAAAATTAAAATTTTTTCCAATGACACAATCAAACCATTCATTACAAGGGCTTACCGAAAAAGAAGTAGTCCTTTCAAGAAAAGAAAACGGCTCCAATTCTCTGGAACATCAGGACAAAAACCATTTTCTTACGTCTTTGATTGAAATGATTAAGGAACCTATGTTTTTATTGCTCTTATTAGCAACAAGCATCTATTTTATTACAAGTAAATATGCTGACGGAATTTTTATGACAGCAGCAATTATATTAGTCTCCACCATTTCACTTTATCAGGAATCAAGAAGCAGAAATGCCATTGATTTGCTAAAAAAATTATCGCAACCCAAAAGCAAAGTCATCCGAAACGGTGAAATCATCGAAATTCCCAGTGAAGAAATTGTTTTGGGCGATTATATCCAAACCGAAGAAGGCACTTTTATTCCAGCCGATGGGATTATCCTTCAATCCAATGATTTTTCAGTAAACGAATCTATTTTAACTGGAGAATCTCTTGCCGTTTTTAAAAATGAAAAATCCAAAATCAATCAAATATATCAGGGAACAATAACCGCCAGTGGCTTGGCTATTTGTAAAGTTACTGCCATTGGAAACCAAACCCAACTTGGGAAAATTGGCAAAAGTTTAGAGTCCATCTCCGAAGAAAAAACACCTTTACAGCTACAAATCGGGAATTTTGTAAAGAAAATGTCTATAGTGGGTTTAGTGATTTTTAGTGTCGTCTGGGCAATAAATTTTTATAATTCAGGAATATTCTTAGACAGTTTACTAAAAGCACTTACTCTTGCAATGAGTATAATCCCCGAGGAAATTCCAGTGGCTTTTACCACCTTTATGGCTTTGGGAGCTTGGCGATTAATGAAAATGGGAATCATCGTGAAGCAAACTAAAACCGTGGAAACCCTAGGAAGCGCCACCGTAATTTGTACTGATAAAACGGGAACCATTACTGAAAACAAAATGAGTTTGGCTCAATTATACCTATTTTCCTCAAATGAAATAGTAGATCCAAAAGAAAAATTTAATGCTGATGAACAGGAATTACTTACTATTTCGATGTGGGCAAGCGAACCTATTCCGTTTGACGGTATGGAAATCGCACTCCACGAAGCCTATTCGAAATTGGATATTGATGATGACCGACCTCATTTTAAATTAATACACGAATATCCTTTGGGTGGCAACCCTCCTATGATGACGCATATTTTTGGAAACCAAAAAGGAACTAAAATTATCGCTGCCAAAGGCGCACCGGAAGCAATAATCGCAAATTCTAATTTATCCATAACAGAAATACAACAAATAAACGATGCCATTGAATCAATGTCCAAGGAAGGTTTCAGGGTTTTGGGAGTGGGTATTTCTGAATTTTCAGGAGATAACTATCCAAAAACACAACAGGAATTCTCTTTTGAATTTAAGGGATTAGTTGCTTTTTATGACCCGCCAAAGGAGAACATTAATAAAGTATTCGACACTTTTTACAAGGCTGGTATTCAGGTGAAAATAATTACGGGAGATAATGCCACAACCACCTCGACTATTGCTAAACAAATAGGCTTTAAAAATCCTGAAAACACCTTGAATGGTGATGAATTGATGAAAATGGACGAAACTACATTGAAAGCAAAAGTGATGGAAACCACCATTTTCACTAGAATGTTTCCCGAGGCCAAACTCAAAATCATCCAAGCTTTGAAAGCCAATAACCAAATTGTAGCCATGACCGGAGATGGCGTAAATGATGGTCCTGCTTTGAAATCGGCGCACATTGGGATTGCGATGGGTAAAAAAGGAACCGAAATTGCTAAACAAGCGGCAAACCTCATCCTGATTGAAGATGATTTAGCCAAAATGACAGATGCCATAGCAATGGGCCGAAAAATCTACATCAACCTTAAAAAAGCAATACAATACATCATTTCCATTCATATTCCAATAGTTATGATTGTCTTTATTCCATTAGTTTTAGGATGGATTTATCCCAATATCTTTTCGCCAGTACATATTATTTTTCTGGAGATCATTATGGGTCCAACCTGTTCCATAATTTACGAAAATGAACCTATGGAATCGAATTTGATGTTACTGAAACCACGTCCTTTTACCAATACTTTTTTTAACCTGAAAGAAATAACAATCAGCATTGTTCAGGGACTGGTAATCACGCTAGGGCTATTATTTGTCTACCAATATTGCCTTAGAGAAAATTGCTCGGAAAGCGTTACCCGAACAGTCATTTTTCTGACTTTAATTGCTTCGAATATTTTCTTGACATTGGCCAATCGTTCTTTCTATTATTCCATATTCACAACCATACGATACAAAAACAATCTGGTTTTGATAATCATAGGAATCACGGTTCTAATTACAAGTTTACTGCTGTTTGTGCCTGTATTCTCCCATTTCTTTATGTTTGAAACCGTTTCGACTATGCAAATAGGAATGAGTATTTTGGTGGGATTTGTTTCGGTAATGTGGATTGAAATTTATAAAGTTTTGAAACGAATAAAATAAAATCTTGATTTAATCAGGCGTATTTTTATCAGGAAAAATAATATTGAGTCCTAATTGAAAAGATAAACTATTGGCTTTGGAAACATCCCGATATTCCAAGAGATTGTCCGCAAGGACATAAAAATTAACTTTACCAATTGTGGTTGATACTCCCAAACCAATATTTTTGGCAGAAAAGGAATCTACAGTATAAGTGGCTTTCATTTCCAATGAATCAAAAATTTGCCGTTTGTAATAAGCAGTCAAAGCCATCAAAGGCATTCGTGGCGTTGACATCACGAATAATTGTGCTCCAACAAAATTGCGGTATTTAATTTCATTGCCTTCGCAATTGCATTCCGAATTTCTTCCGTCACCAAAAGAATATTGGATTGAAGAATTGAATTTTACAGGTCGCCAAGTTTTATATTTAACACTCAAAGTATCTAAAGATACTGCATCCTTAAATTCTTGCAAAAGGTCCTCATTTGAATTTCCTAAAATAAAATCAGGCGTTAGCCCTACGTAATTATAATATCCTTTAAAACTATAACTCCTGACTTCGCTGGTGTGATTTACAAAACCAATATCAACTAAACTTGCCGTAAATTGAAGGTTTTTTTGGGGATAATAGGTAAGTCCTAAATCTAAACCCAAGCCTAAATTCCCTCCAAATAAGGTCTTTTTGATGATATCACTTCCTGCATTTCCATTATAATTATCAGTGTAGTTTGTAAAACCCGAAGTATTGACTAATATGTTTGAAGAAATAACCTGATCATAAATAGAATTAGTGCCTAGAATGGTATAAAAATATCCTGAATTCTTTGTTGAAGAAACATTAAAAATACTGGAATAAATTTTTCCTCGAACGCCAAGAATTAAATTTTCACTTACATTTTTATGATAACCAATATGAAAAACCGAAAGCAATTCGCCTCTAGCGTTTAAATCACCCAAATCAAAAACCTTTCCTAAATAATCCTTATTTCCGTCCAAAGCCAATATGGCAAAATCTTTTGGCATATAAGTCAAAACATCTAATTCCTGGTACATTCCAAAAGAGATATATGAGTTTTCCTGCCAGTCACCAAGCTTGAAACCACCGCTAAAAATTTCTAGTTGTTCATTTATGGAAACCTTGTCATTTCTTGAGGTTGAAAATACAACATTCCTTAATTTGGCATTAAAATCCACACCGTTATTGGCAAATAAATCATAAGCAGAAAAACTGCTGGATCCTAAATTTGCGGAAAAACCTGAAAGTAATGGAATGCCAACAAACCAATTGTATTTAACATCAGCACCGGGATTACTCAACATAGATTGAGGTACTGAAGTAAAGTTATACAAAATTTGCTTGTTTTGAGAAAAGCAATTAATGGCTGTTGATAGAATAAAAAAAAATATAATTTTTCTCATTCCAATACTAAATAAAGGGTGGCACTGGAACGCAATTTTAAACTTCCTAAACTACTTGCAGTTAATGTTGGAACGCCTGATGACATCACAATAGCAAAACCGAGTTTGGAAGTTCTTTTCAAAATAGTAAGATTGGCTCCTTGAAATGTTTCTGTTTTTGGGACCAAGTTGGGGACTCCTGTATAAGCAGGAACATCAAAATGAATGGTATATATCGGCTGACTGTTGGCATCCAGCAAATACAATTCGATTTCGAAAGCCCTGGCTATCGTATTATTAATTTCGAAGAAGAAATCAGCTCTTGTCAGGCTATTATTGAAATACGAATCCTTAAATATATTAAAATCGAGCAAGTCATCAAATGCAGGTTGTTCCACTCCGCCAATAACAAATTGATTTGCCTGGATATCAAAAGTCGCTAAATTTGCAACAACAACAGGCTCTAGCTTTAAGTCATTAACCTGATTAAAGTTTAAATCGCTGGAACACGAAAAAAATAAAATGGAGAGGATAACTATTCCTTTAATTTTATTCATAATATTCAAAGACTGGGGATAACAAAGATACAACTAAAGTATTGGAATTTTATTGTTTTTTAATGGAAGGCGCCAAATAATTTTGAGGCTTCATTATAACTGCTTTCAAAACTCATGGCACTAATATTGGTGGTTTCTTTATTGGAAGTAAAATAGGAAACTAATTTCTCAGTAGGCATATTACCGGTCAAGACATCTCTCGCCATAGGGCATCCGCCAAAACCTTGAATGGCGCCATCAAAACGTCGACAACCGGCATTGTAAGCAGCATCAATTTTCTCGAACCATTTGTCTGGTGTGGTATGCAAATGAGCTCCAAACTCAATCTTTGGATATTTTGGAATCAAATGCGAAAACAAATACTGAATCACCTCTGGTGTTGAACTGCCAACGGTATCCGAAAGCGAAAGGATTTTTACGCCCATATGAGATAGTTTCTCGGTCCATTCACCCACAATTTCGATACTCCAAGGATCTCCATAAGGATTCCCGAATCCCATCGAAAGATAAGCCACAACTTCTTTATTGCTTTTATCGGCGATTTCCAGTATTTCCTGCAAAGTTTCCAAGGATTCGGCAATAGTTTTATGCGTATTCCTCATTTGGAAATTCTCTGAAATCGAAAATGGAAAACCTAAATATTGAATGGGCTGATGTTGTGAAGCAGCAATTGCACCTTGTGTATTAGCAATTATGGCAAGTAATTTACTTCGGGTTTGCGAAAGGTCAAGTTGTGCCAAAACATCAGCGGTATCCTGCATTTGAGGAATGGCTTTGGGCGAAACAAAACTTCCAAAATCTATGGTATCAAACCCTACACGAAGCAGCGACTGAATGTAGGCCACTTTTCTTGCAGTAGGAATAAATGTTTTTATTCCTTGCATGGCATCACGCGGACATTCTATAATTTTTATTGCTTCCATAGAAGCCCAAATATAAGAAAGTTTAAAGTCTTAAAGTTTAAAGCCGTTGCAAAATTGCTTTATTAATTTCCCTTATCAAACCTGGTCCCTCATAGATAAAACCGGTATAAATTTGGATTAAACTAGCTCCAGCTTCTAGTTTTTCGATTGCATCATCTGCTGAGTGTATTCCTCCTACTCCAATTATCGGGAATGCTTTGTTGCTTTTTTCGGAAAGAAAACGGATGACTTCTGTGGAACGATTTCTTAATGGTCTCCCAGACATTCCGCCAGTTTCAACTTTGTTTTCGGATTGCAATCCTTCACGTGATAACGTGGTATTAGTAGCAATAACTCCCGCAATTTTGGTTTCTTTTACAATATCAATTATATCCAACAATTGGGAATCGGTCAAATCTGGAGCGATTTTCAACAAGATGGGCTTAGGCTTTGGCTTAGTCAAATTCTGGTTTTGCAAAGTTTGCAACAATTGTTTCAATGGCTCTTTTTCCTGTAATTCCCGAAGATTGGGTGTGTTTGGCGAGCTCACATTCACTACAAAATAATTAACATAATCGTATAAAGCATCAAAACAAATGAGGTAATCATCTACTGCATTCTCATTTGGAGTCAATTTGTTTTTTCCAATATTTCCACCAATTAATACGCCTTTGTTTTTCTTCAATCGTTCAACTGCTTCCTGAACTCCTCCATTATTGAAACCCATTCTATTAATGATTGCACTATCTTCTACCAAGCGAAAAATACGCTTTTTAGGATTGCCTTCTTGGCCTTTTGGTGTAATGGTTCCTATTTCGATAAATCCAAAACCTAGATTAGACAATTCATTATACAAAGAGGCGTCTTTATCCATACCGGCAGCCAATCCAACAGGATTTTTGAACTTCAAGCCAAAAACCTCAGTTTCCAATCGTTTGTCATCGACAACATATAATGCTCTAAAAAGGGATGGAATTCCTGGTATTTTGGATAAATTCCGAATCAAAGAAAAGGTAAAATAATGTACTTTTTCAGGGTCAAAACAGAAAAAGATAGGGCGAATAATTTGTTTGTACATAATGAAGTGTGTTGTGTTGCAAAAATAGAATTATCTATTCGATTAATTAATATTTGATCAAATTAATTTTCCTTTCATTGTTGTCCGATTTAAATTTTAAAAAAGATAATTACCCTAACCTATATAGTTCCTACGAGACATTTGAACTGGGTTGGCTTGATTTTTATTCTACCAACATTTAGCTCCTAACGGAGCACACCTCGTAGAGGTTAAATATTGGTAGCAAGATAGTTATAAATCGAGAATTTGTCCCGTAGGGACTATACTTTGATTTTATCGGACAACAATGTTTTCCTTTATTGTGTTTTTGGTACACGAAAAATTCCTTTTCTATCAAGATTTTGCAAATTCTTTAATACTTCTTATAAAATATAATTTGTATTACACCGTCCGAAAAACTGCAAACTGACCACTGCCAACTTTTTTATTACCTTTGCAAAAAATAAAACTTATGTCAAATATATATTTAGGCTTCCATTTTACGGTTGAACCAAAAGAGTTAGGTTCTGAAATTCTTATTGCTGAACTGGGAGAACTTCCTTTCGAAAGCTTTATAGATAGTGATTTGGGGATTGTTGCCTATATTCAAAAAGAACTTTATACCGAAGGAATTTTGGATGATTTATTCATTTTGAAATCTCCAGAATTTACTATCTCATACAAAATTGAAGAAATAGACCAAGTCAATTGGAACGAAGAATGGGAAAAGAATTTTGAACCTATCGATGTAGATGGAAATTGCCATGTTCGCGCTCCTTTTCATCCAAAAACAGATGCCGAATTTGACATTGTAATCGAACCAAAAATGAGTTTTGGAACAGGACATCACGAAACGACTCATATGATGATTCAGCATTTATTAGAAATGAATGTCGCTGGAATGAAAACCTTGGATATGGGTTGCGGAACTGCCATTTTGGCTATCTTGGCCGAGATGAAAGGCGCTCAACCTATTGATGCCATTGACATTGACAATTGGTGTTATTTGAATTCTATAGAAAATGCTGAACGCAATAATTGCCAACACATAACGGTTTATGAAGGAGAAGCTGCCTTGTTAAAAGACAAAAAATATGATTTGGTTATTGCCAATATCAACAGGAATATCTTGTTGAATGATATGCAAAGTTATGTAGATTGCTTAAATCCAAAAGGGACCTTATTATTAAGTGGTTTTTACGAAGAAGACATTCCATTTATCGATGTTTCTTGCACCGAAAAAGGGTTGACATATGTTAAAAAGTTCGAAAGAAATAATTGGGTATCCTTAAAATACGTAAATTAGCATTAGAAAATTACAAAAATGGAAATCATCAGAAAAAATCATTGGGAAACGGTTTATGAAACCAAGCAACCCAACGAAGTAAGTTGGACACAAGAAAATCCAAAAACTTCGCTTGATTTTATTCGTGAAACTCATATAGGAAAGTCAGCAAAAATCATTGATGTTGGAGGTGGTGACAGCAAATTGGTTGATTTTTTATTGGATGAAGGGTATGAAAACATAACCGTTTTGGATATTTCTGAAAAAGCATTGGAAAGAGCCAAAAAAAGGCTTGGAAAAAAAGCCGGTAAAGTAAATTGGATTGTTTCTGATGTAACTGAATTCAAGCCAGAAACCACTTATGACATTTGGCATGACCGGGCCACATTTCATTTTTTGACGACAGAGGAACAAGTAGAAAAGTATTTAGAAATCACTGAAAAATTTGTTGGCAGTTTTCTTATAATTGGAACTTTTTCAGACCAAGGTCCTAAAAAATGTAGTGGATTAGATATCAAACAATATTCTGAAATGGAGATGGAAAATCAATTTTCAAAAAGCTTCAAGAAATTAAAATGCATTGCTGAAGATCACATAACACCTTTTGAAACTGCACAAAATTTTACTTTTTGTGTTTTTGAAAAAATCAAATAGAATTATCTGTATTTTTATTTAACATCTAAAATTATCTAAAAATGAGCACAAAAGAAAAAGTTAGAGAAAAAGTTAGCTTAAAACAAGCTACATCCATAAACAACGAAATTATAGTTTTTAATGACGATGTAAACACTTTTGACCATGTAATTGACACCTTAATAAGGGTTTGTGAACACACTCCTGAACAGGCTGAACAATGCTCATTGATTGTACATTATAACGGAAAATGCACTGTAAAAACCGGTATTTTAGAAAAATTAAAACCACAATGCACCCAATTACTCGAAGCGGGATTGAGCGCTGAAATAGTATAAAATTTCAATTTTAATATAAAAAAAGCAGGATTTTCTAAAAACGAAAATCCTGCTTTTTTATTTGTAATTATACCGTTTAAATTCTAAAAATTGAACTTAAATAACCTTAAATCCCTTATATGGTTTAAGTCTAATGTGGTAATTTATCTTTAAATAATCCATATAAAAAAGTTCCAAAAAGCGCTCCGAAAAGCACCAATATCATTGGTACAAATCCAGCCCCAAGAAGAATAAAAATAGGTCCAGGACAAGAACCAACCAATGCCCAGCCCAATCCAAAGAAAATTCCGCCAACCCAAAACCGAGTGGAACCAGCTTCTTTGTCGATAATTTCTATTGGCAATCCTTTGATGTCTTTTATGTTTTTTCTTTTTATAATTTGAATTCCCACAACTCCAGTGGCAATGGCAACCATAATTATTCCGTACATATGAAAGGATTGAAACATAAACATTTCATAGATTCGATACCAAGAAACCGCTTCTGATTTTGTCAAAACAATCCCGAAAACAATTCCAACGAGCATGTATTTTAATGCCTTCATAATTAAAAAATTAAGGGAAAAATAAAATGAGTCATAATCAATCCTCCAATAAAAAACCCAATCACGGCTTTTAAAGATGGTAATTGAAAACTACTTAAACCATAAATTGCATGTCCAGATGTACAACCGCTGGCATAACGGGTTCCAAAACCGATTAAAACACCTCCAATAATCAATATCAAAATCTTTTTTGGAGATTGAAAAATAGCATTTCCAAATAAAGCGTCGGGTAATAATTTACCATTTGGAGCATCGATACCAAGTTGTGTAAGCTGTGCAATTGTTTTAGGATTAATAGTCACATTAGAAGCATCGTTCATATAATGAACTGCAACAAAACCACCCAACATCGCGCCTAAAACTACCAATAAATTCCATCGTTGCGCTTTCCAATCAAAATCAAAAAAACCAATTTTCTTTCCCAATCCTGTCATAGCGCATAATGAACGCAGGTTAGTTGACATACCAAAAGTTTTTCCAAAATAAATCAGACTAAGCATTACCATTCCAATCAAAAATCCTGAAACATACCAAGGCCAGGTTTGAAAAATAAAATCCATACTATCTCTTTTATTTGGCGAAAATAATAATTCTAATTTTATAAAGTAGAATTATTAAGGCATAATTGTTGTTTATGGCCTCAATACAGTCTAAATTTGTTATTTAAATTACATTCAGAATTTCAAATCTCTCAGATTCTAAAAAACTATAATTATGAAAAAAATAGCATCTTTTATTGCCCTACTATTTATTATAACTTCTTGCACAAGTATCCAATCTACTATAAAAAATGTGGATGACAATGCTCCAACTCCAACATTGGGAAGTAACAATATATTTATTATAACAGAGTTCAGCAAAGACAAAAAATACGGTTACAACCCAGATTATCCTGTCAATATATTTTTTTATGGCGGAAACAATAACGGAAACATTGATCAAGAGCGTTATCTAAATGCTTTGGCTGGACCAAAAGGAGAAAAAATCACTTACACAAAATTAGAAAGTTGCTGCCCGTTTCCAACAAAAAGGAGCGAAATGGGTGCTGGCTTACTCGATGTTTACCAATTAAGTTGGGAAGGACAACGAAATCCGGTTAAACTTTATTTAAATATTTACGAAAAAGGAGTACTGATGGTTCCTCTTGGACTTAGCCTGAAGAAAAATTAATTGGCAACTATTCAGCACCCTACGAAAATGAAGAAAGACAGACACGAATTTCACAAATTCACACGAATTAATATTGAAGCTTAAGTAGATTTGTGTAATAATTTAAAATAACAGAAGAAATTTTTGCTAATTTGTGCTAATTTGTAAAATTCGTGTTAACTTTTTTTCTACTGAATAGATATATTATTTGTAATTTCTAAATCGTAAATCACAAATCCTGACTATCTTTGCACTTTCAAAAATCACACTATGAACATAAACAATATTCCACAAATAAAACATACTGATAGTGGAAACTTCTTCCTATTGGCTGGACCCTGTGCAATTGAAGGAGAAGAAATGGCGATGCGAATAGCAGAAAAACTAATTGGAATCACTGATAAATTAGAAATTCCTTTCGTTTTTAAAGGTTCATTCAAGAAAGCCAATCGCTCCAGAATTGACAGTTTTTCGGGAATTGGAGATGAAAAAGCACTGCGAATTCTCAGAAAAGTTTCTGAGTCTTTTGGAGTTCCTACCGTTACCGATATTCATACCAATGAAGATGCTATTATGGCTGCCGAATATGTTGATGTATTACAAATTCCCGCTTTCTTAGTTCGCCAAACGGATTTACTTGTGGCTGCTGCCAATACAGGAAAAGTAGTCAACCTGAAAAAAGGACAATTTATGAGTCCTGAAAGTATGAAACATGCTGTACAAAAAGTATTGGATTGCAATAACCAAAACGTGATGATTACAGATCGCGGAACAATGTTTGGCTACCAGGATATGATTGTTGATTTCCGAGGAATCCCTACTATGCAACACTATGCAACTACCGTTCTTGACGTGACACATTCTTTACAACAACCCAACCAAACTGTTGGTGTAACTGGCGGAAGACCTGATATGATTGAAACCATTGCCAAAGCTGGGATCGCTGTTGGAGTCGATGGAATTTTCATAGAAACTCATTTCGATCCAGCCAATGCAAAAAGTGATGGTGCAAATATGTTGCATTTAGACTATTTTGAAGCTTTAATGACCAAATTAGTGGCTATTAGAAAAACCATAAATACATTTTAGATTTAACAGCAACATATTAATACTTTAAAACTTCAAAGACCAATTTGGTCTTCCATTATAAAACCCCTCAAATCTATTTTAATTTTAATTACAACAGTTGAACAATAATCTTTTACATTACTCATACGCATTTTTAATTTTTTTCATTTCAATTAACACATTTGCGCAAAACGACACTATCTTAAAACAAAGATATACCGCTCATAACAAAGGAAAATTTACCATTGCTTGGGGCGGAAACAGAGAAAAATATTCCAAATCAGACATCCATTTTGTAGGCAGTGATTACAATTTTATGGTGCAAAATGCGGTAGCGCATGACAAACCAAAAGGATGGCAAATGGATTATATTACACCTGGTAGAATGACGATTCCCCAAACAAATTTTAAATTGGGTTATTTTATTACCGATAAATACAGTGTTTCCATTGGTGTTGACCACATGAAATATGTAATGACACAGAACCAGACAGCCAATATTACGGGAGTTATTGACGGAAATCCGCCATTTAACGGAAGTTACAACAATACTCCAACTGTATTGACCGAAGAATTCTTGATGTTTGAACACACTGATGGTTTGAATTATATTTATACTGAATTTGGTAGACAAGACGATATTTCGCATTGGTTTGGCATAAATAACACTGATAAATTTCAAGTAAATATCAACGAAGGTTTTGGTTTTGGCTTTTTATATCCAAAAACAAATACTACACTAATAGGGAAAGAAAGGTACGATGAGTTTCACATATCAGGTTATGGAACTTCGCTTAAAGCGGGAATCAACCTGACTTTTTTCAAGTATTTTACTATCGAAGGCGTTTTAAAAGGAGGCTACATTAATATGCAAGATATTAGAACTACAAAAAGCACTTCAGATAAAGCAACACAATCTTTCTTCTTTGGAGAAACGATTATTTCTTTTGGAGGAATTTTCAGGATTTAATTCAATTCATAGCTTTATAAAAATCTCCCTTTGGGAGATTTTTATGTTTATATTAAGCTTTATTAATTAGTTTCATTCTCATTGTAGTTTGTAATAATTTATCATTAAATTAGTACCATTAAAATTTCTTTTATATGAAAACTAAAATTGGAATTCTATACTCCACTGTAGATGGACAAACCCTGAAAATCTGCAACGCAATCAATGAAATATTAGTAGAAAAAGGCAACACTGTCGAAATGTTCTCAATTGAAGATTTCGACAAGAAAGTAACAGATTTTGACAAGTTTATAATTGGAGCAAGCATTCGCTATGGGAAGCATAATCCAAAAATAATCGAATTCATAAACCAAAATAAACACGACCTTGAAAAAACCGAAAACGCCTTCTTTTCGGTGAATCTGGTGGCTAGAAAACCAGAAAAAGCTTCGCCTGAAACTAATCCTTATTATATCAAATTTCTTCAAACTATTGATTGGGTTCCTAACAAATCAGCTGTTTTCGCTGGGAAACTTGACTATCAAAAATACCCTTTTACGGACAGATTGATGATTCAATTAATAATGTGGATGACAAAAGGACCAACTAATTCAAAAACTAAAATAGAATATACAGATTGGGACAAGGTTAAAGAATTTGGAGTTTTGATTAGCAATATGTAACACTTTATCGGCTTTTCGATACCGTACACCCTTTTTTTTTACTTTTTAAATAAATTATTTTTACTTTCGAAATAATTGCACATAAAAATTATTGTGTGTAATTTTTGTTATTACAAAATACATTGGAACCCAAAATTCATCGGCAAACAATGAGTAAATCTCTGTATTGGTATTTAAGGAGACATCCTTTATTATATAAAATTAGATTTAGATTAGTATCTAAAAACGCAACAATAGACTCTATAGAAAGTTATTGCTACAATGATATAAATAAAAAAAGCAACATTCCTCCGCTATATTCCGAAATAAACAATTCAATATTTACAGATTTAATTGGTGATTTAACTGATTATGAAAAGGCGATAAAAATAGCAATCTGGCTCAAAAACAACATCAAAGGAGGACCAGGATTAGGGAAATCATCCACTACAGCTTTAAGCAAAATGATCAATGGAGAAGGCGGTGTTTGCAGCGATTTTTCCCAGATTTATAATAATTTTTGTGTAATAAATGATCTAAAAGTTAAGGAATGGGGAATGATGAATATATCAAATGACCCAATAGTTTCCGGCGGACATTCGTTTAATGAAGTGTATTGCAAAGAATTTCAAAAATGGATTATGATAGACACTGCAAAATCAATTGTCTTTCATCATATAGATCAAAGTATTCCGCTTTCAACTATTGAATTTATTCAATTTAAAAAGGAAAACAAAGAAATAAGTCCCTCTAGTTTTAATACAACTATTTCAAATGAAAATAATATAAATAACATTTTCCTGAAATCAAGCTCTTTACCTTTTGTAATAACGAATTACAATAATAAAACGTATGATTATTTCCTTAACAAACTCGATTTTTTTCCAGAGTCAATTATTCACGGAATTATATTTCTTATAGGAAAAAGTTATGCCTTTGAGTTTCCTCAAAATAATTAATCAAATTCTTTAAAAATATATTTCTTTTCTAATAAATTGACAGAAATCAACCTCCAAAAGCTGCTATAATTGGAGATTCAGAAACTAATGTAACATCTTTCAAAAAACTTTCCATTGCACAATCATTCCTATTTGTATCTTTGCTAAAATTAAAATCCTATGCAAAATATCATTGACCGCTTTATAAGTTACGTCATCATAGACACAGAATCAGATTCAAGTTCAGAAACGACTCCGAGCACCAAAAAACAATGGGATTTAGCCAATAAACTAGTTGAAGAACTAAAATCCATTGGAATGAAAGAGGTTACCATTGATAAAAAAGCATACATAATGGCAACTTTACCTTCTAATGTAACTCACGATGTTCCAACAATTGGATTTATTTCACATTTTGATACCACACCAGATTTTACGGGTGCCAATGTAAAACCTCAAATTATTTCCAATTACGACGGCAACGATATTGTATTGAATGCGGAGCAAAATATAATATTATCTCCAAAGTATTTCAAGGATTTACTCCAATACAAAGGACAAACCCTAATTACAACGGACGGAACAACGCTTCTTGGTGCAGATGACAAAGCCGGAATTACCGAGATTGTAACAGCAATGGAATTCCTGATCAAAAATCCAGAAATCAAACACGGAAAAATTAGAGTTGGTTTCACTCCAGATGAAGAAATTGGTCGTGGTGCACATCACTTTGATGTCGAAAAATTTGGCTGCGATTGGGCTTACACAATGGACGGAAGTCAAGTAGGCGAATTGGAATATGAAAATTTTAATGCAGCCGGAGCCAAAATCACTTTCAAAGGAAAAAGCGTTCATCCTGGTTATGCCAAAGGGAAAATGATTAATTCAATGCTTATCGCCAATGATTTTATCAACGAATTGCCAAAAGGAGAAACTCCACAGGAAACCAAATGTTACGAAGGTTTTTTCCATGTTCATCATTTAAGTGGAAGTATCGAAGAAACCGTTTTGGAATTGATTATTAGGGATCACAGCAAGAAAAAATTCACAAAACGCAAAGAATTAATTGCCAAAATTACCCAAAAATTCAATAAGAAATTTGCAAAGCAATTTGGCGAGGACATTGTTATTGCTGAGATAAATGACCAATATTACAATATGAAGGAAAAGGTTTTGCCTGTAAAACATATTGTCGATATTGCTGAAAATGCCATGAAACAATTGGGAATAAAACCAATCATAAAGCCAATTCGTGGTGGAACTGATGGTTGCCAGTTATCCTATAAAGGCCTGCCTTGCCCAAATATTTTTGCCGGCGGACACAACTTTCACGGAAAATACGAATATGTTCCTGTCGAAAGTATTCAAAAAGCCATTGACGTGATTGTAAAAATTGCAGAGTTGACCGCCTTGACTAGTGTCGACAAAGAAAAACACACAGCAAAATAGTGTAGAAAATAGATTTTCCTATTTTTAAATCATAAAAAAATTCCTTCCGAAGATTCGGAAGGAATTTTTTTTTACTGTAAACCTAGAATTATTTTTTGTTCAAAGAGGCACTCATTTCCATAGAAATTGCTGAACGCTCCATTTTAAGTTTTCCTGCCATTGTTTCAATTACAACAGTAGTTTCAGCTAGTTCTGCAACTTTACCGTGAAGACCGCTTTTGGTAATGATTTTATCACCTACTTTCAAAGCGCTTTCAAATTCTTTTTCGTTTTTGGCTCTTTTTTGTTGTGGTCTAATCATAAAGAAATAGATCACCACAAACATTAATAAAAACGGCGCAAATTGAGTTAATTGTTCCATAATTTTAAATTCTTTTTTGTTATTTGATTATTGTTGTTATTAAATTTTTGTTATTTACATTAATCCACGACCCACTTTTTGGATTCTGTTGTCGGTTTGGAGTTCTTTAACCAAATTGTCTAAAATTCCGTTGATAAAAATACTACTTTTTGGCGTAGAATATTCTTTGGCTAGTTCTAAATATTCATTCAAAGTAACTTTTACTGGAATCGAAGGGAATTTCAGAAATTCACAAATTGCCATTTTAAGAATAATGGTGTCAATTTCGGCAATTCGATCGCTATCCCAATTGGGTGTTTTATCTATATATTCCTTTGCCAATTCCTTTTCGTTCAATACGGTTTTTCGATATAAATCTTTAACAAAATCTCTATCTTCATTGTCTTTGAATAATTTTGGAACCCTGAAATTTCCTTCTTCTATAGGTTTCAAAGCTTTCAATTGCTTGATAATTTCAGTGTTTACCACAGGAATATCATCAATCCAAGTCAATTTATTATCTTCTAAATATTCGTATAATTTTTCATTTGGAACAATTACTTCCGTAAACAAATCAATGATAAATTCTTTGTCTTCTTCAAAAGTATTCACAGCATTACTCATATATTTTGTATATATTTTGCTTTGCTTGATGGCATTAAGAAGGATTAATATATAATCATCGTTTAATGTCCAATTGTCAATTTTACGGGTTTCAAGAGCAATACTCAAAGAATTGTTTTCGGCAAGAAGTTGAAAAATACTGTTCTTGATAAACTTTTCGTTGGGCTTGCGTTCCTGCGGAGTGGCAAGATGTTTTTGACTTGATTTATGCAAAAAGACAGTTTCTTTTTTGCAGATTTCTATCAAAGAGGAAATCATTATAAGGTATAAATCCTGAATGGCATCAATACTATGAAAAAGGAATTTTTCTTCTTTTTCTAAATCATCTGAGCCATTTTGATGCATCGCATAAATGGATTGCATTACCTTGACGCGAATATGTCTTCTGTTTACCACCTTGTAAGAACTTTTATTAAATTAGTTTGCAAAAATAAGAATTTCATCTTTTAAAACAGAATTAAACTTGAAAAATATCTGAATTTCATCTTACCTTTGAAATTCTTAAGATTATTATATCACTATGAAAGAATTACGCTATTTAAATAAATATTTTGTCAAATATAAATACAGCTTTTTAATAGGCATCTTTATTACCATCATTGCCCAAATATTTTCCTTGTTTACGCCAAAATTGATTAGCAAATCATTCAATATTATCGAATCATTTGCAAAAGATAAAGCTGTAGCCAAATCCGTTATTCAGCAGGAATTAATTTCCAATATTTTACTGATTGTTGCCACCACAATTATTGCTGGTTTCCTTACTTTTTTGATGCGACAAACGCTAATCGTAATGTCACGCCACATCGAGTTCGATTTGAAAAATGAAGTTTTCAGGCAATACGAAAACCTTTCCCATAATTTCTATAAACAAAATCGAACCGGAGATTTAATGAACCGCATCAGCGAAGATGTTTCGAAAGTGAGAATGTACGTTGGTCCAGCTGTGATGTACACCATAAACACCATCATTCGCTTTGCCATCGTGATTGTTTATATGTTTAATGTATCGCCACGACTTACATTGTATACTTTGCTGCCCTTACCAATTTTGTCTTATGCCATATTTAAAATAAGTTCCGAAATCAATAAAAGGAGTACTGTTTTCCAACAATATTTATCCAAAGTTTCCAGTTTTACCCAAGAAATATTTTCGGGAATTCGAGTAATAAAAGCCTATTCGTTAGAAGATCAACACCAAAACAATATGGTAGAATTGGCAAATGAAAGCAAAAGCAAAAGCTTGAGTTTGGCAAGAATACAGGCCTTATTTGGACCTTTGATGATGGCACTTATTGGAA
This sequence comes from Flavobacterium psychrophilum, assembly GCA_945874225.1. Taxonomy (GTDB): domain Bacteria; phylum Bacteroidota; class Bacteroidia; order Flavobacteriales; family Flavobacteriaceae; genus Flavobacterium; species Flavobacterium psychrophilum_M. The sequence continues at coordinate 128,812 of CAMCFT010000002.1, forward strand.
TAAGCAACTTGGTCGTGATTTATTTCGGTGGATTAATGTACATCAACGGAACCATAAAAAGCATTGGAACTATTGCCGAATTTATCTTGTATGTCAATATGCTGACATGGCCTGTTGCTTCATTGGGTTGGGTTTCCTCAATGGTTCAGGAAGCAGAAGCTTCTCAAAAACGAATCAACGAATTCCTGAAAATTGTACCGGAAATCCAAAACAAAAACCCTGAAAAATCAATAATTGAAGGTGCAATTTCTTTCGAAAATGTGAGCTACACTTATGAAGACACTAATATAAAAGCATTGGAAGATGTTAGTTTTACAGTTCGCAAAGGCGAAACTTTGGCGATTCTGGGAAAAACAGGTTCCGGAAAATCAACCATAATTTCTTTAATTTCTCGTTTATATGATGTAACCGAAGGTCGCATTACCATTGACGGAAAGGAAATTAGCGCAGTAAACTTATATGATTTGAGAAACAGCATTGGAATCGTGCCACAAGATGCATTTTTGTTTTCGGACAGCGTGAAAAACAATATCAAATTTGGTAAAGAAGATGCCACCGATGAAGAAGTGGAAGCAGCCGCAAAAAGTGCCGTAGTTCACGACAATATTATGGGTTTCAATAAACAATACGAAACCATTCTTGGAGAAAGAGGAATTACACTTTCGGGCGGTCAGAAACAACGGGTTTCCATCGCAAGAGCGATTATTAAAAATCCAAAAATCTTGCTATTTGACGATTGTTTATCTGCAGTAGATACAGAAACTGAAGAAGCTATTTTGAACAATTTACAGGAAATTTGTAAGGACAAAACCACGATTATTGTAAGTCACAGAGTGTCATCGGCAAAAAATGCTGACAGAATTATTATCCTTGACGAAGGTCGAATTATTGAGCAAGGCTCTCATAATCAATTGATAAATCAAGAAGGCTATTATGCAGCCTTGTATTTGAAACAACTTTCTGAAAAAGAATTGCAATAATTGTTGTGTAATAAATATATTTTTTAGATTTTTGGTTGCTGTTTAACAACACTAAATTGACAGAATGATTATGAGAGAAAATGATATGTTAGAAAAAGAAGAGATATTTTCGAAAGTTCTACGAGCTGGAAGAAGAACTTATTTCTTTGATGTGAGAGCCACAAAAGCTGATGATTATTATATTACGATTACCGAAAGCAAGAAATTTACTGAAGTGGATGGTTCTTTTCACTTCAAGAAACACAAAATTTATTTGTACAAAGAAGATTTTGCCGCTTTCACTGAAATACTAGAAGAAATGACTTCTTATGTTTTGAACCACAAAGGCGAAGAAGTAATCTCTGAAAGACACCAAAAAGATTTCAAAAAAGAATATGCTTCCGAAAAATCAGAAGAAGAGGAATTACCATCAACATCAAGTTTTACTGACATTGAATTTGATGATATTTAATTTTAATACAAAAACCAAAAATAACTAACCAAAATTGAAATTGTCCGGAAGTCGAAAGATTTTCGGATTTTTTTTATCCAATTCTAAGCCCATTTTCAATAGTAAAATCTGGCGCCAATAAAATCACATCGCCTTCCTCTCCCACAGCTCCTAGAACTAAACACTCGCTCATAAATTTCCCTATTTGCTTCTTTGGAAAATTGACAACAGCAATAATTTGGCGATTTACTAATTCTTCTTTACTATAGCGTTTAGTTATTTGTGCCGAAGTTTTTCGAATGCCAATAGTAGAACCAAAATCAATAGTGAGTTGGTAAGCAGGTTTGCGAGCTTCAGGAAAATCATTGGCCTCAAGAATTGTTCCCACTCTCATTTCTACTTTTTCGAATTCTGCCCAGGATAAATCCATATTTTTGTTTTAAAATATACAGTTTTTGCTTTCCAAATTTACAGATTTCAATTTAAAACAATCATTTTTTCTTACCTTTAAACTTTAAAATCGAAACAAAAAATGTCACGAACTCAATCGAATATGTTAGCATTGGGAACTATTGCTCCCGAGTTTTATTTAAAAGACACTAATTCTGCCGACAGTTATTTTTCTTTTGCAGATACAAAAGGAGAAAAAGGAACTCTTGTTATGTTCATCTGTAATCACTGTCCTTTTGTCCATCACGTTATTCGTGAAGTGGTACGAATTGCGAATGATTATCGTGTGCAAGGCATTGGTGTTGTGGCGATTTCCAGTAATGACGTGAATAAATTTCCCCAAGACTCACCGGAATTGATGACCGAATTCGCTTTCGAAAATAATTTTGAATTCCCCTATTTATATGATGAAACACAGGAAGTGGCAAAATGGTATGATGCCGCTTGCACACCAGATTTCTTTTTGTTTGACAATCAAAATAAGTTGGTTTATCGTGGCCAGCTCGACGACAGCCGACCAGGAAACGGCATTCCGTTAAGCGGAAATGATTTGCGCGGTGCCATAGATGGCGTGATTTATAACCGAATCATTAATCCCGACCAGAAACCAAGTTTGGGTTGTAATATTAAGTGGAAAAAATAAAAGTTCTATTAAAAAAAGTAAAGCTTCCAGCCTTTGGAAGGCTGGAAGCTTTAAAATAAATCGTTTCGTATATTAAGACTATTTCACGTCCATTAATTCTACATCGAAAATTAAAGTTGCGTTTGGTGGAATTACTCCTCCTGCTCCTGCCGGACCGTATCCTAAATCAGACGGAATCACAAAACGGGCTTTGTCACCCACTTTCAACAAAGCAATTCCTTCGTCCCAACCTTCAATAACTTGACCAATTCCTAGTTTGAATTCGATTGGTTTTTTTCTAGGATAAGAAGAATCAAAAACTTTTCCGTTTTCTAATGAACCTTCATAATGAACCGAAACTGTTTTTCCTTTTTCAGCCTGTTTACCGTCTCCTTTTTGTATAAATTGGTAACGCAATCCGCTTTCAGTTTTTTCGAAACCAGCAGCTAGTTTTTCCATTTTTGCTTCTGTTTCCGCTTTTAAAGTTGCTGCACGTTTCAAACGAGCACCTTTCAAACCAACAAAAGCTTCAATAGCATTCCAGTTTTTAGCTTCCTCTCCCACTCTGATAATTTCAAGAGTTTCTAATGTATCACCTTGTGCAATGGCATCAACAACATCCTGACCTTCAATTACGTTTCCAAAAACCGTATGTTTATCATCTAACCAAGGTGTTGCCACGTGTGTGATGAAAAATTGCGATCCATTTGAACCCGGGCCTGAATTTGCCATTGATAAAACACCTGGTGCATCGTGACGCAAATCTTGATGAAACTCATCATCAAATTTGTATCCTGGGTCACCAGTTCCGGTTCCTTGAGGACAACCTCCTTGAATCATAAAATTAGGAATTACCCTATGAAATTTTAATCCATCATAGAATTTAACTCCTTGAGGTTTTACTTTATTTTCCATATTCCCTTCGGCAAGTGCTACAAAATTGCCTACTGTTCCCGGTGTTAAATCGTGTGTTAGTTTTACTAAAATCGATCCTTTAGTGGTGTTGAATTTAGCGTATATTCCGTTTTCCATTTTTAATGTTTTTTATTGAAGTGCAAATTTACGAATTAATTAGATGATTTGAAAATTTGAAAACCTTGAACTTTTCAATCTCCAAATCTTTGTACCTTTGCAACCTAGAAAAAATATATTATGCGAATTGATATTATTACCGTTCTCCCAGAATTGCTTCGAAGTCCGTTTGAGGCTTCAATGATGAAACGGGCTATCGACAAAGGAATTGTGGAAGTTCACATTCATAATTTAAGGGACTATACAACCAACAAACAAAAGAGCGTTGATGATTATCCTTATGGTGGCGGAGCTGGAATGGTAATGAATATCCAACCTATTGACGATTGCATCACCCATTTGAAAAGCGAAAGAACCTACGATGAAATCATTTATATGTCTCCGGACGGAGAAACTTTGAACCAGAAAATGTCCAACACAATGTCTATGTACGAAAACATCATCATTCTTTGTGGTCATTATAAAGGTGTCGATCAAAGAGTTCGGGATCATTTTATTACCAAAGAAATTTCGATTGGCGATTATGTTTTGTCCGGTGGAGAATTAGGCGCTTTGGTTTTATGTGATACATTAATAAGATTGATTCCAGGAGTTTTGAGTGATGAAACCTCGGCATTGACGGATAGTTTTCAAGATGGTTTATTATCAGGTCCAATATATACAAGACCTGCCGATTACAAAGGATGGAAAGTTCCTGAAGTTTTGACCAGCGGAAATTTTGCCAAAATTGACAAATGGCGCGAAGATATGGCGTTTGAACACACTAAAAATAGACGACCCGATTTATTAAATGAGTCTTAAAGTCCAAAGTCTTAAAGTCGTAATGTAAAAACATTAGCAATCTTTCGACTTTTGACTTGTAACTTTCGACTTTTTTAAATACTTTTGCACCCTCATTAGACCAACCTCTGGCGAAAACCGTGAATGTTGCTCTTTTTAAAACCATAATAAAAAATAAAAATGGCTGATTTAATGAAATTCGTTAAAGACGAATTAGTTGCAAAAAAAGATTTCCCTGTATTCGGAGCTGGTGATACTATCACAGTTTATTACGAAATTAAAGAGGGTGAAAAAACAAGAACACAGTTTTTTAAAGGTGTTGTAATTCAAAGAAGAGGTTCTGGAAACACAGAAACTTTTACAATTCGTAAAATGTCAGGTGCAATTGGAGTAGAGCGTATCTTCCCGGTAAACTTGCCAGCTTTGCAAAAAATTGAAATCAACAAAAAAGGTCACGTTCGTAGAGCTAGAATTTTCTACTTTAGAGAACTTACTGGTAAAAAAGCAAAAATTAGAGACAAAAGAAGATAGTCTACTATCTCTTAATTATAAAACTCCCAATTCGTTTGGGAGTTTTTTTTTGACATTAATTAGCATAAAAATCTACATTTCTATAAAAATAGGCTCTAGTTTTTTCAATTTCTCGATAATAAAAGCAAAAAATACCGATTTCATAATTCATTTTATGAGAATTAAAACTTAATGAAAACGTATTCCTTTATACGAAAACGTTTTATTACCTTTGCGGCGCACATTATAAAAATATATTATACACATCAATACATTATGGCAAAAATTAAAGTAGCTAATCCAGTGGTTGAATTGGATGGCGATGAAATGACTCGAATTATTTGGTCATTTATCAAAGAAAAATTAATTCTCCCTTATTTAGAATTAGATATTAAATATTACGATTTAGGAATTGAAAGTCGAGAAGCTACAAATGACCAAATCACGATTGATTCGGCAGAAGCTATAAAAAAATACAATGTTGGTATCAAATGTGCCACTATTACTCCGGATGAAGAACGCGTGAAAGAATTCAATCTTTCAAAAATGTGGAAATCTCCAAACGGAACTATTCGTAACATCGTGGGCGGAACCGTTTTTCGCGAGCCAATCATTATGAGAAATGTTCCTAGATATGTTCAGGGGTGGACAAAACCAATCGTTATTGGTCGTCACGCTTTTGGAGATCAATATAAAGCTACTGATACTGTTATCAAAGGAAAAGGGAAATTAACGATGACTTTTGTTCCTGAGGTAGGCGAATCAAAAACTTGGGAAGTCTATGATTACGAAGGTGACGGCGTTGCAATGGCAATGTACAACACAGATGAAAGCATTTATGGATTTGCTCATTCTTCTTTCCAAATGGCTTTGACCAAAAAATGGCCTTTGTTTCTTTCGACAAAAAATACTATTTTGAAAGCTTATGATGGTCGTTTCAAAGATATTTTTGAAGAAGTTTTTCAAAAACACTACAAATCTAAATTTGAAGCAATAAAAATCACATACGAACACAGACTTATCGACGATATGGTGGCGTCTTGTATGAAATGGAACGGCGGATTTGTTTGGGCTTGCAAGAACTACGATGGGGATGTTCAGTCTGACACTGTTGCACAAGGATTTGGTTCACTTGGATTGATGACTTCTGTATTGGTTACTCCTGATGGAAAAACTGTGGAAGCCGAAGCAGCTCACGGAACCGTAACACGTCACTATAGAGAGCACCAAAAAGGAAGAGCAACTTCTACTAATCCAATCGCATCAATTTTTGCTTGGACAAGAGGTTTGGAACACCGAGGAAAACTAGACGGAAACAAAGAGTTAATTGATTTTTGCCATACGTTAGAACAAGTTTGTATCGACACTGTTGAAAGCGGAAAAATGACTAAAGATTTAGCCATTCTTGTTAAACCAGAAGGAATGACTGCAGACGATTATTTGACTACTGAGAATTTCTTAGCAGCAATTAAAGAAAACTTGGAAGCTAAATTAGCATAATTATTTTATCATTATAATTTATAAGGACGACCCAAAACGGTCGTCTTTTTTTTTATTAGTAATTCATTAACATATGTTGATAGTAATTTGTATTTTATTTTACGAAATTTGCGTCTCAAAATTTTAACAATGATTTCAAAAAAAATTGTTACCCTATTCCTGTTTTTTTTAATTTCTCTATCTTCTTTTTCCCAAGATACTAGTATAATCGAACTTACAAAACAAAAATTCACGATTAGCGGAACCATTACCGATTCAAATAGCAATGAAACCCTAATTGGAGTAAATATTTCAATCCCAGCATTAAAAACAGGCATCACCACAAATGAATATGGATTTTATTCACTTACGCTGCCAAAAGGGATTTACAAAATTCAGATTACCTATTTGGGCTATCAAACGATTGAAGAAACGATAAACTTGGGCCAAAAAATAAAAAAAAATTTCGAACTTGTTGGTAGTGAAACTGTTTTACAAGAAGTCGTGATTATTGATAACAGCAACAAAGCGACTATTCGAAAACCGGAAATGAGCGTGAATAAACTGTCCATTTCTACCATCAAAAGAATGCCAGTTGTTTTTGGAGAAGTCGACATTATAAAATCGCTTTTATTGCTTCCGGGAGTTTCAAATGCTGGCGAAGGTGCATCCGGTTTTAATGTTCGTGGTGGCGGTGCAGACCAAAATTTAATTTTATTGGATGAAGCAACAATCTTTAATTCCTCGCATGTTTTTGGCTTTTTCTCTGTCTTTAATCCTGATGCAATCAAAGATTTAAAGCTATATAAAGGTGGAATTCCGGCACGTTATGGGGGCAGAGCATCATCTGTTTTGGATATTTATCAAAAAGACGGGAACAGTAAAGGATTTCATGTTAATGGAGGAATTGGATTAATAACAAGTAAAATTTTGGCCGAAGGACCCATTGTAAAAGACAGAGGATCTTTCTTAATAGGTGGTAGAGCTTCTTATGCGCATTTGTTTTTAAAATTATCCAAAGATCAAAAAGACAATTCGGCTTATTTTTATGATTTGAACACCAAATTGAGTTATAAATTGAATCCAAACAACAATCTGTATTTATCAGGTTATTTTGGTAGGGATGTTTTTTCTCTGAACAAAAGTTTTACCAATACTTATGGAAACGCCACTTTAAATCTGAGATGGAATCATCTGTTTTCAGAGAAATTATTTTCTAATTTGTCGCTGATTTACAGTGATTATTACTACGGCTTAGATCTTGATTTTGTTGGTTTCAAATGGGATTCCGGCATCAAAAATTATAATATAAAATACGATTTTAAAAATTATATTTCCGACAAATTCAAATTGAATTATGGTGTAAACGGAATTTATTACGAATTCAATCCCGGAACCATAAAACCATCTAATGCAGATTCGGGTATCAATTACGATCAATTGGATAAAAAACAGGCATTTGAGCCCGCTTTATACATCAATGCAGAACAGGAAATTTCAAAAAAAATAACTCTTTCTTATGGTTTGCGATATAGTCTTTTTTATCGTTTAGGACAATCTACTGTAAATCTTTATACTGATAACAATCCCGTAATTTTCAATTCGGATATGCAGATTTATGAAAGCGCAACTCCTATTGGAACTAAATTCTACAATAAAAACAAAATTATTCAAAGCTATAACAATCTGGAACCTCGTTTTTCTGCAGGATATCAACTTAATGAAAACCAATCCATAAAAGCAAGTTACAATAGAATGGTTCAGTATTTACAATTAGTCTCGAACACCTCATCACCTACTCCATTAGATGTCTGGACACCGAGTGATAATTACATCAAACCACAAATTGCAGACCAAGTCGCTTTAGGTTATTTTAGAAATTTCAAAGAAAACATGTATTCCTTAGAGGTAGAAACTTATTATAAAGAAGTACAAAACCGATTGGATTACATTGACGGTGCAAATTTGGTTGCCAATGATGCCATTGAACAAGTAATCCTAAATGGTCAATTGCGATCTTATGGATTAGAAATTATGCTTCGGAAGAATGAAGGAAAATTGAATGGTTGGATTTCCTATACTTTATCAAAATCTGAACAACAAACTCCAGGAAGAACACCACAGGAAACCGGAATTAATAACGGAAATTGGTATAGTTCTGCCTATGACAAATTGCATAATTTTGCGGCTACTGGTTCTTATAATTTAAACAAAAAATGGTCCTTTGGATCCAATTTCATTTTACAAACCGGTCAGCCTGTAACGTATCCAAATGGTAAATACGAATACCTCGGTGTATCTATACCAAGTTTTGGATTAAGGAATGAAAACAGGCTTCCCGCCTTTCATCACCTAGATATTTCAGCTACTTTGACTCCACATAAAAACGACAAAAGGAATTGGAAAGGCGAATGGGTTTTTAGCATATATAATGTCTATAACAGGAAAAATGCCGCTTCAATTACTTTCAGGCAAAATACAGATACCGGTAATAATGAAGCTGTAAAAACTTCGATTTTTGGAGTTGTTCCAGCCGTTAGTTATAATTTTAAATTTTAATCAAAATGAAAAAAACACAACTCTTTTTCGTGATTTTAATGGCTATTTTCTTCAACAGTTGTGAAGATGTTGTTACTGTAGATTTGAAAAATACACCACCAAAACTTGTCATAGAAGCATCTATATATTTGCAAAAAGGAACCACAGGAAATGAACAGAAAATAAAATTGACAACAACCACGGATTATTACAGCAATGAAATTCCAAAAGTTTCCGAAGCAACTGTTTTTGTAATAAACAGCTCCAATGTCATTTTCAATTTCATCGAAAAACCAAATACGGGCGAATATTTTTGCACCAATTTTATTCCAGTACTGAATGAAACTTACACTTTAACGGTAATTAGTAAAGGCCAAACTTATACCGCTACAGAAACCCTAAAACCAGTGGCGCCAATTACTAAAATTATTCAAAATAACGAAGGTGGTTTTGACGGAAAAACAATAGAGATCAAAGCCTATTTTAACGATCCTGCTTCGGAAGAAAATTATTACATGTATGGATATGGCTATCAAAATCCATTGCTAGACAATTATTATATAGGCGAAGACACTTATTTTCAAGGAAATGAATTTTTCAGTCATTCCCAAAATCGCGATTTAAAAATTGGTGATGCAATAAAAATTACGCATTTCGGAATATCAAAAACGTATTCAAATTACATGAAAGTCTTGATTAGTATTGCAGGAAATAGCAATGGAGCTCCGTTTCAGTCTCCCTCTGCAACTGTGAGGGGAAACATTATAAATACAACAAATTTTGACAATTATGCTTTGGGATATTTTTCGGTAAGCGAAATCGACATTCGAAATTATGTGATACAATAGTTTTTCAGATGGCAGGTGGCAGTTAACAGATGAATGCAAAAACTGTATATATTTGCAAAAAACAACCTAACTTACAACAAATCTGAAATGCTTCGCCAGTTCGCTATCGCTCGGGTCAAAAGTCAGAAATCTAAAATCAAAAATCAAATGTCCTCACACCATATCGTTCGCGACGACCAAGAACCAGCTTTGATTATTGCCAACGGCGCTTCCTGTAACATCGAATTATTGGGACAATTGCTTGAATGGTCTCCATTAGTTATAGTGCTTGACTCAGCAATGGAACGAGTTATGGAATTGGGTATAAAAGTCGATATTTTACTGGGCGATTTCGACCGAGGATTTGATCCGGAATATTACAAAGAAAAACAATTTCCACTAGAAATTGTCCACACACCAGATCAAAACAAAACCGATTTAGAGAAAGCATTTGATTATCTTATTGAAAGAAAAATTCCTGCTGTAAACGTAGTTTGGGCAACAGGAAAACGCGCTGATCATACCATTACAAACCTGACAAATATTACTCGATACCGAGATTTATTGAAAATCGTTGTACTCGATGACCATTCAAAAGTATTTTTATTGCCAAAAAAATTCGAAAAATGGTATCCTGCCAGCACACCAATTTCTCTCATTCCAATCGGGAATGTAATAGGAGTTCATTCTAAGAATTTATTTTATCCATTATCTAATGACACACTAACCATTGGTTACAGAACCGGAAGCAGCAATCATGTGATTGCAGATGGATTGGTAATTATAGAGCACGATGAAGGCGATTTGTTATTAATGGAATGTTGGGATTAAAGTAATCAGGCAAAAATCTGTTTTTATAAGTGTTATCAGTTTTCCAATATTTACAACTATCTTTGCCACCTCAATAGAAAAAATGAAACTGAAACCAATTATAGAAAAAACGAATTTACATCCCAGAAATCAACACCGATTAGGATATAATTTTGAACAATTAATTGCAACAAGTCCTGAACTTCAACAATTTGTTGTTATCAATGAACATAATATTGACTCGAGTCTCGCTAGTTTTCGGGACGAACAGGCGAAGCAAACGATAGATTTCAGTAATCCCGATGCTGTAAAAGCGCTCAACAGAGCATTGTTAATCGCAAATTACGATATCCAAAATTGGGATATTCCAGAAAATTACCTTTGCCCGCCTATTCCAGGCCGAGTGGATTATATTCATTATATAGCTGATTTATTGGCTTCAAACAACAATGGAATTATTCCTGAAGGTGAAAATATTCAAGTGTTGGATATTGGCATTGGTGCTAATTGTATTTATCCAATATTAGGAAATTCCGCATATGGTTGGTCATTTGTTGGCACAGAAATAGATGAAAAAGCAATTCAAAATTGCAAAAAAATCATTGAAGATAATCCAAAATTAATGGATGTCATCAGTTTACAACTTCAAACTGAATCTCGTTTAATTTTCAAAAATATAATCACACCCGAGGATCGATTTTCGCTCACGATTTGCAATCCACCGTTTCATTCCTCCCAAGAAGAAGCGACAAAATCATCGATTCGCAAAATCAACAACCTCGAAAATACTCGCACGACGAAACCAGTGCTGAATTTTGGCGGTCATAATGCTGAATTATGGTGTGAGGGCGGAGAATCCGGTTTCGTAACGCAAATGATTTTCGAAAGTGCAAAATATCCCATGCAATGTCTTTGGTTTACTACTTTGGTTTCTAAAAAAGAGAATTTGGCTAGCTTTTACAAAACCCTGAATAAAGTTAATGTTGCCGAAGTAAAAACCATCAATATGGCTCAAGGACAGAAAACAAGCCGAATCTTAGCTTGGACTTTTCAAACGGAAAAGCAGCAGAGGAATTGGAAGTTTTAAGTTTTGTTTGAACAAATTTCTAATTAAAAAAACGTTCGTTTTCCGCCCATTTGAAAAGAAGAAAGTGATTTATAAAAGCATTCTAAATGAAATTATTCCTTTTAACTATTGCATTGATTTCCTTAAATTTATGTTTTGCTCAATATTCTGATTTAGGAAGTTTTAATATTCTGAATTTGAAATACAATTATGATAAAAAATGGAGCCTTTTTGGTGAAGGACAAATACGTTCATTAGGCTTTTATGATGATTTTAATTATTACGAATACAAAGTTGGAATTAATTATAAAGTTCATAATACTATTTTATTAACTTTTGGAGCAGGAAGCTACCAAACTTTTCAGGATGGAGGCAATTTTGTTACTCCTAAAAAAAATAATGAGTTTAGAGCTTGGCCTCAAATTACGGTTTATCAACCCATAGGAAAAATAGTTATTGAGCAACGATTTAGAACTGAACTTAGATTCACAAGCGATGGATATCATAATCGTTTTAGATATAGGTTGGGTTTATCCTATCCCTTTGGTAAAAAAAATAAAGATTTTAAACCCTTCCAAATTGCAGCTAGTAATGAACTTTTTTTTACCAATACTGAACCCTATTTTGAAAGAAATAGAGTTGTAGTAACTTTCAATTATAAACCATCAAAAGCTACCACTTTACAAATGGGTTTTGTACATCAATTTGATTATAAAATCTATGATGAAACAGGACGGGATTTCCTTTTAATAGGATGCTTTTTGGAACTTTTTTCGAAAGATTTAGTAAATAAATAATTTTTTTTGATTGTCCAAGCTCAGCAAAGTCTACCGCTTTGAGGTAGTGACTTACGGTTTTCAACCGATTTTTTTTTAAATTATTACTTTTATGTCAGTCAAAGACTGACAAACACATCCTCAAAGTCGGAGACTTTGCGGAGCGAAAGTTTTAAATTTCCCTAATCTCTTTTTTCAGGATTTCCTTTGTAACTTTGCAAATCTGAATCTTTTTAAATGAAATTTCAAGTAGTATCCGATTACCAACCCAAAGGCGACCAACCACAAGCCATTGAAAAATTAACTCAAGGTATTGAGGCTGGCGAACGCTATCAAACTTTGCTTGGTGTTACTGGCTCTGGAAAAACGTTTACTGTTGCCAATGTAATTCAGGAAGTCCAAAAACCAACTTTGGTTTTGGCACACAACAAAACCTTAGCAGCTCAATTGTATTCAGAATTCAAGCAGTTTTTCCCGAATAATGCCGTAGAATATTTCGTTTCCTATTACGATTATTACCAGCCAGAAGCGTTTATGCCTGTTACTGGCGTTTTTATCGAAAAGGATTTATCCATCAATGAAGAATTGGAAAAAATGCGTTTGAGCACTACTTCTTCCCTACTTTCGGGACGAAGAGATATTATAGTTGTGGCATCAGTATCTTGTATTTATGGTATTGGAAATCCAGTTGAATTTCAGAAAAATGTCATAGCAATAGAGAAAAACCAAATTATTTCCCGTACCAAATTATTACATAGTTTGGTTCAAAGTTTATATTCCAGAACCGAAGCTGATTTTAATCCAGGGAACTTTAGAATAAAAGGCGATACCCTCGAAGTTTATCCAAGTTATGCCGATGATGCCTTCCGAATTCATTTTTTTGGAGATGAAATTGAAGAAATCGAAGCTTTTGATATCAAGACTTCAAAAGTGATTGAAAGGCACGAAAAACTTACCATTTATCCCGCGAATATGTTTGTGACTTCGCCTGATGTGTTGCAGGCTGCAATATGGGAAATCCAGCAGGATTTAGTAAAACAAGTTGATTATTTCAAGGAAATTGGCAAACATCTAGAAGCCAAAAGATTGGAAGAACGCACCAATTTCGATTTAGAAATGATTCGTGAATTGGGGTATTGTTCCGGAATTGAAAACTATTCGCGTTATCTTGACGGCAGACAAGCCGGCACAAGACCGTTTTGTTTGTTAGATTATTTTCCAAAAGATTTCTTGATGGTGGTTGACGAAAGTCACGTTACCCTTTCGCAAGTGCACGCGATGTATGGCGGGGACAGAAGCAGAAAAGAAAACTTGGTAGAATATGGCTTTAGACTTCCGGCGGCAATGGACAATCGCCCATTGAAGTTTGAGGAATTTGAAGCAATGCAAAATCAGGTGATTTATGTATCAGCAACACCAGCCGATTATGAATTGCAAAAAACCGATGGCGTTTATATTGAACAAGTCATTCGCCCAACGGGTTTATTAGACCCTATTATTGAAATCCGTCCAAGCTTAAACCAAATTGATGATTTGATAGAAGAAATCCAGGCGCGAGCTGAGATTGACGAACGTGTTTTGGTCACTACTTTGACTAAAAGAATGGCCGAAGAATTGGCGAAATACTTAGACAAAGTAGGTATTCGTTGCCGTTATATCCATTCGGATGTCGATACTTTAGAACGTATCGAAATTATGCAGGATTTGCGAAAAGGATTGTTTGATGTTCTGATTGGTGTCAATTTATTGCGTGAAGGATTGGATTTACCCGAAGTTTCTCTGGTTGCCATCCTCGATGCCGACAAGGAAGGGTTTTTGAGAAGTCACCGTTCGCTTACCCAAACCATTGGTCGTGCAGCGAGAAACCTCAACGGAAAAGCAATTATGTATGCCGACAAGATTACTGCTAGTATGCAAAAAACCATCGACGAAACAAATTACCGCAGAACGAAACAAATTAATTTCAATATTGAAAATAATCAGGTTCCGGAAGCGTTAAACAAAAAAATAGAAAGTGCTTTTACAAAAAATCCATTGGCAGATTATGAATTGGGCTATACTACTTCAATAGCCGCAGAAACAATAACTGAGTACCTTTCGAAACCTGAAATCGAAAAAAGGATTCGTGAAAAACGAAAATCTATGGAAAAGGCTGCAAAAGATTTGGATTTTATGCAAGCTGCAAGACTACGCGACGATATTAAAGCGTTACAGGAACAATTGACTTAGTCATTTTTCTTTTATAAAAATTTGAATGGTATAAAAATAAACTACAAGCATATTTTTAATGATTATATAGAATAAAATAATCAAAACTGTTACTAATTTTAAATTAACAATCTAAAACTTTAAACTATCAGGACATAAATTGCATTGTTTTTAAAATTAAATTATTTTTATAATACTTAATACATCCCTTTTGGTCCCAAGCCACCCAATAAACGAATGAATACTGAAAAAATATTGGCTAGTGTTGTCAATTGGTTTGCAAATAGACCAAAGAGTTCAGGCTACATATTAACTGTAGTACTGCTTTTTTTTCTTGTTTTTATATCTTTTCAACGGTATCACATGCTGAAAGAAGATCAGGAAAGAGAAATGACACATATTTTAAATGATATCCATGAAGAAATTGAGTATTCTCTTAAAAAATCGTATTCAACACTTGACTTTGTATCTCAAAACATCAATGAAGATGGTATTGTTCGAGATTTTGACATAATAGCCCGAGAATCATTAGCAGCAAACCATATTGTCAGCACTGTAGAGATAGCGCCTTATGGGATTGTTAAATATATCTACCCTATAAATGGGAATGAGAAAGCAATGAATTTAAATTTTTTAAAAACAAAATCTTATCAGAAAAAGGCTTACGAATCTATTAAGAATAAACAAATTTATTTTTCTGGTCCGTATAACCTAATTCAAGGAGGAAAAGCAATCATAGGAAGACGTCCTGTTTACAGAAAGAATAAATTTTGGGGTTTTACAGTTGTGATTATAAAATTAGAAAACTTATTAAAAAATTCAGGAAATAATTTTATTGATCACGACAAATATGATTTTCAATTTTCAAATAAAAGCTCAATTACGAATAAAGAAGATTTTTATTTTCCTGCAAAAATAGACCTAACTAAGAGCAATTGTGTTACTAAAATAATACCGTATAGCAATTGGAAACTTTATTTAATTAAAAAAAATCCTAACGAAATATACCTTCCCCATATATTTATAGGTGTTTTAGGGATTATTATAGCCATAGCATTTGGTTTATTTACAACCAAAATATTGAGAACCCCAGAAAAACTAAGAATTTTATTAAAAGATCAAGAGCTAAAACTCTTAAAAAATCAAATAAAGTATAATACTATTTTTGACAATGCTCCTATGGGATTTGCCCTTGTAGATGCACATTCCGGTATTTTTGTCGAGCTCAATGATAAATATTGTAGTATTTTAGGCTATCCTCAGGAAGAAATTAAAGGCAAAACCTTTGAGGCTTTTACCCATCCTGATGACATCGCTAAAGATCTAGCTAATTTTAAGAAACTCAATGAAGGCATTATCCATGAATTTACAATAGAAAAACGATACATAACTAAATCTGGAGAGATTGTTTGGGTAAATTTAACGGTAGCTCCTATTTGGGAAAATGATGAAAAACCGGTCGTAAATATTGCTTTTGCAAAAGATATCACAAAAAATAAAGAGAATCAATTATTAGTTGAACAAAGTGAATTACGATTTAAATCTATTTTTGACAACTCCCCACTACCTTTATGGGAAGAAGATTTTTCGGCTGTAAAAAATCGTCTTGCCGAACTGGATTTAATAAATAAAAAACCAGAAACCGTCCTCTCTTATTTTGATAAAAATCCAGAAGAAGTTATCAATTGTATCTCATTGGTAAAAGTCATTGACGTAAATAAGGAATGTTTAACCCTTCACAAGGTCAAAGACAAAAAAACTTTAATTGGAAATCTGGGCCAATTTATTGCTCCCGAATCTTTAAATGATGCGAAATTACAATTGGTTGCTATCACTCAAAACAAACTAAGTTTTAATATTGACTCCCGAATAAAAGATAGTAATGGGGACTATCGTAACATTCAACTAAAATGGAATGTAAGAGATGGATTTGAAGATTCTTACGGAACGGTTATCCTCTCTACACAAGACATTACGGATCGTATGATTGCAGAAGCTGTTATTTTAAATTCTCATCAAAGGACAGAATCGATAATCAATACCATTGATGGTATTGTTTGGGAATACAATATTGAAACTATGACTTCTACTTTTATAAGTAAAAAAGTAGAAACTATCTTAGGATACTCTATAGAATATTATATGACTAATCCTACTTTTTGGGAAGACCATATTTATCCTGAAGATCGCGAGTATGCATTAGGAATCTCCAGCATAGTAAATGAAACATTCAAAAATCACGATTATGAATACCGGATGATTACCAAAGAGGGCAAAATCATATGGATCAGAGATATTGTAAATTTTGTTATTGAAAATCAAAAACCTGTAATTGCGAGAGGGATTATGATTGATATTACAATTATGAAAGAAGCAGAAAATGATTTAAATAATTCTTTTAATCTAGTAACAGAACAGAATAAAAGATTATTGAATTTCTCTTATATTGTTTCCCATAATTTAAGATCTCATACCAGCAATATCGAGTCTATTATCTCTTTAATCGAATCGGCAGAATCAGAAGACGAACGTATTGAAATGATGCATTTGTTAAAATCAGTTTCAGAATCACTTGATGATACAATGAAACACCTGAACGAAGTAGTGAATATAAATACCAATATTTCATTGGTTACTAAACCATTAGACTTTAGCAACTACATTATTAAAGCACAAGAAGTTCTTTCGGAACAAATACTATTAAATGACGCTTCATTTATATTGGACATCCCGAATGGAGCACAAATAGACTATAATCCAGCCTACCTTGAGAGTATACTTTATAATTTAATTTCAAATGCTGTTCGTTATAGACATCCACAACGGAAACCAATTATAACCATAAAATTATATAAAGAAAAGGACGAAAATGTCATTGAAGTTACTGATAATGGTATTGGAATTGACTTAAATAAGAATGGTGATAAAATTTTTGGCATGTACAAAACATTCAGCAATAATTCAGATGCAAGAGGAATTGGATTATTTATCACAAAAAATCAAATAGACGCTATGGGGGGAAACATAACAGTAGAAAGTATACCCAATATAGGAACAACATTTAAAATCTATACCAAATGAAAAAAAAATAATCTGGGTTGTTGATGATGATGCCATTTATCAAACAATCATACAAAAATTAATAAAAAAAGCAGGTGTGTTTTCAGCACATTCTTCTTTTATGAATGGAAAAGAGGCCATAAATACTTTAACTAATACAATAGAAGAAAGTGAATATCTGCCTGATATTATTTTATTAGACATCAATATGCCTGTTATGGATGGATGGGAATTTATGGAAGAAATCAAAATAATAAAATCTAAAATTAGCAAAAAAATCATTATATACATAGTAAGTTCATCCATAGCCGTTGAGGATAAAAATAAATCAAAAACCTTTATTGATATTATTGGTTATATCCCAAAACCTATTTCAGTAGATGATTTAATATCGATTGTTTCAAACGAATAACGATTAGAAAAACAGCACCTTAATATCCAATATTACCAACTAATTTATCAAGAGAATAAATATAAAAAACGCGTTGGGTGAAAATAATTTTAGATTATTAATCAAATAATACAACTCAACTGTATTTATAGCTGCTTTGGAAAATAAGTTAAATACATTTATAAGCAACTCACAATAATTGGCCCCAAGCCTAACTAAATTCAATAAATGAATACTAAAAAATTATTGTCAAACATAACAGTTTGGCTTGTTGCTAGACCCAGAATATCAAGCTTTATAATATCACTTTTACTGTTTTTGTTCGTTTTTATATTATCTTACGAACAGTACATATATTCAATAAAAGATTCCCATAATAAAATGAATATCATTTTAAAAGATATTCATCAAAATATAGACCAATCGCTTAAAACTTGTTATATCTCAAATATAACATTAGCCTTATGTATTAATGATAATGGAATACCACAAAATTTTGATTCAATAAGCCATAAACTATTAAATTCTAACTCTATTGTAAGCAATCTTCAATTAATTCCTAATGGTGTCATCAAGTACATCTACCCCTTAAAAGGTAACGAAATGATATTGAATTTAAATATTTTAGAATCTGAAGATCTCAAAAAAGAAGCTATAAAGCCTCTTAAATTAAATCGCTTGTATTTTACTGGTCCTTTGAAGTTAAAACAAGGAGGATATGGAATTATAGGCTCTTTGCCTGTTTATAAAGGGGATAAGTTTTGGGGATTTACGTCGGTTGTAATTAAGTTAGACTCCTTATTAAAATTTTCGGGAATTAATTTCATCGAAAAATCCAAATATGATTTCCAGATTTCAAAGAAAAATCCAATTAGTAATAAAGAGGAATTTTTTCTGCCTTCAAAACCAAATTTATCTGAAGCACACTATATAGAAAACTACGTGCCTGATCTAAAATTGAAACTGTATCTAATTGATAAAAACTTCTATCACCCCATAATATTCTTAATACTTAGACTATTTTTAGGTTTGTTTATATCAATAGTTGTATGGATTTTACTGACTAAAGTCTTAATGAAACCTTTCAAATTAAAGCGTTTATTAAATAAACAAGAGGAAGAAATCTACAAAAATGAATTGAAGTTTAAAGCTATGTTTGAACAATCTGCAATAGGTATAGCGCTTATGGATGCAGTTAGTGGCGATTTAATTGAAGTCAATAGCAAATTTTGTGAGATGATGGGTTATACCCGTGATGAGATAAAAGGGAACGACAAGCAAATCTTCAACAATATAGCTGATATAGATAATTTCAATAAACTTGGAGAAGGCCTAATAAAGGAATATTCAATAGATAAAAAATGCATTACTAAAGCAGGGGCAAATCTTTGGCTAAATTTAACCGTTTCTACCTATAGCGAATCAGATAAAAATCTTTCAAGATTTATTATTCATATGAAAGATATTTCTATCGAAAAAGAATCACAAATAAAGATTGAGAAAAGTGAATTGCAATTTAAATCTATTTTCGAAAATGCCCCTCTTCCATTGTGGGAAGTAGATTTATCTAAAGTAAAAGAATACCTTTTTAAATTGGATTTAATAAGTAAAAAACCAGAAATCGTTACTTCTTTTTTTAATGAACATCCTGGTGAATTAAAAAAATGCTTATCACTGATAAAAATTTTAAACCTTAATACAGAAACTTTAAAGCTTTATAAGATTAACAAAAAAGCCCTGCTATTAGAAAAAATGAACAAATTTAATGACGTAGAATCATTAGAAGCGTCAAAAATAATATTTGGTGCCATTTGTCAAAATAGCAAACACTTTAGTTTAGAGATGAAAATAAAAAACGCGGAAGATGAATATCGTGACATCATACTAAAATGGAATGTAGCAGAAGAAAATTCAAATTCCTTTGAAAAAATTATTATTTCTACAATAGACATCACGGAGCGAAAAACTTCTGAAAATAAAATAATAGATACCAAAAACCGTATTAAATCACTTATTGATACAATAGAGGGAATCGTGTGGGAATATGATAATAAAAATCAAATTACTACTTATGTAAGTAAAAAATCAAAAGAAATACTAGGATACTCCCCTAAAGAGTGGATAGAAAACCACAATTTTTGGGGAGACCACATTTATTTTGAAGATCGTGAACAAACAATAAAGGATTTTGACAAAAGTACTAAGACAAATTCGAATGGTGTTTTAGAATATAGAATGGTTGCCAAAAATGGAAAAATTATCTGGATACGAGACTTTGCCAAATTTATTTGTATAGAAGGTGAAAAGCAGATATATCGTGGAATTATGATCGACATTACTTCAATTAAAGAATCCGAAATAAATTTAAATGAATCTCTACATTTAATTACTGAACAAAATAAAAGATTACATAATTTTTCCTATATCGTTTCACATAATTTAAAATCTCACACCAACAAAATTGACTCAATAGTTTACTTGATAGAATCGGCAGAATCCGAAGAAGAAAGAAATGATATGATGACTTTACTAAGATCAGTTTCCGACTCACTAGATGAGACAATAACTAACTTAAGCGAAGTAGTTAATGTAAATTCAAATTCAGGCATCACGAAAAGTCCGTTGCTCTTAATCGACTATGTAACAAAAATAGAAAAACTACTTTCAGAACAAATTAACTCCAATGAAGTATCCTTTGTTACAAATATTCCTAATGACTTAGTCATAAATTATAATCCAGCCTATATTGAAAGCATATTATATAATTTAATTTCCAATGCTATTCGCTACAAGCATCCTGAAAGAAAACCAGTTATAAAGATACAATGTTATAAAGAAAATGAAAAGGATGTGATTGAAGTGTCAGATAATGGCATTGGCATTGACCTTGTCACTAATAGAGATAAAATCTTTGGTTTGTACAATACATTCACTAATAATAAAGATTCTAGAGGAATTGGGCTATTTATAACAAAAAATCAAATTGAAGCAATGGATGGACAAATTGCAGTTGAAAGTGAACTCAATATAGGTACAAAATTTAAAATATATTACAAATGAACAAAAAAACAATGTGGATCATAGATGATGATATCATTTACCAAAAAATCATCTATAAACTAATTCAAAAAACAGAAATAATTTCATCACATGCTTCATTTACAAATGGAAACGAAGCCATAAATGCTTTAAAGAAAAACATAAACGAGAAAAATATTATCCCTGATATAATTCTATTAGACATCAATATGCCCGTTATGGATGGATGGGAATTTATGGAAGAAATAAAAACCATAAAATCTCAAATTGATAAACGAATTACAATATTTATGGTAAGTTCTTCGATTGCACCAGAGGATAAAAATAAGTCAAAAACCTTTACCGATATTTTTGATTATATATCCAAACCTCTTTCGGTAAATGATTTATTGACTATTGTTGCAAAAGGATAAAAAACCAAAATTAGTTGTGTTGTTCTTGAAAAATATTTAATAATACTTTGGGATCAATCAATGGATTAGAACCCTTTTTCATCAATTTTAGAATACGTTTTGTTGCCGCAGGATTTAGTCCCATATTAAGGCTAATTTGTTGAATGGCATTATCTTCTTTAGTATGCAAAACACCATCACTATGCATCAATAAAGCCAAACGATAAAACTGTTGAATGCGCCCAAACTCAGATTTAATAGGTATTTGTGGCAATTCCTGATGAAACAAATCGTTAAAAATGGCTGTGTCAAAATTTAATTCATTGGCAACAATAGCTAAAAACTCATATTCTCTTTTGTGCAATTGCCCATCAACGGTAGAAAAAGCAATCATTTCTAAAAGTAAACTTCTTTTTTCTTCGAAAGTATTCATCAAATTATTATTTTTAGCTAAAATACTAAAAAACCATATTAATGATTCGAAAACTTTTAGCACTTAGTATTGTTTTTTTTGCAACCGCAATAACCTTGGCTCAGCAAAGTACTGCTTCAAAACAGGTTTCCACTTTCACCATCGAAGCGCCACAGCTAAAAACAACAAAGAAAATCTGGATTTATTTGCCAAAAAATTACGATACTACTAAAAAGAAATATCCTGTAATTTATATGCATGATGCTCAAAATCTTTTTGATGCCAAAACTTCTTATGTTGGCGAATGGAATGTGGACGAAAAACTGGATAGTCTCAACGCACAGGTAATTGTTGTTGGCATCGAACACGGAAACGAAAAACGAATAGACGAATTAACGCCCTACAAAAACGCGAAATACGGCGGCGGAAATGGCGATAATTATCTCGAATTTATTGTCAATACCTTAAAACCAGAAATAGACGCAAAATACAGAACAAAAACAAATACCAAGAACACAGCCATTATGGGAAGTTCGCTTGGAGGTTTGGTTTCCTATTATGCTATTTTGAAGTATCCAGAGGTTTTTGGGAGAGCAGGAATTTTTTCACCGTCATTTTGGTTCAACCGAAAAGAAATTGTTGAATTAACCGAAAAAACCACAAAGTTAAAAACCAAAATCTATTTCCTCTGTGGCGATAATGAAGGAGATGCCGACATGGTCACAGACCTCAACAAAATAGAGGATTTAATATCAGAAAAAAGATGTGAATGTATGAAATTGACCAAAAAGAAGATTGTTAAAAGCGGCCAACATAACGAAAAATTATGGCGGGATGGTTTTGTAAATGCTTATCTTTGGCTTTTTTAATTCTGGTTTGAAACCTAAAAATAAAATATAAAAATGACAAACAACGATATACTCAAAAAACTTCGAGTGGCCTTAATGCTTCGCGATGATCAAATAGTAGAAATTTTAGAATTGGTAGATTTTAGAATGTCAAAATCTGAGTTAGGTGCTTTTTTCCGTGCTGAAGATCACGAAAATTATGTAGAATGTGGCGACCAAGTGCTGCGTAATTTCCTAAACGGATTGGTGATTCACCTTCGAGGTACAAAAGAAAACCCAAAGAATCCAACAGCTGTTTTGGCAAAACACAAAGCCGAAATTCCTGCAAAAGATGGAGCGAAAGAAAGACCCGAATTCAAAGCAAAACCAAAGGATGAAGAAAGAGCAAGAGGCGATCAAAGTCCTTCAAAATCGAAGCCTGCTGCAAAAAGAACTTCCAAAAAAGAATTCCCAAAAGGGAATAACAAAATACAAGTGGTAGAGAAAGTAAAATTCAATTTTGGTAAGAACAAAAAATCTTAATTGTGAAAACGGCTTTGATTATTGGCAGCACTGGATTAATAGGTTCTCAGCTTTTAGAACTTCTCTTAGAAAGTGAGGAATATTCTACTGTAATCACTTTCGTGAAAAGAGACTCAGGAATTCAACATCCAAAATTAAAGCAACACATTATTGATTTCGACAAACCAGAAAGCTATCAAAGTTTTGTTGTAGGAGATGATTTCTTTTGTGCCATAGGCACAACCATAAAGAAAGCAGGAAGTCAGGATGCATTTAGAAAAGTAGATTTTGAATACCCAAAACAGTTTGCCACTTCAGCACTTCAAAATAAAGTCAAAAAATTTTTGATTGTTTCATCCCTTGGTGCTGATGCCACTTCATCAAATTTTTATTTAAAAACAAAAGGAGAAATTCAAGATTTTCTTAAACATTGTAATTTCGAAAATGTTTCTGTATTTCAACCTTCCTTACTTTTAGGAAAGAGAAAGGAATTTCGTTTAGGAGAAAAAATCGGAACGTTTTTTATGAAACTTTTTTCAATTTTATTAATTGGAAACTTAAAAAAGTACAAAGCAATCCAAAGTGAAGCTGTGGCAAAATCAATGTTCATTATTGCTCAAAAAAACTACAAAGGATTTCATATTATTGAATCCGATAGCATACAAAAAATAGCAAACAAAAAATCCTGAACTCTCGTTCAGGATTTTCTTATTTATAAGATATATAACTATAATATTAAGAAAGCGCTGCTTTAACTTGGTCAGCTGCTTCTTGAAATTCAACAGCCGATAAAATTGGCATTCCTGAATTATCAATTAATTCTTTTGCAATAACTGCATTCGTTCCTTGCAAACGAACAATGATTGGCACTTTAATAGCGTCTCCCATATTTTTATAGGCATCAACAACACCTTGAGCAACACGATCACAACGAACGATTCCTCCAAAAATGTTGATTAAAATTGCTTTTACATTAGGATCTTTCAAGATGATACGGAAAGCTAATTCCACACGTTTTGCATCGGCAGTTCCACCAACGTCCAAGAAGTTTGCTGGTTCAAAACCTGCATATTTTATTAAATCCATCGTCGCCATAGCAAGTCCGGCTCCATTTACCATACAACCTACAGTTCCGTCAAGATCTACGTAATTCAATCCTGCTTCTTTTGCTTCTACTTCGATTGGATTCTCTTCACGTACATCTCGCATTTCAGCTAATTTTGGATGACGATACAAAGCATTATCATCTAAATTTACTTTGGCATCAACTGCAATGATTTTGTTATCTGAAGTTTTCAAAACTGGATTGATTTCAAACATTGAAGCATCAGAACCAATGTAAGCTTTATATAAAGCGTCTACAAACTGCACCATTTCTTTGAAAGCATTTCCGGAAAGACCTAAATTAAAGGCAATTCTTCTAGCCTGAAAAGCTTGTAATCCTACAGTTGGATCAATCTCTTCAGTAAAAATTAAATGAGGAGTGTGCTCAGCAACATGTTCTATATCCATTCCACCTTCAGTAGAATACATAATCATATTGCGTCCTTTACTTCTATTCAATAAAACAGACATATAAAACTCAGAAGTTTCGCTTTCTCCAGGATAATAAACATCTTCAGCAACTAAAACTTTATGCACTAGTTTACCTTCGGCTGAAGTTTGTGGCGTAATTAAATGCATCCCGATTATTTGTTCCGCTATTTCCTCTACCTGTTGAAGGTTTTTAGCTAGCTTAACTCCACCACCTTTTCCACGTCCACCTGCATGAACCTGAGCTTTAATAACATGCCATCCTGTACCGGTTTCGGCAGTCAATTGTTTTGCTGCAGCAACTGCTTCTTTTGGATTGTTAGCAACATAACCACGTTGCACTTTCACGCCATAACTGGCTAATATTTGTTTTCCTTGGTATTCGTGTATATCCATGATTGAATTATTTGACTTTTAAAAAGTGGTACAAAAATAGCGAAATTCATCTTAAAACTAAAATCTTTTTTCAATATAAAAAACATAAATATGATTTAATGAAAAATTATCTATTTAATTATACATTTCGTAACTTCATCAGCAAATTAGAGTAGCATTTTGTGAGAAATGTTTAATTCTAAACCACTATATCGATTGAGAAAATTAAATAAAAAGTGTGTTTTTTAGTAGTCTAACACCAAATTGCTCAAGTATAACAAAATTGAATTATCATTTTGTCAATTTGAA
The DNA here is from genome assembly GCA_945874225.1 of Flavobacterium psychrophilum. GTDB lineage: Bacteria > Bacteroidota > Bacteroidia > Flavobacteriales > Flavobacteriaceae > Flavobacterium > Flavobacterium psychrophilum_M. Next base: position 154,180 of record CAMCFT010000002.1, read on the forward strand.
TGTATATGAATGATTTATTGTTATTTATTAAACGTTTTTTTAACATTATAGTAAAAATAAGTTAAACGCAAATTTTAAAATTGATGTGATTAATGAAATCTTTATTTTTGCATAAAAATTATCAAGCATGAAAGTTAAAGAACAAGGCCTTTATTTGCCGGAATTTGAACACGACAACTGTGGCGCAGGATTTATTTGCAATTTGAATGGGATCAAGTCGAATGACATTATTCATAAAGCACTCGATATTTTAATAAATTTAGACCATCGGGGTGCTGTAAGTGCTGACGGTAGAACCGGAGACGGAGCTGGAATATTATTTGATATTCCGCATAATTTTTTTAAGAAAGTTTGTGATTTCGAAATTCCTGAACCAAGAGAATATTCAGTGGGAATGGTTTTTATGCCAAAAAGCAAAAATCAAATTGCTTTTTGCAAAACTACTTTTGAGGAATCAATCAAAAATCAAAACCTACAAATTTTAGGATGGAGGGACGTTCCTGTTGACCCATCAAATTTAGGACAAATTGCCGCCGAAAAAGAACCTACAGTAAAACAAGTATTTGTTGGCAAAAATGGTTTAGATTTAACAGAGCAGCAATTTAATGCTAAAATGTTTGCCGCTAGAAAAATTTCAGAACACACTGTAATCAATTCAAGGATTTCAGAAAGCCACCGATTTTATTTTTCAAGTTTTTCAACTACTACCATAATATATAAAGGTCTTTTAAGACCAGAAGATATTAGCCCTTATTATATTGATTTATTAGATAATGATTTGGTTACAAGACTAGCATTGGTTCACCAACGCTTTTCTACCAATACTTTCCCTTCTTGGGAATTGGCACAACCATTCCGATATATGTGTCATAATGGTGAAATAAATACACTTCGAGGGAACATTAGCCGTATGCGCGCTCGTGAAGAATTGATGAAAAGCGACGTTTTTGGCGAAGACATCAAAAAATTATTTCCAATTATATTAGAAGGAAAATCCGATTCTGCTTCTATGGATATGGTTGTAGAATTATTATTGATGACAGGTCGCTCCTTACCTGAAGCCATGATGATGGTAGTTCCGGAAGCATGGGAAAAACACCAAAACATGTCCGAAGACAAGAAAGCATTCTACGAATACAATTCTTGTATTATGGAACCTTGGGATGGACCAGCTTCGATTCCTTTTACTGACGGAAACGTAATTGGTGCTTTATTAGATAGAAATGGATTGCGACCATCTCGTTATACCCTTACAAAAGGTGGTTTTGTAATTATGTCTTCAGAGATTGGAGTTCTTGATATAAAACCGGAAGATGTAGTTCAGCATGGTAGATTAGAACCAGGGAAAATGTTCTTAGTTGATATGAACGAAGGACGAATTATTGAAGATGATGAAGTAAAAAATTCTGTAGTTACCAAACACCCTTACAAGCAATGGTTAGATGAAAATATGTTGCACCTTGCACAGATTCCGTATACTGACAATGCTATTCCTGTTGAAAATATAGATTTTCAAACTCGACAGAGATTGTTTGGATACACAATTGAAGATTTAAAAACCATAATAAACCCAATGGGTTCAGGTGGCGCCGAAGCTATCAGTTCAATGGGTAATGATACTCCACTTGCTGTTTTATCAGACCAACCACAACTTTTATACAACTATTTCAAACAATTATTTGCGCAAGTTACTAATCCTCCTTTGGATGGTATTCGTGAAGAAATCATTACCGATATCAGTTTGGCAATTGGTGGTGATTATAACATTTTTGACATAGTTCCAAAACATTGCAAGAAATTAAAAATTCACAATCCCGTTATTTCAAACGAAGATTTGGATAAAATAAGAAGTGTTGACCATCCCGATTTCAAATCAGTAACAATTTCTACTTTATACGAAATAAAAAAAGGTGTAAATGGCCTGGAACGCGCTTTAGAGAAATGTATAGCTGCCACTTTCAAAGCAGTAAACGAAGGTTGTAATATTGTTATCCTTTCAGACAGAGGTGTTAGTGAAAAAATGGCGCCAATTCCAATGTTATTAGCTTGTTCCTATATTCATCATTCACTAAATACTTTAAAAATTCGTTCGAAATTTGGAATCATTATTGAATCTGCTGAACCTCGCGAACCACATCATTTTGCCTTATTATTTGGTTATGGTGCAAGTGCGATTAACCCGTATATGGTAAACGAAATCATTCGTGACCAAGTTGACAAAGGTTTTATTTCTAATGTAAATGCTGAATATGCCATCAAAAATTTCAACAAGGCAATTGCAAAAGGAATACTGAAAATTATGAACAAAATTGGTATCTCTACCTTACATTCATATAGAGGTGCACAAATTTTTGAAATTTTAGGATTAAACAAAACATTCTCTTCTAAATATTTCCCAAACACTCCATCAAGAATTGAAGGAATTGGGCTTATGGAAGTTGAAAAAGAAGTCAAAAAAAGATACCAGAAAGCTTTTCCAAACTCAAAAGTAGCAAGTCTATTGCCTTTAGAAATTGGAGGAATTTACAGATGGAGAAGAAATGGAGAAAGACATATGTTTAACCCTACCACGATTGCAAAATTGCAACAAGCGGTTCGATTAAACAGTCCGGAAAGCTATAAGGAATATGCTAATATGGTTAATAACCAAAGCAAAAATCTTATGACCATCAGAGGATTATTCGAATTTAACAACCTCGATCCTATTTCAATTGATGAAGTAGAGCCTTGGACAGAAATTGTAAAAAGATTTAAAACCGGCGCAATGTCTTATGGTTCTATCAGTTTAGAAGCTCATGAGAATTTAGCTATTGCGATGAACAGAATTGGTGGAAAAAGTAATTCTGGAGAAGGTGGAGAAGATCCAAAACGTTTTCAGAAAGACTTAAATGGTGATTCCAGAAATAGTGCTATTAAACAAGTTGCATCAGGAAGATTTGGTGTTTCTATCAACTATTTGACGAATGCCAAAGAGATTCAAATAAAAATGGCTCAAGGTGCAAAACCTGGAGAAGGTGGACAATTACCGGGTGAAAAAGTATATCCTTGGATTGCCAAAGTGAGAAATTCAACTCCTTATGTTGGACTTATTTCTCCGCCGCCGCATCACGATATTTATTCTATTGAAGATTTATCACAATTAATTTTTGATTTAAAAAATGCCAATCGTGAAGCCAGAATTAACGTTAAATTAGTTTCAGAAGTGGGTGTTGGAACAATCGCTGCCGGTGTTGCCAAAGCAAAAGCCGATGTGATTTTGATCTCAGGATACGACGGAGGAACTGGTGCTGCACCTTTAACTTCGCTACAACATACCGGAATTCCTTGGGAACTTGGACTAGCCGAAGCACAACAAACCTTAATCCTAAATGATTTAAGAAGCCGAGTAGTATTAGAATGTGATGGCCAGTTAAAAACAGGTCGTGATGTAGCTATCGCTGCTTTACTTGGAGCTGAAGAATTTGGTTTTGCAACTGCACCTTTAGTAGCTTCAGGATGTATTATGATGAGAGCTTGTCACTTGAACACGTGTCCGGTTGGTATTGCTACGCAAGATCCGGAATTAAGAAAAAATTTCAAAGGAACTCCAGAGCACGTCATCAACTTTATGTATTTTATTGCTGAAGAGTTGAGACAAATTATGGCGCAACTAGGATTTAAAACACTGAAAGAAATGGTAGGACAATCTCAAAAACTGAATGTCAACAAAGCTATCAAGCACTATAAAGCAAGTGGATTAGATTTATCAACCATTCTTTTTAAACCAGAAAAAGCAAATAGCGTACCTAATCATAATACCACAACACAAGATCACGAATTAGAACACGTTTTAGATTTTGATATAATAAAAGCAGCTCTTCCTTCGATTTACAGAAAAGAAAGAACAAGAGTTACTTTTAAAATTAAAAATACAGATCGAGCTGTTGGTGCAATTTTGAGTAATGAAATTTCAAAAATTTATGGAGCCCAAGGTTTACCTGATGACACCATATTAGTCGATTTTGAAGGTTCTGCAGGACAAAGTTTTGGCGCATTCGCAACCAATGGATTGTCTTATAAGATTCACGGAAACTGTAATGACTATTTAGGAAAAGGCCTTTCCGGCGGAAAATTGATTATTAAGGTTCCTCCTACTGCAACTTTCAAACCTGAAGAAAATATTATTATTGGTAACGTTGCTCTTTATGGTGCAATAACTGGTGAAGCTTATATAAATGGTATTGCCGGAGAACGTTTTTGCGTTAGAAACTCAGGCGCAACAGCAGTTGTCGAAGGAATTGGAGATCACGGATGTGAATATATGACAGGTGGAACTGTAGTTGTTCTTGGAAAAACCGGTAGAAATTTTGCTGCAGGTATGAGCGGTGGAATTGCTTATGTTTTTGATAATAAAAAACAATTCGACAGCAGAGTTTGCAATATGGAAATGGTCGAATTTGAAACTTTGGAAGAAGAAGACTTTACAAAATTGAAACATCTGATAAAAAACCATTCTATGTATACCAATAGTCCATTGGCAAAAAGAATCCTTGAAGACTGGGAAAATCAACAAAAGCATTTTATCAAAGTAATGCCAACAGAATACAAAAAAGCATTATTGAGAATTGCTAAAGAAAAAGAATTAGAAGAACTAATAGCACAATAGTTATGGGCAAGATAGGCGGATTTAAAGAATATAATAGAGCTGACGAAAGTAATGTAGTTGTTCTGGAACGAGTTTCAAACTATAATGAATTTACGATTCCGTTAGCGAAAGATAAAATCAAAGAACAAGGTTCAAGATGCATGGATTGTGGCATTCCTTTTTGTCACAGCGCATGTCCATTAGGAAATCTGATTCCTGATTTTAACGATATGGTGCATCAGGAAGAATGGCAAAGTGCCTTGAGTATTTTACAATCAACAAATAACTTTCCAGAGTTTACAGGTCGTTTATGTCCTGCACCTTGCGAAAAGTCTTGTGTTTTGGGAATTATAAAAGATCCTGTAGCGATTGAAAATATTGAAAAAAGCATTGTAGAAAGAGGTTTTGCCGAAGGCTGGATAAAACCACAACCTCCAGAAGTTAGAACTGGAAAAACAATAGCAGTTATCGGTTCTGGTCCTGCAGGTTTAGCAGCTGCACAACAATTAAATCGTGCGGGTCACACAGTAACCGTTTTTGAAAGAGATAATGCCATTGGCGGATTATTGCGTTATGGAATTCCAAATTTCAAATTAGAAAAAGGAATTATTGACAGACGTGTTGCTATTTTAGAAGCGGAAGGAATTGTTTTTAAAACCAATATAAATGTTGGCGTAAATTACAGTATCGATCAATTGAATAGTTTTGATTCTATCGTATTATGCGGTGGAGCAACCGAAAGAAGAGGTTTACCAACAAAAGGTGCCGACAGTAAAGGTGTTGTTCAGGCGATGGATTTCTTGTCACAACAAACTAAAGTTTTGTATGGTGAAAAAATTGAAAACCAAGTTAAAGCAACCGGTAAAAACGTAATCGTTATTGGTGGTGGAGATACTGGTTCTGACTGTGTAGGGACTTCAAATAGACACGGAGCATTATCTGTTACCAATTTCGAAATCATGCCAAAACCACCCGTTGGAAGAAGCGAAACTACACCTTGGCCATTTTGGCCTTTGCAATTAAAAACATCTTCTTCACACGAAGAAGGCTGCGGAAGAAACTGGTTAATCAATACCAAAGAATTTCTTGCCAACGAAAAAGGAGAACTTGTAGGTTTGAAAACTGTCGAAGTAGAATGGAAACTTAAACCGGGACAAAGACCTGAGCTTATAGAAAAAGAAGGTTCAGAAAAAATTTGGCCTTGTGATTTAGCCTTATTAGCTTTAGGATTTACAGGTCCGGAAAAAACCTTGAGTGACCAATTAGGCATAAAAATTGATGCTCGCAACAATTATTTTGCTACTAATTATCAAACTAATGTCCCTCACATTTTTACTGCTGGTGATATGAGAAGAGGACAATCACTAATCGTTTGGGCAATCTCTGAAGGTCGTGAAGCAGCAAGAGTAGTGGATAATTATTTGATGGGTTACACCAATTTACCAACAAAAGGCAACGGCGATTTGCCAAGTTTATAATAAAACAACACAACTACTATTTTAAGCCCTTGAGAAATAATTTTTCAAGGGCTTTTTGCATATATTAAATAAATCAGAAATAACAACAAATGTTGTTTTTTAAACATTTTGTTATATTTTGTTATTTAAAAATTTTCCTCTTGTATGAATCAATAAAGAGTAATAAATTTGTCAAAAATTCATAACAATGCAATCAAAAGATTTAGTTCAATTAGCAGAACAATTTGGAAGTCCATTATATGTTTATGATGCGGCAAAAATCCAATCCCAATATAAAAGATTAACAAATGCTTTTTCGAAAGTAGAGAAGTTGCGCATTAATTATGCAATGAAAGCCTTATCAAACGTTGCCATTCTTCAATTATTGAGAGAAATGGGATCTTGTTTGGATGCGGTGTCTATACAAGAAGTCCAATTAGGACTTTACGCTGGATATTCTCCTGAGCAAATATTTTTTACTCCAAATGGTGTTTCTCTCGAAGAAATCGAGGAAGTATCTGCGATGGGAGTTCAAATCAATATTGACAACTTATCAATTTTGGAACAATTTGGCACAAAATATCCAAACGTTCCCGTTTGCATTCGTATCAATCCACACGTAATGGCTGGTGGAAATACCAATATATCTGTGGGTCATATCGATAGTAAATTTGGAATTTCAATCCATCAATTACCTCATTTGTTGCGTATTGTTGAGAATACAAAAATGCACATCGTGGGAATTCACATGCACACAGGGTCTGATATTCTAGATATTGAAGTGTTTTTATATGCTGCCGAAATTTTATTTGACGTGGCGAAAAACTTCAAAAACCTTGAATTCCTAGACTTTGGAAGTGGATTTAAAGTGCCTTATAAAAAAGACGATATTGAAACAGACATTGAAGAATTAGGAAAAAAATTATCTAAAAGATTCAACGTTTTCTGCAAAGAATACGGAAAAGATTTAACCTTGATTTTCGAACCAGGAAAATTTTTAGTAAGTGAAGCAGGTTACTTTTTAGCAAAAGTAAATGTGGTAAAACAAACAACTTCGACTGTATTTGCTGGAATCGACAGCGGTTTCAATCACTTGATACGTCCAATGTTTTATGGCTCACAACATCATATTGAAAATATTTCGCATCCAAAAGGAAAAGAGCGTTTCTACTCAGTGGTAGGATACATTTGTGAAACAGATACTTTTGCTAACAATCGCAGAATCTCCGAAATCAACGAAGGCGATATTTTAAGTTTTAGAAATGCAGGAGCCTATTGCTTCTCGATGGCATCGAACTACAATTCAAGATACAAACCAGCCGAAGTTTTATGGCAAAATGGCAAAGGCTACTTAATAAGAGAACGAGAATCATTTGAAGATTTACTCAAAAATCAAATTCCGTTGCCAGTAAAAACAGCGACAGTTTAATAAATCAAGAATCCCATTTCAATGAAAAATGAAATGGGATTTATTTTGAATAAATTATTTCTGATTCCTATATAAAATTTTAATTCCGGATTTTATAGGCAGAAATTTAAAATCTTCAATTCTTTTTAGGAAAGTGAGATTTATCATATTTAATAAAATAAAATTTAGCTAATTTTACTTCGAAAAATAAATACTATAAAAATGAAAAAAATACTAATATGGAGCGTTGCAAGTATAGCAGCGCTAATGGTCTTGGTTCAATGTAAACCTAATAACGAAAAGACTGAAACCCTAAAACCTGAAAATGTAGTTAAGGAAAATACAAATTCACATCAAGTTACTGTTAAAGAGGTTTTAGATGCTAACGCTTACACTTATCTTTTGGTCACTGAAGGTGCAAAAGAATTTTGGCTTGCTATCCCGAAAACAGATGTAAAAGTTGGAAAAGTCTATACTTATGAAGGAGGAATGGAAATGAAAAAATTTGAGAGTAAAGATTTAAAAAGAACTTTTGACTCTGTAATTTTTGTTGAGGGAATAACAGATCCTAATCCACCGGCAGTAACTACAAAAGATACCATTTCTCAAAAAGCGGTTACTTCTACTCAAGTATCAAAAGGAATAACTTTGGCTAAAGGCGCGATAACTTTGAATAATTTATTTATAAACAAAGATAAAATGGCTGGTAAAACCGTTATTTTAACTGGAAAAGTAGTGAAATTTATGCCAGAAATTATGAATAAAAACTGGATTCACTTGCAAGACGGAACAAGCTTTAACGGACTAAATGACATTACAATTACTACTCTAGCTAAAGTAAAAGTAGATGAAATAGTGACTCTAAAAGGAACTATTGTTTTAAATAAAGATTTAGGCTCAGGTTATAAATATAACATTCTTATAGAAGATGCTGTTCTTGTAAAATAAGCAAAACTTCAATTTTTATAAAATAAGAAATCCCATTTCAATGAAAAATGAAATGGGATTTCTTATTGAAAATTATGAGGTCGAAAATAGTTATTCAGGTTAACCAATAATTCATTCTTGCTATTTGTCACGCTGGAAGCGTCTCAAATTAAGTTGCTCCTAGTTTTGAGACGCTTCCAGCGTGAAAAACGGAATAGGTGCTTTTTATCTGAATAAATAGTTTTAAAAAACCAACCAACTAATAATCCGATTCAAACTTGTAGAATCTCATTAGTTTTTACTTCTCTCCCAAAACTTCTTCCAAAACCTTGCTTTCCGTGCCGTTTGGCATTTCAATTTGTAGTTTAAGAGCTAATGTTGGCGCAATTTGAGTAATTTCTTTTTTGTCAAAACTTTCTCCGGGTTTTATTTTCCAACCATAAAAAAGCAAAGGAGCGTGCGTGTCATAAGCATAAGGTGTTCCGTGAGAAGAACCCGTTGGACCATATTGAATAAATCCGGGTTTGTCCAGCACCACCATATCACCGTTTTGGGTTGGATCATAACCTTTGGCAATAAAATTCAGGTAATAATCATTTCCTGTCGAAGCCAAAATCTCTTCTTCGGTATATACTCTTTTTACTTGTTCCTGAGTCAACAAATAATCCTTGAATGCTTGTTTTACTTTAACCAATTCTAATCCTTTAGATTTGATTAATTCCTTGTTGAAAAAAAGATTAAAATTAGAATAATTAGTTACTAAATCATCTCCAAAAGTGGCTACTGAAAAACTTTTCAGGGATTTAGTTATTTCTTTAGTGTCCAAATTCTTAACCGCATATTTATTGTCTTTTAGATGATTAGCATTTTCAGCACAAGCGTGATCAGAAGTCAAGAAAAGCAAATAATTATCCTTACCAACGGTTTTGTCTAAATAGTCTAAAAGGTCAGCAATCGTTAAATCCAATCGCAAGTAAGTATCTTGTAATTCCATCGATCTTGGCCCTAAAATATGACCCACATAATCAGTAGATGAAAAACTTATGGTTAGAAAATCAGTGATATTGTCATTCCCTAATTCTTCTTTTTCAATAGCTTTCTTGGCAAAATCTGCTAATATATTATTTCCAAAAGGAACCGCTCTCAAAATTCCCGCATCATTTTTATCATACATTGCTTTGAGGTCGTATGGAAAAACAGGCTTTTCGGAATCGTATAATTTGCCTTCATACGGATTGTCGTCGGGCCAACTCTCGTTATAATCTGCCGCTGGTTTCAATAAACTCCATCCTTGATTAATGTAAGTCAAATAGTTTTTTTGATTATTAAATTCGGTAACCCAATCCGGAAGTTTTGAACCATAAAATGTACTCGAAATAAACGCACCTGAAGCACTATACCAAAAAGCCCAATTCGCAAAATGTCCTGCTGGCAAAATCGCGCCACGATCTTTTAAACTCATTCCGATTACTTTCCCTTTGAAATTGGTTCCTAATCGTAATTCATCAGTAATGGTAGTGCTTTGCAGGTTTTTTGGAGACATTGCTCCTTCTTTTTCCGTTCCGCCGCCAATAGTTTTTACGGAATCATCATCTGTACAATAGGTTGATTTTCCTAACTTTCTGCTAAACCAATCGTTTCCAACAATTCCGTTAATAGATGGCGTTGTTCCTGTATAAATGGAGGCGTGACCAGGACCAGTATACGTAGGCATATAATTAAAATTTGCGTTATGAAAAACAAATCCTTTGTTCATCAAACGCTTAAAACCATTTGGAGAAAAATCATCTGAAAAACGATATAAATATTCCATTTTCATTTGATCAACCACAATTCCAACTACTAATTTTGGACGTTGTTGAGCTTGAAGACTCGTAATTACGACAAATGACAACAACAAAACTAACTTTTTCATACTACTCGTTTTAAAGAAACAAAAATACATATTAGATATTGAATAAATCAATTAGAAGAGCAATTATTGACTATAACTTAATCTTACCACAAACTTACAAATGCTTCGTGCCACAACGTTTTTATGCTTTTTTCAAATTTTAATAAATAATGCGAATCAAGGGTTGAAATTAATTTGAGATATTTCGATGCTTTAAGACCTATGAGGTTTTTAAAAACCTCATAGGTCTGTTCTAAAAATCAATAGGTTATAAACTCAACCCTTGATTGGCATAAATAGTTAAAGTTAACATTCCACCTACATAAGTTTTCATACATTTGGGAAAAATATCAATACTATAAAACACAAAGAATGGAAAGAAGGAAATTCTTAAGAAACGGATCACTATTTACGTTAGGAGCCTCATTATTAAATCCTTTTGAAGGCTCAGCCAAAAATCTCGATTTAGATTCCATAAATAAAAATACCAAAGCCAAAAACATCATTGTTGTTGTAAGTGATGGAATGAGCATTGGAACCCTAAATATGACCGACATCTATTTGAGTAGAAAAACAGGAAAAGGAAGCAATTGGATTCAGTTATACAAAGACAATCGGGTATCGCGTGCCTTGATGGATATGGCTTCGGCTTCTTCTATCGTTACTGATTCGGCTGCTGCAAGTTCATCGTGGGGAAGCGGTTTCCGCGTAAAAAATGGATCATTGAATGTGGGAGTGAATGGAGAAGAATATTTACCCATTTGGCAAAAATTCAAAAAAGCCGGAAAAATGGCTGGATGTGTTACCACAGTTCCAATAACACACGCAACGCCAGCAGGTTTTTGTATCGCATCCAAAAGCAGAAACAGTCAAGAGTCCATCGCAGAAATGTATCTTGATTTGAAATTTGACATTATGATGGGTGGGGGAAATAATTATTTTTCGCCAGAAAGTCGCAAGGACAAACGCAATATGTATCAGGAGTTTTCAAGCAAAGGATTTAATGTAGTAAAAACAAGAAGCGAAATGCTTGCGGCTGACAATAGCAAACCTATTTTAGGCGTTTTTTATGACGACGGTCTTCCCTATTCCAAAGACAGAGAAAGCAGCAAAGAACTTAGCGAAAAAATTCCGACTTTGGCCGAAATGACGCAACGAGCTATTGATAAAATGAAAAACAATCCAAAAGGTTTTGTGCTGCAAATTGAAGCTGGAAAAGTAGATTGGGCTGCCCACGGAAATGACATTTCAGGATTAATTTACGACCAAGTTGCCCACGATGAAGCCGTAAAAGTGGCTATTGATTTTGCCGAAAAAGATAAAAACACTTTAGTTATTATTACCACAGACCACGGAAATGCCAATCCAGGTATTATTTATGGCAAAGAAACCAATGATAATTTTGATTCTATTCAAAAATACAAACAAACTAATGATTGGATTCTTAACGGTATGGGGAAAGAAACTTCAGTTTCACAAGCTATAGAACGCATAGAATATGCCACCAATTATGCTTTGAAAGAGGAAGAAGCCAAAGAAATTTTAAATTATTATTCTAATATTAAAATGGAAGATGGTCTCTATAACCCCAAACACTTACCTTTCAAAAAGTTATCTGAACTACAAAAACAACGCAATTCTGTTGGTTGGATTAGCATGGATCATTCTGCAGATTATACCGAGTTAGCTCTTTTTGGACCGGGAAGTCATTTACTAAAATCATTTATCAAGAATACCGATTTGCATTATCTAATGTTGCAAGCCGCCGAGGTGGAGAACAAATTTTAGTCAAGATTTATCATAAAAAAAAGTCGCTTTAGAGCGAATTTTTTTGTAGTTTTTTATGAACTGAAATTAGACATATTATATACAATAATTCGGTTGTCATAATTGATGTAAAGCTGTTTTCGATTGTCTTGTTTTTTTCGCGTAATTATCGAAAGTGTACAATCTTCGCCATTATTGTCTTTACACGTAAATGCATAAACACTATCGGTTTCATTTTCTTCTAAAGGAATATAATCAATAATTTCAAACAATTGAATAATCTCAGAATACACCACAATTCGGCTTTTATCAGTATCTAATTTTACTAAAATATTGACCAAACTCAAGTCAGACCATTTTCCCCAATTCCCTTTTTGGTCTTTTTCCATAACGCTCAAACCCGAAGTTTTGAATTTGTATGTTTGACCGTAAGATTGGTTCACCACAAAAGCGAGGAATACAAGAATTAAAATTAATTTTATTTTAGTCATTATTTATAAAATTGTAAGTTTTCAAAAGTACTAAAATTTGGAATTAGAAAATGAATTTCTCGACTTCTTTTCTAGCCAAATTATAATCGGTAATCATTTCCTCCATTATTTCAGCAGCTGGTAATATTTTATGAATCAAACCTGCAATTTGACCAATTTCGAGTTCGCCTTCAATTAAATCACCTTCAAACATTCCGTGTTTGGCTCTTGCTCTGCCTAATAATGCAGATAATTCTTCTTTGGTTGGACATTTTGCATACAAATCCTGAACGTCTTGATAAAATTTATTTTTGATTAACCGAACGGGAGCCAATTCTTTCAAAGTCACTTGTGTCTCGCCTTCCTTTGTATCCAAAATTTTATTTTTGAAATTTTCGTGTGCCGATGATTCCTCCGAAGCAGCAAATCGACTTCCTACTTGCACTCCATCAGCGCCAAGAACCATTGCGGCAAGCATTCCACGACCGTTTGCAATTCCGCCAGCAGCAATAAGTGGAATCTTGATTTTTTCTTTCACCATCGGAATTAAGGTAAAAGTAGTGGTTTCTTCTCTTCCGTTGTGTCCTCCGGCTTCAAATCCTTCGGCAACAACGGCATCAACACCTGCATCTTGCGCTTTCAATGCAAAAACCGAACTGCTAACTACGTGAACTACTGTAATTCCTTTTTCCTTCAAAAAAGAAGTCCAAGTTTTTGGATTTCCTGCTGATGTAAAAACAATTTTCACACTTTCTTCGACAATAATCTTCATTATTTCCTCGATGTTTGGATACAACATTGGGACGTTTACCCCAAAAGGTTTATCAGTGGCTTTTTTACATTTTTGAATGTGTTCCCGCAAAACTTCGGGATACATTGAACCTGCTCCAATCAATCCCAAACCACCGGCATTACTGACGGCACTTGCTAATTTATAACCGGAATTCCAAATCATTCCTCCTTGAATAATAGGGTATTTTATATTGAAAAGTTGCGTGACTTTATTCATTTTGGCAAATTAGTATGACTATATTTTTACTATAAATACAAGTTAGCCACAAATTACACGAATTTTCACAAATTTTTATAATCAGCTTTGAATTCGTGTGGATTTGTGTAATTCGTGGCAAAAAAATAACTAAACATATTGAAAAGACAATAAAAATAAAATTACTGTTTTATGATTTTTCCGCTTTTGGAAAAATTATTTGATTCAATTTTGTAGAAATACGTTCCGCTATTTAAAGATTTCAATGAAATAGTTGGTAATTGATTTGAGATTATTTTTTCCAAAACTTTTTGTCCCAAAACGTTATAAATAACAATCGTTCTTGATTCAAGTCCTTCAGGTAAAGTGACAGAAATGGAATCGTTTGTTGGGTTTGGATAAACTATAAAATCATTTTCCGAAAAGCTATCAACCGACAAACCATTGGCTAAAGCCAGATTAAAATCAGGAATACCATAACCGTATTGAGTACGTGATTTTACTATTGGATTAAAATTATCAGCCGATTGTGTAATTAATTGTTTGATTTGAGCATTAGTTTTTCCGGGTAAAGCTTGCCATAAACAAGCGACCATTCCAGATGTTATGGGACAAGAAAATGATGTTCCATTTGCAGTAACTAGGTTTCCAGCTGGATCTGATAATACTACTGTTTGTCCTTGAGCCATTACATCTGGTTTAACTCGATCGTCATAACTTGGACCAATTGAACTAAACAAAGCATAGGTTTCATCAGCTTGTACTGCACCAACAGCAATTACATTTTTGGCTTCGGCGGGAATTCCCACGTGTGGTTCAATTTCTTCTCCTTCATTTCCTGCACTAGCCACCACAATAATTCCTTTATCAAAAGCAATATTGGCTCCTTGAGATGCAAAAGCTAAATTCCCAGTCATATCTGAATACGTGTGACTGTAATTGGGATTATCGTAACCAAAATAGCCTAATGATGTAGAAATAATATCAACTCCTACCCTATCAGCTTCTTCGGTGGCTTCGACCCAATTTGATTCTTCGACAGGATTTTCAGAATAGGGAACTGCAGAAACAGCATCTTCAGTAATAAATAAATAATACTTTGCATCTGGAGCTGTCCCTACTAATTGTCCGTCAACATAACCTCCCATTGAGGACAAAACATAGGTTCCGTGATTGTTACCAGAATAATAATTACTACTTTTATTTACATAATCATATCCGCCAAGAATTTGATTGTTGATTCTCAATCTCTCAAAGGGTTGAGCTGTATCAACTCCAGGAAAACCTGCATCTAACACCGCAATTATTTTTCCAGCACCAGTATAATTTAGTTGATGCAACAAATGTCCATTCAACATTTGAATTTGATTTGAGGAAATGCCATAATTGAATGTCACAGCGGTTTCCGTAGTTTTATTTATAGGTTTAAATTTTAATTTTGCTGCCGTTTTATTGGCAGTATTATTCAAAGTCTTATCGGCAAAATCTACTTTGAGTACAGAAGACAATAATTTTAGTGCAGTAATATCGTCCACTGAACCCCTAATATGAAGGCAATTCAACCATTTAGATTTTGCTTTGACAGTAATTCCAGTTGAAGCGGTAATTTCATCAATATACGATTGGTAAATTGGAGCATCTTTATCATCCAAAGCAATTCCTTGAGCGGTTCGTCTGTCTAGAGCTCTTTGCGAAAGTATGGTTAACGGATTGGCCAAGTCGGTTGCGGAGTTGGGTTTGTCTTTAAAATACACCCAAGCATCTTCTTGCGAAAAGCCAAAAAAACTGGAAACTAATAACAGAAAAATGAATATTTTTTTCATATATTTTTTGAAATAAAAGACTAATCTAAGAAATAACTCCCGAACCAACTAATTCATCCTTTAAATACCAAGCTACAAATTGCCCTTCGGTAATAGCTGATTGAGGTTCATCGAAAGCCACGTACATTCCGTTTTCAAATTGATGTAAAGTAGCTTTTTGTAATGGTTGACGGTAACGAATTCGCGCCATAACTTCCATTGTTTCTCCATTGGCCAAAGCCAAATCGGTACGAATCCAATGCACTTCAGATTTCTCTATGAACAAAGCTTTTTTGAACAATCCCGGATGTTGACTGCCTAAACCAGTATAAATTGTATTAGTAACCACATTTGTGGAGATAATAAATAATGGATCAGTTGTTCCGCCAACGTTCAAACCTTTTCGTTGTCCTGTAGTGAAATAATGCGCTCCTTGATGCTTTCCAACAACTTTACCCATTTCTGGTGTATAGTCAATTTTATTAGATTCAAAAGTGAGTTCTTCTTCAATAGAAAAATTTGCTGATTTTTCTAAAGTATAAATGGGATGATTTTTATCGATTTGGAAAATTAATCCGTCTTTGGGTTGTAATTTTTGTTGCAAAAATTCTGGCAATCGCACTTTTCCGATAAAACACAAACCCTGTGAATCTTTCTTTTCGGCGGTAACCAATTCCATTTGAGCAGCAATTTCGCGAACTTCAGGTTTGGTTAATTCTCCTATTGGAAACAAAGATTTTGCCAATTGTTCTTGCGATAATTGACATAGAAAATAAGATTGATCTTTGTTATTGTCGGCTCCAGCCAAAAGTTGGTACACTTTTTCTCCGTTAACTTCAATTTCTCCTTTTCGGCAATAATGCCCTGTTGCCACAAAATCAGCACCAAGACTTAAAGCGATTTTCATAAAAACATCGAATTTTATTTCGCGGTTACAAAGCACATCGGGATTTGGAGTTCTCCCTTTTTCATATTCGTTGAACATATAATCAACGATTTTTTCTTTGTATTCTTCACTTAAGTCAACTGTTTGAAAAGGAATTCCCAATTTTTCAGCAACCAATAAAGCATCGTTACTATCTTCGAGCCACGGACAATCATTAGAAATGGTAACGGAATCGTCGTGCCAATTTTTCATAAAAAGACCAATGACTTCATAGCCTTGCTGTTGCAATAAATAAGCAGCAACACTAGAATCTACTCCACCTGAAAGCCCAACAACTACACGTTTCATTTTAAAAATAATTTCAATTTAACAAGGCACAAAGTTACAAAGATTTACGACAGGATTGGAGCATACAAAAACTTAATTGGTTTTGGTTTTTGACTTGCTTTGCGGAAAACTCATATTCATTTCTTTGACTAATTTTCCTTTATTAAAAAACTGCCAAATTCCAGTTTTTTTTCCATTGGTAAACTTTCCTTTTGAAACAATATTTCCGTCATCTGGATCTCTAAAAATAGCCAATCCATCAAACTGATCGTTCTTATAATTGGATTCTTCTATAATGATTCCAGATTCTGTATATCGTTTATAAGGACCATTTTTCAGGTTATTTTTATAAAATATTTCTTCGGCGATTTTACCACTTGCATAAAAAACAGAACGCAGGCCTTCTAAATTTCCTTTACTATAATTTTCGGTAGTCATAACCACTTTTGAAGCTTTATGGTAGTATTTCCATTGGCCTTCATACAATTTATTAACGACTTTACCTTCGCTAACTATATTCTTGAGTTGGTCATAAAAAATCGTATAGGCAGAATTGTCATTGGGATTAAATTCTCTGGTGGCAATAACCCTTTTTGTTTTGGTATTATCGAAGAAAGTAAAAGTCCCCACTTCTTTTCCGTGGTTGAAAGTTCCTTCGTATTTTGGATTTTTAGTGTCTTCATAAAACCCTTTCCAAAGTCCATTTTTGTTGCCTTTGTCATCTAATTTATTATAATCGTTTTGTGCAAACATCGAAATGCTTACCAATAATAAAAATCCAAAAAATAGTTTAATACCCATAACGTTTTAATAAAAATAATTGATTCAATTCTAAAACAACTTTTCACTAAAAAAATTGTTCCGCTTTTGAGAATACAAGAAATACAAACATACGAAAATAACACTATACTAATGAAAATAACAATTGTTTAACTTTTTAATAATTAAATCAAACCAATACAATAACAAACTAATAAACAGTGACTTAACTATATACAAATCCAATTAAACGATAGTTAATCTTTTCATAAATATAAATTTTGTTTAATCTTTTTTAAATAATTTTGAACAGAACTTAAAAACAAATATTAATAAATAAATTAAAAATTATGAAAATTTTATCAAAACTAAAAATTGCAATTGCAATTGTCGCCTTAACATCTTTCACAGTTTCTTGTAATAATGATGATGAAATGCCAGCCGACAATACCATTACTGGAATTGCTAAAACAAATTCAAACCTAACAATTCTTGTTCAAGCTTTGGTAAAAGCTGATTTAGCAACAACCCTTCAAGGAACTGGCCCCTTTACAGTATTTGCTCCAACTGACGCAGCATTCGTGGCCTTTTTGAAAACCACTCCTTATGCAACATTAAACGATGTTCCTAAAGATGTTTTGACACAAATTTTACTCAATCATGTAGTGAGTGGAAAAGTTAAATCTACAGATTTAAGTTCGGGCTATGTAAAAACTTTAGCGAAAAGTGCCACTTCTGGAACGATCACCATGAGTATGTATGTAGATCTTACCTCTGGCGTAAAATTAAATGGAGTTGCTAAAGTAACAACTGCAGATGTAATGGCTTCCAACGGTGTAATTCACGTAGTTGATGCAGTAATAAATCTACCTACTGTTGTTACGCATGCTACAGCAAATGCAAATTTCACTTCATTGGTAGGAGCTTTAACAAAAGCTGGTCAACCTAATTTTGTCAGTATATTATCAGGCACAGGTCCTTTCACCGTTTTTGCCCCAACAAATGAAGCTTTTACTGCCTTCAATACTGAATTAGCTCCCGGAGGAATTGCTGGAGTTTCAAGTGCAAACTTAACCAAAGTATTGCAATATCATGTAGTAAACGGTAACATCTTGGCAGCTAGTTTAACTGAAGGCCAAATTGTAAGCACTTTACAAACACCTCAAACGTTTACTATTCAACTTGCTGGTGGAGCAAAAATAAAGGATGTTAATAACAGAATTTCCACAATTGTAGCTACTGATGTTCAATGCTCAAATGGAGTTATTCATGTACTAAACAAAGTATTGTTACCAACATTATAATTCAAAAAGAGTAAAAAAAAAGACTGTTTCAACTCGTGAAACAGTCTTTTTTTATATATAAATATTAAACTTTTATTTCTTTTTGTCTTTTGCTTTTTGAGCTTCGGCTTGTTCCATAACTTCTTGAAGTTTCTGTTGGAATTTACCTTGTTTTTTAGGCTCTTTCAATTTATTTTCTTGGATTTGGGCGTGAATTTTATCGCTGTCAATGAAATATCGTTTGATGACAATCATAATTCCAATAGTAATCAAATTCGAAATAAAGTTATACAAACTCAATCCTGCTCCATAACTGTTGAAGAAAAACAACATCATTATAGGTGAAACATAAATCATTATTTTCATCATTTTTGCCATATCCGGCATTCCTTCTTGTTGCGGAGCAGCCATTTGCTGGTCACCCGAAGTCATTTTCATATAGAAGAAAATTGCAATCGAGGCAAGAACCGGGAATAAGCTGATATGATTTCCGTACAATGGAATATGAAAAGGCAATTTTATAATATCATCAAATGATGATAAATCATCAGCCCAGAGGAAACTTTTTTGTCTCAATTCAAATGCCGAAGGAAAAAACTGAAACGAAGCATACATAAATGGAATTTGTATCAATGCCGGGATACAACCCGCCATAGGATTTACTCCTGCTTTGTTGTACAACTTCATTGTTTCCTGTTGTTTCTTCATTGCATCTTTTTTGAATTTTTCTCCCAATTCAGTGATTTCAGGACGCAATACTTTCATCTTGGCTTGCGACAAGAATGATTTAAATGTAATTGGCGACATCGCAATTTTAATCAAAATCGTAAAAATAATGATGGCAATTCCCAATGAGAGGCCTAAAGTTGTACTCAAAAAACCAAATAATGGAATAAAAATAAACATATTAATCCATCCAAAAATTCCCCAACCTAATGGAATAATTTTTTCAAGATTTTTATCATAATGCTTTAATGTTTTATAATCTGATGGTCCAAAATACCAGTTCATTTTATAATCTATTTCACCATTACTGAAAGCCAAAGGAATATTTGCTTTCAATTGTTTGGTATAAACAGTGTCGATAGTTTCATCATTAACTAGATTGTTTGAATGCAATTTAGCAGCTATAAAAGGCTTGTCCGTCAATAAAATCGCAGCAAAAAAGTGCTGTTTAAAAGCTACATAAGTTGCATTTTCTGCATTTTCTTCCTTATCTTGACCTTGTGCTACATAATCGATTTTCCCGTCTTGGTGTTCAAAATAAATATCCGTATAACGATTTTCATAAGAAACACTTTTCTCGTTTCTGTACGTTTTCAAACTCCAAGCTAAATCTAATGGCTTGCTGGTATTCAAAACTTTATTCAATCCTTGTGAACGAAGATCAAAACCAATCATATAATCATTTGGCTTCAAAATATATTTGTATTCCAAATATTCATTGGCACCAGCCTTCAATTTCATTGAAAGGATTTGGTCTGCACCAACTTTCGTTAAAGTAGGTTCGAAATAAAGATCTTTTGTATTTAAAGTACGATTATCGTTTGTTTGTAATTGAATGTTCAAATTGGCATTATTGTCTTTTATCAATTCAACCAATTGCCCTGAACCTTTCTTAAATTTCTCAAAACTTTTTAAAGTAGCTTCTACAATATAACCTCCTTTATTGGCGATTTTTAGTTTTACCAATTCATTTTCGATTGTTGTAAAACCTTCTTTTGCTGATGGAAGTGTTGTGGAATAAGCAAAACTACCCAATTTTTTTTGCGCTTGAATCAACTGTGTTGAATCTCCGGCCACAATAACTGAAGGAGTAGCGGCTGCTTGAGTAGCAACTGTTTTATTTGCATTTTCTTTAGCGACTAATTCTTTCTTGGCTTTTTCAGCTGCAATAGTTGCATCAGAAGGCTTGTTTTGGTACATTATCCAAATCAAGATTCCAAAAATCAATACGAAACCAATAATCGAATTGAGGTCTAATTTTTTTTCTTCCATTTTTAATTTTTTATCCTCTCCCCGACCACGCAAAAGTGTGGAGCCGTGTCTGGAATGTGTTAATCTATTATTTACTACTATTTATCAATTATTTTTTACCTTTCATTCCCCCTTCGGGGGTTAGGGGGCTTATTTTTTTTTTGCTTTCACTGTTGCTGCCACAAAATTCACAAAAAGCGGGTGTGGATTTGCCACGGTGCTTTTGTATTCAGGATGGTATTGTACACCAATGAAAAAAGGATGGTTTTCTAATTCTACAATTTCGACCAAACCTGTTTCTGGATTCGTTCCCGAAGCTTTCAATCCAGCTTTTTCCAAAACATCTACATAACTACTATTGTATTCATAACGATGACGATGACGCTCAGAAATAGTGGTTGCACCGTATATTTTATAAGCCAAAGTATCTGGTTTTATATCACATTTCCAAGCTCCAAGACGCATTGTTCCTCCTTTATCCGTGATGGTTTTTTGAGCTTCCATCAAATCAATAACAGGGTGTTTTGTATCAGGATTCATTTCTGTTGAATTAGCATCAGCGTAACCAAGAATGTTTCTTGAATATTCAATAATTGCCATTTGCATTCCCAAACAAATTCCGAAAAACGGAATTTTATTTTCACGTGCATAACGAACGGCTTCAATTTTTCCTTCAATTCCTCTTTCGCCAAAACCTGGAGCAACAAGAATTCCGTCTAATCCAGCTAATTTCTCTTCTACATTTGAAGCATCAAGAAATTCAGAATGAATAGAAACTACATTTACTTTGGTTTCATTGGCAGCGCCAGCGTGAATAAAAGATTCCAAAATAGATTTGTATGAATCTTGCAATTCTACATATTTCCCAATTAAACCAATATTTACCGTATGTTTTGGGTGTTTTATTCTATGCAAAAAGGTACTCCAATTTCTTAAATCTGGTGCGGCTCTTTTTGGTAAAGCCAATTTCTTTAAAGCGACAACATCCAAGCCTTCTTCGAGCATCAAAACCGGCACTTCATAAATTGTTGAAGCATCGATGGATTGTATTACCGCTTCTCTTTTTACGTTGCAAAACAAAGCTAATTTATTACGCAATTCCTCTGAAATTTCGTGCTCTGTTCTACAAACTAAAATATCTGCTTTTATACCGCTCTCCATCAAAGTTTTAACGGAATGCTGAGTTGGTTTTGTTTTCAATTCTCCGGCTGCAGCCAAATAAGGAACTAAAGTCAGGTGAATTACCAAACCATTGTGTTCTCCTAATTCCCAAACCAGTTGACGTACAGATTCTATATAGGGTAAAGATTCAATATCACCGACAGTTCCACCAATTTCTGTAATTACAATATCATAATCGCCTGATTTACCAAGCAATTGCATTCTTTCCTTAATTTCATTGGTGATATGAGGAACAACCTGAACTGTTTTCCCTAGGAATTCGCCCCTTCGTTCTTTTTCAATAACCGAAAGGTAAATTCTTCCTGTGGTAACATTATTCGCCTGAGAAGTTGGAACGTTCAGGAAACGCTCGTAATGTCCTAAATCCAAATCGGTTTCAGCGCCATCATCAGTCACATAACATTCACCGTGTTCGTAAGGGTTTAATGTGCCTGGATCGACGTTTATATACGGATCAAACTTCTGGATGGTCGTTCTATATCCTCTTGCCTGCAATAATTTTGCCAATGAAGCCGCAATAATCCCCTTCCCTAAAGAAGACGTAACTCCGCCTGTGACAAAAATATATTTCGTTTGATTCATTTTATTATTGTTGCTGTTGTTGTAGTTGCTGTTGTTTATTGAAAATGCAAGTAAATAGGTTTGCAAAAACGATGCAAAAATACGATTATAAATTTAGAAAAAACTAATTTGGAATTGAGATAATTTTGATTTTATTGACAAGTTTGACGTGGATATCGTTTTTTGGTTACAAATTATAAATAAAAAAACCTACCCAAGATTTTAAATCCTGAGTAGGCATTATATTTAACCAATACCGATAGCGCGGATTTGCAATCCGTGCCTATTATGTCTTCCAAAACTCATCAAATTTTTTTTTATTTTTCACTCTCGTTTGTGGGCACGGATTGCAAATCCGCGCTATCGTTCATCACGAGACTGTTTTTGTAATCATATCCGCACCATCGGGGTATCGTTCATCACGAGACTGATTTTGTAATCATATCCGCACCATCGGGGTTTGCAAATCCGCGCTATCGTTCATCACGAGACTGTTTTTGTAATCATATCCGCACCATCGGGGCTGAAAACTACCATTTTTCTTTAGGCTTAGTAATGTAAATAAATAGAGATTCCATTAGTTTATTTACGTTATTTTCATATTGTTCTTTGGCTCCTAACCAAGCATTTCCATTGGTATCAGCAACATTATTTAACACATCAAGGAACTTGAAATACACTATACCTCCGTCAACTTTTATCTCGTTATGAGAATATTTTACACGGTATTTACCATCTTGTATCTGAATTTCTAGAGTATAGGTAACATCATAATCAGCCTTGTTTCCAGATGCAAATGTTCTACTAAAAGCTGAAGATGAATATCCATCAATTCTAATCATTTCATTTTCAATTTTTGCTTTGATAACCTTATCAGGATTCTTATATGTTACATTTATCCAATTGATTGTTTTGGTAAAAATATCAGCAGCAGATGTTTTATCAATTGAATATACAACATAATCGGTTGTCCCATCTGGATTATATTTGAAAGGTATTTGTGCATTGATAGAAAATGTTGTTAATAATACAATCATTAGGGTAATTTTTTTCATTTTAGATTTATTTTAAATTTATATTTATCAATTTGGTTTTTAATGTCTTTGTCTATTTTATGAAACACATATTTTCGTTCATTTTATGTTCTGCTAGATAATTATTAGAAATTTAGCAATATCACGAAAAATAACATTCCCAAGCTTTACGATTATTACAGATTAAGAAAGTCAACATTATCCGTTGACCAATATCTTCAAAGATACAAAATGAACTTTAAATTAACCCAAAAAATACAATAGTTCAAAGCTGAATTAAAAACATTATTAATTATTCAAATTCAATTAGATTATTTTCGATAATGTTCATAAAACTTATTGATTACACCGATAGCGCGGATTTGCAATCCGTGCCTATAATTACTTCCAAAACTCATCAAATTTTTTTTTATTTTTCACTCTCGTTTGTGGGCACGGATTGCAAATCCGCGCTATCTTTTACGAGACTGTTTTGTAATCATATCCGCACCATCGGGGTTGCAAATCCGCGCTATCGTTCATCACGAGACTGTTTTTGTAATCATATCCGCACCATCGGTTATCGTTTTTTGGTTACAAATTATAAATAAAAAAACCTACCCAAGATTTTAAATCCTGAGTAGGTCTTTCAATTTATTAATTCATCTGCTTATTTAAGCAGTTTTTAAATCAATGCAGCAAGCTACAAATCTCTATAAAGTTCCAATCTTTCCCATTTAGAATCCACTTCATCTTGAGCGCGAGTAAGCAATTCAGCTCCTAATGTTGCATTTTCTTTAACAACTCTGGTAAAACGAGTTTCGTTGTACATAAAGTCACTCAAAGGAATACTTGGCGCTTTAGAATCTAATTTGAATTTCTTGCCTTTTACTTGTGAAGGGTCGAATCTAAATAATGGCCAATAACCGCTATCTACTGCTTTTTCTTGTTGTGAAACAGCATTTTTCAATTCATAACCGTGTTCACCACAATGAGAATAAGCAATAATTAATGATGGTCCAGGATAAGCCGCAGCTTCTTCAATTGCTTTTAGTGCTTGTAAATCTTTAGCACCCATTGCAATTTGAGCTACGTAAACATTTCCAAAAGAAATAGCTTGAAGCGCGAGGTTCTTTTTACCTGTTTTTTTACCACCAATAGTGAATTTAGCACTTGCTCCAATAGGAGTCGATTTAGATGCTTGTCCACCAGTGTTAGAATAAACTTCGGTATCCAATACTAAAATATTAATATCTTCTCCTGTAGATAAAACGTGATCCACTCCACCATAACCGATGTCATAAGCCCAACCGTCTCCACCAAAGATCCAAACTGCTTTCTTACGTAAATACTCGGTTAACTGGCTTAATTTTTTAGCATCTTCATTGTTTCCAAGGTTGCTCAATATTTTATTAAGCGTATCAATTTGAGCAAATTTTTCGTTTTTCAACGCTTCGGTTTCTTCCGTGTTGTTTAAAATAGCTTCTACTATTTCGCTACCAACAACTGATTCCAATGATTTTAATAAATCAACTGCAATTTCTTGTTTTTTGGTTAACCCTAATTTCAGACCTAAACCAAACTCGGCATTGTCTTCGAAAAGTGAGTTTGCCCAAGCTGGACCTCTACCAAATTCATTGGTTTTATAAGGAGTTGTCGGTAAATTTCCTCCATAAATAGAAGAACAACCTGTTGCATTAGCAATCAACATACTATCGCCGTACAATTGTGTAACCATCTTAATATAAGGTGTTTCTCCACAACCTGAACAAGCTCCTGAGAATTCAAATAAAGGTTCTAAGAATTGAGATCCTTTTATATTTGTTGTCTGCAAAGCAGTTCTGTCATAATAAGGCAAACTTACGAAGTGATTCCAATTTACATTTTCTTCAACATCCACTTCAATTTTCTTGTGCATATTAATAGCCTTGAAGTTTTCTTTCTCTTTGCTTATTGCAGGACAAACCACTACACAAAGGTCGCAACCTGTACAATCTTCTGGTGAAACTTGCAGGATATAAGATTCATTTTCTTTAGAAAATGGTCTTCCTATGGCTGGAACACTTTTTAAAGAAGTTGGAAAACTAGCTAAATCTTCATTAGAAACCACTTTAGAACGAATGGCTGCGTGAGGACAAATTGCAATACACTTATTACATTGTGTACATAAATTTTCATCGTCCCAAACTGGAATAAAATCGGCAATTCCGCTTTTTTCGTATTGTGAAGTTCCTGTTGGGAAAGTTCCATCAACGGTGAAAGCACTTACTGGAAGTTCATCTCCAAAACCGGCTAATATTTTTTCCAAAACTTCAGTAACAAATCCGTCTGGCGCATTTCGCATTGCTGACAAAAGTTGTTTTTCGCTTGAAGCCACTTTTGGATAATCTACTTGGTTTAAATTTTCAAGCGCTTTATCAACCGCATTAAAGTTCATTTTTACCACTTTTTCTCCTTTATGAGAATACGATTTAACGATGGCATCTTTAATTTTTTGAATCGCTTCGTCTTTAGGCAAGATTCCGGAAATGGCAAAGAAACAAGTTTGTAAAATGGTATTGGCTCTTTTTCCAAGATTAGCATCTTGAGCTACTTGGGTTGCGTCAATTACATAAAATTTAACTTGTTTTTCAATTATTCCTTCTTGAATTTGAACTGGTAATCTATCCCAAATTTCTTCTTTAGAATAAGGAGAGTTTAATAAGAAAGTACCACCGTGTTTTAAGTCGGCAATCATATTGAATTTTTCAACAAAATTGAATTTATGACTGGCAATAAAATCGGCTTTATCAATTAAATAATTCGAATTGATTGGGTCTGGACCAAAACGCAAATGCGAAATAGTTTGAGCGCCCGCTTTTTTAGAGTCATAAACAAAATATCCCTGAACATAATTATCAGTAGTTTCACCAATGATTTTGATAGAGTTTTTGTTAGCTCCTACAGTACCATCAGATCCTAAACCGTAGAACATACAGCTAATTGATTTTCCTTTAATATCGAATGATGTGTCATAATATAAACTTTTAAAAGTCACATCGTCATTGATACCAATGGTAAAGTGATTTTTAGGTTTTTTATTCAACAACTCGTCATAAATTCCTTTTACCATCGCTGGAGTAAACTCTTTGGATGACAATCCGTAACGTCCGGCAACAACGATAGGCATTTCTCTTCCGCTTTCAACAAGTGCGGCAACAATGTCTAAATAAAGAGGATCGCCAACGCTTCCTGGTTCTTTAGTTCTGTCTAAAACGGCAATTTTTTGAACTGTATTAGGCAATACATTAACAAATGCATCAATAGAAAAAGGTTTGAATAAACGGATTAATATAACACCTACTTTTTCGCCATCAGCTAACATTACGTCTAGAGCTTCTTTTACAGGACCTTCAGCAGAACCCATAACGATGATTACTCTTTCGGCTTCTGGATGACCTATATAATCAAACAAATTATATCTACGACCTGTATGTTCGTAGAATTCGTCCATAACATCTTGAACTACGGCAGGAACTCTGTCGTGAAATAAATTGGCAGCTTCTCTTGCTTGAAAGAATACATCAGGATTCTGGGTTGTTCCTCTTAATACAGGACGATCAGGATCTAATGATCTTTTTTTATGCTCCATAACTTTATCATCTGGCATCATTGCTTTGATGATATCGTCTGTAATACCGTCAATTTTTGAAATTTCGTGAGAGGTTCTAAACCCATCAAAAATATTCAAAAACGGTACTCGAGTTTTTAATGTTGATACTTGTGAAATTAAGGCAAAATCGTGTGCTTCCTGAACAGAACCGCCAAACAACATGGAAAATCCTGTTTGTCTACAAGCCATTACATCAGAGTGGTCACCAAAAATTGACAGCGCATGAGTAGCAATTGTTCTGGCAGCAACGTGAATAACGCAAGGCAACAATTCACCGGCAATTTTGTACATATTAGGTATCATCAACAACAAACCTTGTGAGGCTGTAAAAGTTGTAGTTAAAGCACCCGCTTGTAATGCACCGTGAACAGTACCTGCAGCACCACCTTCACTTTGTAATTCAACAATTTTTGGGATATTATTCCAAATGTTTTTTTTGCCTTTTGAACTGTAAAGCTCTGCATGCTCACCCATAGGTGATGAAGGCGTAATAGGATAAATTGCGCAGACTTCATTTGTTTTGTGAGCAATGATAGCTACTGCTTCATTACCATCACAAATTAATTTTGGGAAAATTTTATTCTTCATTTTTATAAAGTTTTTTTACCATCTTGAATCTGCGACTATCTATTCAATCCACAAATTACTTGATAGTATTTAATTTTGAAATTAAAAAAAGCTAAAAACCATTTTAGAGAAAGGTGTTTAGCTTTTTTATTAATTAGTTTTCACTATGCAACCAAGCTTTTTTAGCTAACAGTTCTGTTTCTGTTTCAACATGACTCTCATCAAGGATACAACAGTCTACTGGGCAAACAGAAGCACATTGTGGTTTATCGTGGAAACCTTTACATTCCGTACATTTGTCTGATACGATATAGAAAAACTCGTCAGAAATAGGATCGTGTTCTTCACTAGCATCAACTTCTAAACCTTTTGGTGTTTTTACCATTCCTTTTAATGTTGTTCCGTCAGCATAAGACCATTTGTCGTCTGGTTCATAAATTGCGTTGTTTGGACATTCTGATATACATGCATCACAGTTGATACATTCGTCCGTAATAATTATTGCCATGATTTTATATTTTTAATTCTTTGTAAAATTAAATGTCTTTTTATTACTTTTATATGATATTAGTCATATTTTAATCTAAAAAGTGAAATTAAATTTGCCTATCAATTATTGTACTATTATCAATTTTGAAATATTAAATTCCCTAAATTATGATTGCAGATAAAATAAAACTTCAACCTGAAAAATTGGAAGCCGTAGTAATTAGGTTTGTTGGTGATTCTGGTGATGGAATGCAGTTGACAGGAACTCAGTTTTCTGATACTTCAGCTATGTTTGGCAACGATATTGCCACTTTCCCAAATTACCCTTCCGAAATTAGAGCTCCTCAAGGCAGTTTATATGGAGTTTCGGGATTTCAAGTTCACATAGGTAGTGTCGAAGTAAGCACTCCGGGTGATAGCGTTGATTTATTGGTGGCTATGAATCCAGCTGCTTTGAAAACCAACATATATGCCTTAAAGCCAGGTCATACTTTAATAGTTGATACCGATTCATTTAACAAAAAGAATTTAGAAAAAGCAGAATACACCACAAATCCATTAGAAGATGGAAGTTTGGACAACTTTAGAGTTATTGAAGTTGATATGACTTCGTTAACTAAAGAAGCGTTAAAAGATGTTGTGGGATTGGATAATAAATCTATTTCTCGAAGCAAAAATATGTTTTCGTTAGGTATGGTTTATTGGATGTATAATCGCTCTTTAGAACATACAATTGATTTTTTTAATAAAAAATTTAAATCTAAGCCTTCTTTAATAGAATCAAATACCAAAGTATTAAATGCAGGTTATTATTTTGCCGAAACTTTGGAACTTATTCCAAACTCTTATACCATTTCTCCTGCAAAAATGGAAGCTGGAACCTATAGAATTATTATGGGGAATACAGCAACTGCTTGGGGATTTTTGGCAGCAGCCGAAAAATCAGGATTGGAATTATTCTTAGGTTCTTACCCAATAACTCCCGCTACCGATATTTTACACGAATTAGTGAAACACAAACACTTTGGCGTAAAAGCTTTTCAGGCAGAAGATGAAATTGCGGGTGTAACATCAGCAATTGGAGCTTCATTTGCAGGTGATTTAGCCATTACAACAACTTCAGGACCAGGATTAGCACTAAAAGGCGAAGCCATTGGTTTAGCCATAATGACGGAACTACCTTTAGTTATTGTAAACGTTCAACGTGGAGGACCTTCAACAGGTTTACCAACAAAAACAGAACAATCAGATTTACTTCAGGCAATGTATGGCAGAAATGGTGAAAGCCCGGTAATTGTTATCGCAGCAAGTACACCAGCTAATTGCTTTAATTTTGCTTATGAAGCTGCTCGACTTGCCTTGGAACATATGACTCCGGTTATTTTATTGACTGATGGTTATATTGCAAACGGTTCAGCTCCTTGGAAAATTAAAACTGTTGCTGAAATGCCTGCTATTAAAAACAACAAGGTTACAGAAGTTAAAGAAAACTGGCATCCTTATGACAGAGATGAAAAAACGCTTGCCAGAAACTGGGCAATCCCGGGAACTCCAGGATTAGAACATAGAATTGGTGGTTTAGAAAAAGATGCTGTTACAGGAAATATTTCTTATGAGCCTTCGAACCACGAGACTATGACTAACATCAGGGCCGAAAAAATTGAACGTGTTAAATTCAATATTCCAGACATAGAAACTGAATTTGCCGATACCGGAGATTTATTAGTAATTGGTTGGGGTGGAACTTATGGTTCTTTGCATTCTGCAGTGAAACAAATAAATGACGAAGGATATAAAAAAATTGGTTATGCTCATTTCAATTATATTAATCCAATGCCAAAAAATACAGAAGAAATTTTATCCAAATTTAAAAAAATTCTTGTTTGCGAATTAAACTCAGGTCAATTTGCAAGTATTTTAAAAATTAAACACAGCAAATTTGAATTTTTACAATTCAATAAAGTCCAAGGATTACCATTTGCTAACGATGACCTAATTCAAAAATTTAAAGAACTAGTATAATTATGGAAACTACTGCTGAAAAAAAATATACTGCTAAAGATTTTACTAGTGATCAAGAAGTAAGATGGTGCCCGGGCTGCGATGATTACGTAATTTTACGCACGATGCAAAAAGCACTTCCTGAAATGGGTGTTGCCAGAGAAAACGTAGTTTTTGTGTCTGGAATTGGATGTTCTTCTCGTTTTCCTTATTATATAAATTCATACGGAATTCACAGTATTCACGGTAGAGCTCCCGGAATTGCTTCGGGTGTAAAACTGGCTAATCCTAACTTAAGTGTTTGGATTGCAACTGGAGATGGTGATGCAATGGCTATTGGTGGAAATCATTTTATTCACGTTTTGCGTAGAAATATCGACTTGAATATCATTCTATTCAATAATGAAATTTATGGTTTAACCAAAGGACAATTTTCCCCAACTTCATTAATTGGACAAAAAACAAAATCCTCTCCTTACGGAAATACACAACCTCCTTTTTCTCCTGGAGAATTAGCTCTAGGTGCTCAAGCTCGATTTTTCGCAAGAGTTGGAGGCGGAAGCCCAAAAGAAATGGCTCAAATTTTTACCGAAGCGCATCAATTTAAAGGAACATCATTAATCGAAGTTTTACAAAATTGTGTGATCTTTAATGATGGATGCTTCAATCACATTACAGATAAAGAGGTAAAAGAAGACAAACAAATCTATCTGGAACACGGAAAACCAATGATTTTTGGTAAAAACCGTGATAAAGGATTGGTTTTAAAAGGTCTAAAATTAGAAACCGTAACCATTGGTGAAAACGGAATTACGCAGGAAGATTTATTGGTACACAATGCCAAAGAAAAAGATCCAACACTTCACTATATGTTGGTTCGATTAGAATCTCCATTAGCAGTAGGAGTCATCAGAAGTTTTGAGGACGTCACTTTAGAAGAAAGAGAAGAGGAATTGACTGCTCAAGTAAAAGCAGCATCTAAATTCACAAAAACCGATGATTTATTCTTCTCGGGAGAAACTTATGAAGTAAAATAAAAATTAATTTTACAGTAAATTCATTACCCTATGGGAATAGTAGATTTATTAATATAAATTTGCATTTTAAAACAAACGAATAAAAATAATAAGTATGGGTTCAGAAGCAATTATAGTTTTCTTGTTAGCCGGCATCGTTCTGGTTGCTGGCGCAAATTTCTTATCTAATTTAATTTCACCTAAATCAGACAATTCACAAAAGCGGGAACCGTATGAAAGCGGGATGACCACCATTGGACCCACTTGGGTTCAGTTTAAAGTAGGCTATTATTTATATGCCATTTTATTCTTGGTTTTTGATGTCGAGGTAGCATTTTTGATTCCTTGGGCAGTAGTATTCAAAGAAATTGGAATAGTCGCCTTTTACGAAATCATCATATTTCTAATAATATTAGGTTTAGGTTTAGCCTACGCTTGGAAAAAAGGAGCATTAAAATGGGAGTAAATAACACACCTGAAATACCAGCAGATTTCCCGGGGAAAGTAATTCCTGCAGGAAATGGAGCAAATGTCATCGTTACATCTTTAGATCAAATCATTAATTGGGGTCGTTCCAATTCACTTTGGTCACTCTATTTCGGAACCAGTTGTTGCGCAATTGAGATGATGCAAACTGGAGCAGCAAAACACGATTATTCTAGATTTGGTTTTGAAGTGGCAAGACCTTCGCCAAGACAAGCTGATTTAATTATCATAGCAGGAACTATCGTTAACAAAATGGCACCGGTTTTACGTCGTTTGTACGATCAAATGGCTGAACCAAAATACGTGATTGCTATGGGAGCTTGCGCCATTTCTGGCGGTCCATTTTTTTACAATTCTTATTCTGTGGTAAAAGGAGCTGATCACGTAATACCTGTTGATGTATACGTTCCCGGCTGTCCTCCTCGTCCCGAAGCTTTGCTTGAAGGAATGTTGATGCTTCAGGCTAAAATACGAACTGAAAGTATGAAAAACAAAGTATTCCCTATCGACGGGTTTGACGAAGGACTATGAGATATTTGATTTACGAATTACGAATTACGGTTTTTGAAAATTAAAAAAAATGAAGTGTAATGACAAATGAAGCCTTACAAAATATAATAAGCAGTTGGATTCCTGAATTAGAATTCACTGAAGAAAAATCCCAGTTTTTAAATATCACCGTTCAACCCGAACAACTTCACCAGTTAATGACGCAATTAAAAAGCAATTCCGAAACGAATTTCGATTATTTGTTTTGTTTAAGTGGCGTAGATTGGGGAAAAGAATTGGGCGTTGTTTATCATTTAGAATCTACCACTCATAGACATCAATTAGTGGTAAAAGTAAAAACTGAAGATCGCGATAATCCAACATTTGATACTGTCTGCAACATTTGGCGCACAGCCGAATTCCACGAACGAGAAGTTTTTGATTTCTTCGGAATAATATTCACTAATCATCCTAATCTAAAAAGACTTTTTCTAACCGAAGACTGGGACGGTTTTCCGTTGAGAAAAGATTATGTAGATGAAATTAATATGGTTATCAAATAAGCAAAAATGGATACAACTACCATAAAAAACAACTTTAAATCCGAAGAATATTTCATCAATATGGGACCACAGCACCCGGCAACTCACGGTGTTTTGCGGTTGCTGCTAACTATTGATGGTGAAATAATCAAAAAAGTAGAACCAGATTTAGGATACATCCACCGTTCCATCGAAAAAATGTGTGAACGTGACAGCTATCAGCAAATCGTACATTTGACTGACAGAATGGATTATCTGTCTTCTCATATCAACAACGAAGCCGTTTGCCTAACGGTTGAAAATGCCCTTCAAGTTGAAGTTCCGGAACGTGTAAAGGTCATTCGAACCATTCTTGACGAATTGACCAGAATTGCGTCTCACACTTTATGGTGGGGAGTAATGGGAATGGACGTTGGAGCATTGACAACTTACTTTTATGGTTTCAGAGACCGTGAAATGATAAACGATATTTTCGAAGAAACTTGTGGCGCTCGTTTGACGATGAACTACAATATTCCTGGCGGATTAATGTTTGACATTCACCCAAATTTTGTAAAAAGAACGAAAGAATTCATAGCTCATTTCAAAACAAAATTGCCTGAATACGACACCCTTTTGACAGGAAACATTATTTTCCAAAAAAGGATGAAAGGCATTGGAATTTTATCCAAAGAAGATGCGATTTCTTTTGGTGCTTCTGGCCCAGTTGGTCGCGCTTCCGGTTATTCTTGTGACGTTAGAAAACACCACCCGTATAGTGCTTTTGACAAAGTTACTTTTAATGAAATCTTAAAAACAGAAGGCGATACTTTTGCACGTTACCAAGTCAGAATTCTGGAAATGTGGGAATCATTGTCTATAATCGAACAATTAATTGATAATATTCCTGAAGGTGACTTTTTTGCCAAAACCAATACCGTTATCAAATTACCAGAAGGAGAATATTACGAAAGAGTAGAAACTGCAAGAGGCGAACTAGGTGTATATATCATCAGCACAGGAACTAAAAATCCGTATCGAATGAAATTTAGATCACCCGGATTCTCCAACCTATCTTTATTAAATCATATTGCAGTTGGTGGAAAAATTGGGGATTTGGTTGCAACTATGGCGACTTTAGACCTTGTAATTCCTGATATTGACCGATAAAATTAATTCTATGAACATTACAAAAAATATTCACGAATGGCTTTTTAGCCTGATGCCGGAAGCTACAGCAAGCATTGTAGAAATGGTATTGATAGCAGTTGTTTACCTCGCTATTTTTGCAGTTGCCGGTTTATACTTGGTTTTACTTGAAAGAAGAGTTGCAGCCTGGTTTCAATTGCGACTTGGACCAAACAGAGTAGGTTACCAAGGTTTATTACAAACAATGGCCGATGCTCTAAAATTAGTTTCCAAAGAGTTAACCGTTACCATAAAAGCCGACAAATTTTTATACAACTTGGCTCCTTATTTTGTTATCGTTACTGCGTTAATGGCTTTGTCTCTTTTTCCTTTTTCCAAGGAATTTCAGGCCTTTGACATTAATATTGGTATCTTCTTTTTAACATCAATATCCTCTATTGGAGTTATTGGAATTTTATTGGCAGGTTGGAGTAGCAATAACAAATTTGCCTTAATTGGCGCAATGCGAAGCGGTGTTCAAACTATTAGTTACGAATTATCCGTTGGATTATCTTTGTTGACAATGGTTTTAATGACAGGTTCTTTACAACTTTCGCAAATTGTCGAAGTTCAAAAAGGAGGCTGGCTCATCGTTCAAGGACATATTCCTGCCATCATAGCCTTTTGTATTTATATGATTGCTGGAACAGCAGAAACAAACAGAGCTCCTTTTGATTTGGTGGAAGCCGAATCAGAATTGGGTGCCGGTTTCCATACAGAATACTCGGGAATGAAGTTCGCTTATTTCTTCTTGGCGGAATTCATCAATATGTTTATCATAGCGGCAATCGCCACAACCATATTTTTTGGCGCGTATTTATCTCCTTTTGGAATAACAGAATCTATTCCTTTATTAGGTGTGTTCTGGTTCTTGGCAAAAACATTAGTATTAATATTTTTAATGATGTGGTTCAGATGGACGTTCCCAAGATTAAGAATTGACCAACTTTTGGTATTGGAATGGAAATATTTACTTCCATTAAACCTGCTCAACTTGGTATTAATGGCATTGATTGTATTACTTAAATTAACCATTCATTTCTAAAAATTATGAGTTATTTTTCAGATATATATAACGGCGTAAAATCACTCCTCACAGGAATGAGTGTTACCGGAAAGTACTTTTTACATTCCAGAAAAGGCGCAATAACCCAACAATACCCTGACAATCGAGACACTTTAAAAATGTTTGAACGTTTTCGTGGCGAAGTGGTTATGCCGCATTCCGCAGAAAACACACACCGTTGTACAGGTTGTCAAAAATGTGAATTGGCTTGTCCAAACGGAAGTATCGAAATTATTTGGGACAGACAAATTGATCCTGAAACAGGCAAAAAGAAAAAAATGATTGACCAACATATTTACCATTTAGGAATGTGTACAATGTGTAGTTTATGTATTGAAGCCTGTCCTACAGATGCTATAAAATGGGCGCAGAATTTTGAAAATTCTGTTTACGATAGAACATACCTCACTAGAGTATTAAACAAACCAGGTTCAAAAGTAGTGCCTGGACTAGAAGATTAATCTTATGGAAAGAATTGTATTTTATATTTTAGCATTGATAATGATTGTTTGTGCAATTGCTTCTGTAACAAGTCGTCAAATGCTTCGATCAGTTATTTATCTTCTGTTTGTGCTTATTGGTGTAGCCGGAATTTACTTTTTGATTGATTATAATTTTTTGGCGGCTGTCCAATTGACAGTTTATGCAGGAGGAATTATAGTGTTGGTCATTTTCTCGGTTTTGCTGGTGCACCATATCGAAATGGAACTTGAAATGGCAAAATTGTCCAAAAAATTACTAACCGGATTGGTTTGTTTGATTGGACTTGGTGTTTTCTTGTCCGTCATTTATTCAACAAATTTTACTGTTGTCGAAAATTCTAAAACTACCGATGTTACCGATATTGGAATGGGGCTTTTAAGCTACGGAGCAGGTGGATTTATATTGCCTTTTGAAGTGATCAGTGTGCTGTTATTAGCTGCAATGATTGGAGCCATAATTATAGGAAAAGGAGACAAACTAACTAAAAACGACGACACATTATGATAGCCGGAATTAGCATTTACGAAATATTCACCCTTACTTCCATCCTATTTTTTATAGGTATTTATGGGTTTATTACAAGAAAAAACTTGATTTCAATTTTAATTTCTCTTGAATTAATTTTAAATGCTTCGGCAATAAACTTTGTTGTCATCAACAAATATTTATATCCGGATGTGTTGCAAGGCGTTTTCTTTTCGATTTTTATTATTGCTGTGGCTGCCGCCGAAACTGCGCTGGCTGTTGCAATCATAATTAATCTTTACAGACAAATTAGCTCTGTTGAAGTGAAGGACACTGAAATTATGAAGTATTAATATTCATCAACTATGAACATAACTTATATATTATTTATTCCGTTTATTCCGCTAGCAGTTTTCTTGCTTTTAGGAATTTTTTACAAACAAATTAAACCTTCAGTTTCTGGTTACATTGGGGTTTTGGGATTGGCTACTTCAGCAGCATTGTCTTATTATACTGCTTATCAATACTTTTATGTACTAGGAAAAGTGGATGGCGTTTACCAAACTATTGTTGAAAAAACAGTGTGGATGAACTTCACCGACACCTTGCATATCGATATGGGGATTTTGATAGATCCAATTTCTGTGATGATGCTCATCGTGGTGACTACGATTTCCTTGATGGTGCACATTTATAGCCGAGGTTATATGAAAGGTGATGATGGTTACACTAAATTCTTTGCCTTTTTATCGCTGTTTTCCTTTTCAATGCTTGGATTGGTATTGGCAACAAACCTATTCCAAATCTATATTTTTTGGGAATTAGTGGGCGTTTCTTCCTATTTATTAATTGGATATTATTACACCAAAACTTCAGCAGTAGCTGCAGCAAAAAAAGCATTTATTGTTACTCGTTTTGCTGATTTAGGTTTCTTAATCGGGATTTTGATAGTTGGTTATTACGCTGGCACTTTTGACTTTCAAACGTTGAATGCCGTCAACCCTGAAGGCGAAGGATTATTGCTGCATTGGGGGGGTTCTTCCTTTATGGGATTATCCGTAATTACTTGGGCATTACTTCTAATATTTATGGGCGGAGCTGGAAAATCAGCGATGTTCCCATTACATATTTGGTTACCGGATGCGATGGAAGGACCAACACCGGTTTCTGCATTAATTCACGCAGCAACAATGGTTGTAGCCGGAGTTTATTTGGTGGCTCGATTATTCCCAATGTATTATTTCGTTGAAGGTGGATTTGCCTTGAATATTGTAGCTTACGTGGGAGCATTTTCTTCCTTGTTTGCGGCGATAATCGCCGTCACCCAGACCGATATTAAACGAGTTTTGGCTTTTTCGACAATGTCACAAATTGGTTATATGATGTTGGCGTTAGGTGTATCTAGTTATAAAGGAGAAGAAGGCGTTGGTTATATGGCTTCAATGTTTCATTTGTTTACTCACTCAATGTTCAAAGCCTTGTTATTCTTGGGAGCTGGTTCAGTGATTCACGCGGTTCACAGCAACTATCTGAAAGATATGGGAGGTTTGCGCAAGTATATGCCAATTACCAATATTACCTTCTTGATTGCTGCTTTGGCAATTGCCGGAGTTCCGCCGTTTGCAGGGTTTTGGAGTAAAGACGAGATTTTGGTAGCAGCTTTCGAAAAAAATCAGTTGATTTATTTTATGGCATTATTTGTAGCAGGATTAACTGCCTTTTATATGTTCCGACTTTATTTTGGAATATTTTGGGGAAAAGATACTCAATATAAACACGCTCCACACGAATCGCCAATTTCAATGACATTTCCTCTATTATTCTTGGCATTTATGAGTGTCGTGGCAGGATTTATTCCTTTCAGTGAATTCATAACTGCTGACAAAACTGGATTCGAAGGACATCTAAATTATCCAATGGCTGCAATAGCTGTCGGAACCGGATTAGTTGGAATAACCCTTGCATGGGTTTTCTATAAGAAAGAAAATGATTTGGCTGATAAGTTTGCCAATGCTTTTGGAGTATTTTACAAATGGACATATAATAAATTCTACTTTGACGAAATATATATGTTCGTTACCAAGAAAATTGTTTTTAATCTAATTTCTACTCCAATTGCCAAATTCGATAAGAAATATGTTGATGGAACAATGGAAGGCATTGGAAACAAAACAGTTTTAATTTCTGAAAAAATAAAAGGAATACAATCTGGAAGATTACAAGATTATGCAATGTTTTTTGTTTCAGGAGTTGTAGTTATCGCTTTGGTTTTTATTTATTTATGGACAAACTAATCAATTAATATGGATATTTTATCACTTTTTGTAATTGTTCCTGTACTTACAGTTATAGCTTTGGTTTTCTCCAAAGGATTAAAACAGGCGCGAATTATTTCAATGATTGGAAGTTTCATTCAACTCGGAATGGCTATCAATTTGCTTTTTGCTTATTTTAGAGAAAGAGCTGTAAATAAAAGCGTAATGCTCTTTACCCAAGATACAGTTTGGTTTAAAAATTTCAATGTACATTATGCCATTGGAGTTGATGGCATCTCGGTAGCCTTACTATTATTAACTTCAATAGTAGTTTTGGCAGGAGTTTTTATTTCTTGGAAAACAGATGATTTGCCAAAAGAATTTTTCATATCGCTGTTGATTTTAGCAACTGGAGTATATGGATTCTTTATATCTATTGATTTGTTCACGATGTTTGTATTCTACGAAATTGCCGTAATACCAATGTATTTATTGATTGGAATTTGGGGTTCCGGGCCAAAAGAATATTCGGCAATGAAGTTAACCTTAATGTTAATGGGAGCTTCAGCAGTTTTATTGGTTGGCGTTTTAGGAATTTACTTTAATTCTAATGCTGATGGAGGGGCGCTAACTTTTAACATATTGGAAATTTCAAAAGTGCACATTCCATTTGAAGCTCAAAAATTATTTTTCCCTTTAACTTTTATTGGCTTTGCCGTTCTTGGCGCTTTATTCCCTTTTCATACTTGGTCCCCTGATGGTCATGCTTCGGCGCCAACAGCAGTTTCAATGCTTCACGCAGGAGTTTTAATGAAATTAGGTGGTTATGGTGTTTTTAGAATTGCAATGTTTTTATTGCCATTGGGAGCTATTGAATGGTCTTGGTTTTTTATCATATTATCCGCAACGGGAGTTATTTATGGTGCCTTTGGTGCTCTAAAACAAACCGATTTAAAATACATCAATGCCTATTCATCCGTTAGTCACTTGGGAATGGTATTGTTTGCTTTGTTAATGTTGAACAAAACCGCTTGGAACGGTGCGATTTTACAATCGCTTTCCCACGGATTTATGACAGCCTTATTCTTTGCCTTAATCGGAATGATTTACGGAAGAACACATACACGTGACATCACCAAATTAGGGGGATTATTGAAAGTGATGCCATTTATTTCAGTAATTTATGTAATTGCAGGTTTGGCTTCATTAGGATTGCCTGGATTTAGTGGTTTCGTTGCCGAAATGAACATTTTTGTTGGTGCATTCCAACACGAAGAAATGTTCTATAGAGTGGCAACTGTAATTTCAGTATCAGCAATTGTGGTTACAGCAGTTTACATTCTTCGAGTTCTGGGAATTATGCTGATGGGACAAGTCAAAAATGAAGAATTTTTAGATTTACCAAAGGTAACTTGGTTCGAAGTAACAGGTATAATGCTGTTATTAATTCCTATGATTGGAATGGGAGTAGCACCGCTTTGGTTGAGCAATATGACGATGGACAGTGTCCAACCATTTATTCAAGGAGTATTAAATCATTTATAATAAATAACAAAAATGGATTTGAACAGTTTTATCACAATGAGACAAGAAATTTTCCTATTGGCAATACTATTATTGTTGATCGTGGGCGAAATTTTCATACATAAAGACAAAAAAGGAAGCATTGTACATTTGGCCTTGTTTCTATTTGGTATTCATACCATCATAGGCTTTTTTGCCATAGAGGAAAGTAGCTTATTTGGCGGAATGTTTCGCACGAATACCCTGATTCACTTCTTCAAAAACACCCTTAATGTAGGCGTACTTATAGTTCTGCTACAATCAGCGGATTGGATACAAGAAAAAATGGTGCCTCTTAATAAAGGAACCGAGTTTTTTATGTTGTTGTTTTCTTCTCTTCTGGGAATGTATTTTATGATTTCGGCAGGTGATTTTCTAATGTTTTACATTGGATTAGAATTATCTACTTTGCCAGTGGCTGCTTTGGTAGCTTGGGAAACATCAAAAAGAATTTCGAGTGAAGCTGGCGTTAAATTTATCCTTTCGGCGGGATTAGCATCAGGAGTCTCTTTGTTTGGAATCTCGTTATTGTATGCAGCGACAGGCTCTATTTATTTTGCAGACATTATTGGAGTAATCACTACAACCAACTTGACAATATTAGGTTTCGTACTCTTTTTTGCAGGATTAGCATTCAAAATATCTTTAGTTCCATTTCACTTTTGGACAGCTGACGTTTACGAAGGAGCTCCAATAGGGGTTGCCTCCTATTTATCAGTAATTTCAAAAGGTGCAGCCGCATTTATTTTAATGATTTTATTGTTTACGGTTTTAAAACCATTAATGCACGTTTGGGAAAACATCATTTATGTGGTAGCACTTGCCACAATGTTTTTAGGTAATTTATTCGCTTTGCGCCAACAGAATATGAAACGTTTCTTGGCCTTTTCTTCAATTGCCCAAGCTGGTTTTATTTTATTGGGATTAATTTCTGGTACACAATTAGGAACTGCAACCGTCGTATATTTTATAATGGTTTACATATTCACAAATTTAGCAGCTTTTGGTGTGGTTCAAGCCATTTCATTGCAAACGGGTAAAGAAAATAGAGACGATTATAATGGTCTGTACAGAACAAATCCAAACTTGAGTCTCGTGATGATGTTGGCCTTATTTTCATTAGCGGGAATACCTCCAGTAGCAGGATTTTTTGGTAAATTTTTCTTATTCGCTGCAGCTGCAAGTAAAGGGTATTACCTTTTGGTTTTCTTGGCAGTGGTCAATGTAACCATTTCGCTTTACTACTATTTATTGGTAATAAGAGCAATGTTTATCAGAAAAAGCGAAAATCCAATACCTTTTTTTAAGAGTAAGATTTATATGCGTTTGGGTCTGATAATTACCGTATTGGGTATTCTGGTTCTTGGTTTATACAGTCCATTATACGATTACATTTTTGAATTAAGCAACGTTTTTAATAAATAAGGTTATGGCATCATTAGACGGAAAACATTCATTTGGAAGCATCGGAGAAACAAGAGTCACTTTTGTCGAAAAAGGCGTTGACGAAAGCCGAAGCCATTTCTTGAAAAAACTATTGGAACACAACGGTTTGGAAGTGATACTTGAAGAAGAAAAGAAAAAGGCTGAAGAAGATCCCCAATTATATACCGTGGCGGTAACCGATATGGTTTTCAATCCTACAATCTGGATTTTCGAACGAAAAATGAAAACCCTTGACGGACACAAAGTGACGCAAGATTACTGGTTTCAAAGAACCAACGATACAAACCCACAGTATTGGAAGAATTCATAAATTCAAGATTAAACACCCAAAATAAAAACACCAAAAACCAAAAAAAGCCAATCTAGCAATAGCATTGGCTTTTTTAAATATATTTATTTCTTAAATAGAAATAATTTACAATTGAAAAGAAGTTGTTTAAAACCTATTTAAACAACTTCTATCAAAAAAGAATTTATTCTTTAACTAATTTCAGGGTCGATTCTATTTCGTCAACGGATTTTGCTTTTACAAAATACATTCCTTTGGCTAAATTGCTTATATCAAAATTTGAATCCTTTGTAAAGGAACCTTTAAATTGTTTTACCATTTTACCTGATATATCATAAATATATAGCTCTGAAGCTTCTACATTAATTTTAAACACACTAGAAACGGGATTAGGGTAAAGTTTTATTTGAGTTGATTTAGTGTTGAATTGATCTATTCCTAAAGTAGAACAATCTGTCTCAAGAACATCTAATTTTGCATTTGTACCAGTAGGAATATAACAAGTATTCTTACTTACTCCCATTATATCAACTGTTTGACCTGCTGATGACCCTTTTGAGAAAATTACATTTGTACTAGCAATATTACTAAATGTATAGGAATAATATCCATTAGCATCCGGGCCTGTCATTACTTTTCCTGGCCATATTGAGTTAGCTAAATTGGCTAACGGTAGTGCATTCCAATGATGAACATAAATTGTAGTACCCCAAGTTGTAGGTGGTTTAAATTTTACTGTTATGTCACCTAATGCTAAAAAAGTATAGGTTTGAGAAGCCACAACCGAAGGCAAACCCTCAGAATCTATAGCTATCGCTTTTAAAGTTGTAGTAGCTGAAATACTTATAGGAGCTGTATAAACTGATGAAGCAGCTGTTGGTGTTGAACCATCCGTTGTATAATAGATTATCGAACCCGTTTTATCATCTGTAGCTGTAATTGTAACTGATTGAGAAGAACCAGTAATAAAGGAACCTCCTACAGGTGATATGGAAACTGTTGGTGCATAATTAATAGCTGATTTAGACCAAACAGCATAATCAGTTCCGGAAGTGTTTAAAATCCAATCTGCTCCAGGATTCCAGGTACCAGGACCTATTTTAACAGCAACTTTACCATCTATTGTTGCAGAGTAAAAAGTACTTGAATTTGAAACTACTACAGAACTATAGGCATTAATACCATTAGCTCTTCTTATTGCCATTAATTTATTAATAGCCGTTTCATTTGAAGTAAATACTACTGTAACCCCATCTTTTGTATAAGTTCCCCCATAATAATGTGGAAAGAAAACGCATGGAATACCCGGGTGCGTAAGAATATAAGCATACCCTTTCATTATATTACCACTTGTAACAAAACTTCCTGGTTTTACAAAAGTGTCATGATTGTCTACAAATGTAACTGCTTTGTCTGCATACCCAAATTGACCTGCTAAACCAGGATTTCCAGAAAGGGCACCGTAATTCCCACTATTAATTGCTGGTTGCAATGCGTTATAATAAAGCGTAAAATCAAAAGCTGCAGATTTTCCGCCTGTTCCATTTATCCAATTTTTCAAAGTAGTTGAATTTCCATCCCAGTACTCCCCAACTGATGCATATGGAGAAGATGCAGTTATATACTCTCCAAAAAAACTTGCCGAAAATCCTTTAGCTACGTCCCATCTCCAACTATCAAATCCTAAAGTTTTTAATCTTGTTAGATATTCCTTCACACCATTCTTAACCTGCAGATCATTATGATCTAAATCTCTAGCACCATCAAAATCATCACCTGTATCCGGACTACCACAAGGTTTAACTCCAGTAATTGTAACGAAATTTGCTTCATCCGTACTAGTAATAGAGTGACAATCCCAAGTTGGATTTGTAAAATCAGTCCAATTCGTAGACCCCCCTCTATGATTTACCACTACATCAGCCATTGGATGAATTATTGGTGAACTCGTGTTTAAAGTTGTCAATAAAGCCTTTAGTTGAGCTTCGGTACCATAAGAAGTCGAACTAAAGTTGAATAATTCAGTTGGAATATATCCAGTCCCTCCAGTAGACTTACTTGGTGGTGGTAGCCAAAGTACATTAAATCCAGCAGCTGCATATCCTCCTGCACGATTATTGAGATAACTATACAAACCACCTTCCGCAGACACTGATGGCTGGTTATAGACATCCCAACCAAAAGCTTGCATCATAATATCATTAATATTAGCCGATGATTGTGCATTGACGGTTGACGTTAATGTACTACAAAATAATACTACTAAAAGAAGTGATTTTTTTAAAAATAATTTCATTTTCATGTTTTTTTTTGATGTTGTATATGTTTTAATTTTCTAATTAAAAAAATATATAAAATAAAATAAATCAAAATCTGGTGTTTTTAAAGTTAAATTTTAGATTAATACATAATATTAAATAACATTTTAAATTTGAACCATAAAAATAAACAAAAAAAATGGGCTCAACAAAAGTTATACTTATTGTCGTTGCGAAAACGTGGTAGTGTTGATAAATTTATATTATTTGCATTCAATTTATTTAATTAACGCAACCACCACTTGGAGAACTTAAAATAATATTATAATACTCAATAGAAATAAATTGAGGAATATAAGTTACTTCATATAAAGTAAGTTGACTTGTGAAGGAACGAATATGGTTTTTAGACCCACAAGTTAAATTGTCATAAACACTTAATAAATCTGACTTTGTTGTGTTTACAATAAAATGATCTATATCATTAATATCTAAATCTTCAATAGTAGCACCTACTTTTAATGCTTCAATAGATGAAATATTGGATTGTGCAATTAAACTATTATACAACAATTGCAAATCTTGGTTTACAAAAACTCCAATTAGTGGTGATGCTGAATCAGGAATTCCGTATTTATTCAACAAACTCAATACACTATCCATATGTTTTTGTTCACTATTAGAAATACTGTTAAAAACACTAATTTGATATTTGTCATAAGAGAACAAATATACATCTCTAGCTAGTTTTTCTTCTTCTCTTAAAAATCTTAAATCGTCATTTTCTTCTTGTGTAAGCGGAACAGAACTTTGAATATCGCTCGCATTAGAACAGCTACTCAACATAATTAATGTTAGAACAGCAATAAGTGTTTTTTTCATAATTTATTTATTTAATTTATTAATTCAACTGTCACAATCTTGATTCGCCCTGACTGCACTTAGGGATTTAAATTTGTAAAACTTTTAAAATATTGATTGTCGGTTATTTTTTTTTAGGCAATATGGTCAAAAATAGTTGTGATATTTCATTTTCAAATAATCTAATAACTTAAAAAAACCGAGTCCCTTATTTATTTATTAAATCTATTGCAGTTTTCACGGCAGCACTATTTGGTGAATGTCTTTGAGCAACTTGGAATAATACTTTTGCTTCATTTTTTTTGCCCAAAGCAAATTTTGCCCAACCTAACATTAAATTCAAATCTAAATCAAAAGGATATTGATTGATTGCTTTTTCTAAAAATCGCTCTGATTTTAGATAATCTTTTTGATAATAACTA
Organism: Flavobacterium psychrophilum; assembly: GCA_945874225.1. GTDB lineage: Bacteria > Bacteroidota > Bacteroidia > Flavobacteriales > Flavobacteriaceae > Flavobacterium > Flavobacterium psychrophilum_M. The sequence goes on from CAMCFT010000002.1 coordinate 199,022, forward strand.
ACCAGACCAATATAATATTCGGCTTGCGAATCATTAGGTGCAATTGAAATTGCTTTATTTGCTAAAACCTCAATTTTGCTATATTTGCCTTGTGCTAATAAAGGTAAAATATTACCATAAATTGCTTCTAATGCCATAGGCTTTAGCTCTATTGCCTTGTCATAATAGATATTAGATTCTTTTAAATTACCCGACAAATAATGAAGCCATCCTAATCGCAAATTAGTTTCAAAATTAGTTTGGTATTTATTGTAAACAACTGCTATACTAGCAACTGCTTTAGTATATTCTTGATTTTTCTCATATAAATAGCTTTTTTCAAAAGCACTTAAAAGTTCACCATTTTGAGCATTTGCAGAAAAAATTGTTGCTAAAAAACTAAGTATTATTATAAAATGTTTCATTTGAATTGGGAGTTAAATTGTATTATTATTAAAAATCTAATTTTAATCCTATAATAAACGTGTTATAGGTAAAACTAAAATTGTTTTGGATTATTTCATCATCAATATTTTCTATATTTTCAAATTGATGGTTGAAATAAGCTTTTAATTTGGTCGATAAATTAATCCCTAAAGTATTTGAAATTTTATTATTTGACTTAGATAAAGAATTTACAAAAACAGAAGCATTGTCTTCGGAGAAGTTATAAACATTCGATTGATTATATTTGGTAAACAAATATACTTTTGGACTTATTTGAATATAGGTTTTTATATTCCATATAAATTTATCTCCAATGTCATCAGAGTGCATATATCCTCCAAAACCAAACCAAACTTTATCCCTAAATGCTTTTAGAGAATAGCCCAGATCTGCTCCATATTGCAACTGATTTGTTTTTGCCGAATTGCCTAGTGTATCAATCCCTTTTACTGTTGAACTCGTTATGCTAGTTGTCAAACTCAATCTATTCCATTGTTTTTTTAATCCAAAATAAAACACATTGATGTTTTGATCTTTATTAGAAGTTCGCACGCTAACAGAGCCATTTCCTCCGCCAGGTAGGGGTATTGTTTCGTATTGCGGATTCTGATCTGCAATTTTAAGATAATGGTATGCCGGAATTAATGTAATCCCTTTACTGATTTGAATATTAGAATTTATGTAATATTCTGATTGTTTATAATCAAAGTCGATATATTGTTGCGCTAAGGTCGAAAAAGCGTGATAGATTGTAAAAGAAGGACTAAATCGATGGCTTAATCCTAAATTAAAATAGGACATATCTTTTACATTTAAGTCGCTTTTATCACTAATTTTTATGCCTCCTTCTGTATAAACATAATTAAAAAACTTGGCTTCTTTAAAATTCACTTTTTCTTTTAAGTGGAAAGGGAAATTATTAGCCACTAAAAAAGCATCTGCCTCTCTGCCTGAAAAAAGATAGGAATAATAAAGATATTCCTGAATATATTCATAATTCACTTTATACGTTTCTATTATTTTCTTGAATTGTGCTGCGCTATCAAAATAATTTGCAGTATTATAGTAAGCGACCGCTAATCTATACTCAATTTCAAAGTTAGTTTGGTTCGTTTTCTCGGCTTCTTTTGCTGCATCAATCAAACCGCTCCAATTGCCTTCATTAAATAAAGTCAAGGTTTTTGAATTGTACTCTTCTACTTGGGCATTTAGCTTAAATCCAAATAAAAATATTACTATTATGGCTATTTTTTTCATGGATGTTTTTTTTTTATGTTTAAAATTTAGTGATTTTATTAATTCAGTTTTAGGTCTATTTCAAAGGTTTCCTGTTCTGTTATGACTTCTATTTTTTTTAAAGAATTATCATTACCAATAATTTTAAAATTCATTTGCTCTGACTTTTTATTAAAAATCTTTTTTGTAAGATTTGCCGATACTATAAAATCAGAAGATTCGCTATTATATCCATCTAAAACAGATTCATATTGGGCACTACAAAATTGATAATAAGGAGCAATTAGATCTTGAAAAAATTTGATATATCCATTAAAAACATTGTGAATAGGAAGCACATCATTTATTTTTATGCTTTGAAAATCTCCTAAGAAAACTTTAAAAGCACTTAGATAAAAATAGTATAATAATGAATTTTTATTCCCTTCAAATGAAGTAAAATAGAGCATCGTTCCATCGTTTACAAAATAAGCAAATGAGTTAGATTTAGAACACATTATATAAGTTGAATTAAACGCATCGGTATTAATTTCCCATTCCGTATTTTCAAATTTTGGATGGGCAGAACTAACTTTATAAATCATCCCTGGAATTAATTTGAAAGCTTTGTTTAAGGATTTATTCATTTTTATGTCGGTCAATTCATCTCCTTCTTCGGGATACGCAAAAGAAGAGAAAATTGGCTCATTTTTTGTTTGTTTAATAAAATAACTCAATGGATATTTTAAAGTTTTGGATCCTACAAAAGGTGTAGATTGAATTTGAAAATGAATGTGAGGCTGTGGTGATCTTCCAGAATTCCCTAAACGAGCTAATTGTTGCCCTTTTTTTACAAAATCACCTTCTTTGACCTTAAAAGAATCTTCTTTTAAATGGCTTAACTGTGAATATAAATGCTCCGAATGTTTAATCACAATAGTGTTTCCCCAGTTTTGATTCATATTAATTTCTCCAGGAATATTATCGGCGATACCATCAATTATATTTACAATATTTCCATCGGCAGGAGCTACTATTGGGGCGTTATAACAATAATAATCTGCTAAATAATCTCCGTCGTTTTTATAAGTCTCTCCTTTTTTATTGTCGATTACAAAATCCCAAGCGTATTTCCAATCTCCTTTATGAGTGTGCTTTCCTTCTTGTCCTTGCCAAACTATCCATTTTCCGTAAAAAGGCAAGCCTATTTTTAAATATTGTTGATTACTCCCAAATCGCTCCATATAATTAGAATAATTATATAGGTTTTTTTCAGGAGAATAGGTTTGATAAACTACTTTCGGAAAGTTAGTGAAATTGCTAGAGAAATTCATGGCATAAATAACTAAAACAGTCATTAACATAAAAGGCAATGAAAAAACAGCTAATCCAAAAACCTCTAAAAAACCGCTTAATCCAGTAATTATTAATCCGAGAACTGGTATTAAAAATACGACTGCTAAATGTACTTTCCGCTTAGAAACAAAATAAAAAGCTCCAATAGCGATTGCAAAAAGCATGAAATTAAATCCAATATAACCGTAATGTAAGTTGTTAATATTTTCTCCTACAATCATATAATACAAGTATCCTGAACTATACCCAATTATGGATAATAAGAACGAAATCCTAGAGCTTATAAATAACCCTATAGCAATAAACACACCGGCTATCCAATTAAATTGAAATACAATCGCTGATAATGATTTGAAATACCCTATAATAAAATCTGGTATTGGCAGCGTATCAAATGTTTCATAAAGTTTTAAAAACGAATGTCCGCCAACTTTATATATATCATTTAAAAAATACACATTCCCTTCATCAACTTCTAAATTAGTGTAACTTTTCATTACATAAAATGTTACCCAAATTGCAATTATAAAAGGGAAAGCTAAAAATGGCAACTTGAAACGAGCCATTATATTAGAAAAACTTACAGACAATAAAAGGGTAAAAATATTTATTGTAAAAAAAACGAATAAAAAACTAAAATTCACATTAAAATACACGGCTAATCCTAAAACTACCAATAAAGAATTTAAACCAAAAAGCCCATCTTCGGTAGTTTGCTTGTCAAGCCCCAACCACTTAGCCAATACATTTGTAAAAATCACTGCAGCTAATCCCCAAAAACCTATGGTTGGATTTAAAAAAGACGCTAGTAAAATTAGCCATGCAAAAATCTTATTTTTAGAAAAAAAGATTTGCGAATAACTGTGAAGTACACAGTTATTAAAAAAATTCCAATATTTATTGCTCTCTACCATTTTTATTATTGTACTATTTTATAAATCTAAAGATTCTAAATGAGTTGGGATTATATCCAGTGAGGTTACATATTCATTAGTTTCACTTTCTCTAATGATATGAGAATTTCCTTTTGGATCAATCATTACCACCTTAGGTCTTAAAGTGATGAACTGCATCCATTGAGTCATATTATAAGCACCTA